>CAZBMF010000025.1:18393-29195 GCA_964492925.1 uncultured Rhizobium sp. | reverse complement strand
AACAGCATCTCACAATCCTCCATCGTATAATGGCTATAAAATCAAAGCCAATTACGGCGGACCCGCTATCCCCTCAGAAGTTACAAAAGTTGAATCTTATATTCCCAATGCAGAAATATCTGAAAACACTTCATTTGAAGCATTGTTCAATGAAGGCATGATTGAATATTGAGATTTTGAACAAATGTATTTGGACCACTGTCAAAATTCGTTCGACATGGTTGCTTTAGATCAAATTTCTCATAATTTGGTTTACGATGCTATGTTTGGCGCAGGCAGAAATCTTGTAAAACGTTTATTGCCAAAAAGCACCATTCTCCACGGAGATCAAAATCCAGGATTTAATGGTCGCGCACCAGAACCTATCCTTAAAAATCTTCCTGAAATTTCAGAATTAATTGCCAATAATCCTCAATTTAGCTGTGGTTTGGCCACTGATGGAGATGCTGACAGAATCGGCTTTTTTGATGAGAAAGGACAATTTGTTGATAGTCATCACTTGATATTATTGCTCATTGAATATCTAACTACTTTCAAAGGTTATTCTGGCAAAGTGGTTAAGAGCTTTTCTGTGAGTGACAAAGTTCAAAAATTGTGTGAATTAAAAGGCCTCGAATCAATCACAACCAAAATTGGATTTAAGTACATCTGCGAATATATGGTTACAGATGATGTATTAATTGGTGCGGAAGAAAGTGGAGGTATTGCTATTAAAGGACATATTCCTGAGAGAGATGGTGTTTGGATGGGATTGGTATTGATGGAATACATGGCAAAAACAGGCAAAACCATTTCACAATTGATTGCTGATATTTATGAAAAAGTAGGTTCTTTTGCAGTAGAAAGATACGATCTTCACTTAAACAATGAGTTGAAAGAAGATATTATAAGAAATTGCAAATCAGGATTTTATAAAAACTTTGGCGACTATCAAATTGACGGGATAGAAGATACCGACGGATTTAAATTCAGACTCAGCAATGGCAGTTGGGTGATGATTCGTCCTAGTGGTACAGAACCAGTGTTAAGGGTTTATTCAGAATCTGATTCATCGGCAAATGCCTTTGATATTCTTGATCAAACCAAAAAAGCAATTTTAGGAGCATAATGGGCAAAGCCTTGCAAATCGATATAGATAAAATTTTGCAAGACAAAAGTCCTGTCCTCAATAAATGGATTCCAAAGTTTGTCACCTCTTGGTTAAAACGCTTTATCCACCAGGAAGAAATGAACCATGTCTTAAGGGCTGGTGAAAATTTAAAAGGGGTTGATTTTGCAAAATTCACCATAGATTATATGGGAGCAACTTTGGAATTCAAGGGTTTGGAGAATATACCACAGCATGGAGGCTGTATCATTGCAGCCAATCACCCATTGGGCGGTTTAGATGGAATGGCATTAATGGTGGCGGTGGCCAATGTTAGAACCGATTTTAAATTTCTGGCCAACGATATTTTGATGCATTTAGATCCATTGAAAGACAATTTTATACCAGTGAACAAACTTGGAAGCACTGCTAAGAAAAATTTATCGATTATTGCCGATGAATACAAGTCCGGAAAAGCCATATTGATCTTTCCTGCAGGTTTGTGTTCAAGAAAAATTAATGGCAAAATAGTGGATCTTGATTGGCAAAAAAGCGTGATTAAACAAAGTATTGTAAATCAACTTCCCATTGTTCCAACATACATTGAAGGTGCCAATTCAAAAAGATTTTACAGAATTGCAAACCTTAGAAAATGGTTTAAAATAAAATTTAACATTGAAATGTTTACCCTTCCCGATGAAATGTACAAACAAAAAGGTAAAAACATTGTTTTATCTTTCGGAAAACCAATACCGCATACCGCTTTCAACATAAAATCGATCTGGGAAGACGCACAAAAAGTAAAAAGCCATGTTTACCAATTGAAAAATAATTTAGATTTGTCTTTTTCGCAATCTTGAAATACTTAAAACAATGCAACCAATTATTGATCCTATAGACAAAACAATATTAAAATCTGAATTGACATCAGAGATCTTTGTTCGTCCTACGAACAATGTTGGAAACCATATTTATATCTTCAATGGCAACAATAAACCGAACTTATTAAAAGAAGTAGGACGATTGAGAGAAATTTCTTTCCGTCAAGCCGGCGGTGGCACTGGTAAGAGCTATGATCTCGATGAGTTTGATACAGGGGATTTTGCTTACCAACAACTCATTGTATGGAACCCAACCGATGAAGCCATTGTTGGAGGATATCGCTTTATTTTGTGCAAAGATGCCCAAGATGAACAAGGTAATTATCATTTATCAACCACCGAAATCTTCAATTTTTCAGACAAACTTAAAAAAGATTACTTCCCAAAAACCATTGAACTTGGACGAAGTTTCGTTCAACCCGATTATCAACCAAGTGCTGAAAATAGAAAAGGTTTATTCTCTCTCGACAATTTGTGGGATGGTTTGGGTGCTTTGGTTATTGATAATCCCGATATGAATTACTTCTTTGGGAAAATCACAATGTATACTGATTTTAATGCCGAGGCTAGAGATTACATCCTCGAATTTATGCATTCATTATTCCCTGATAATGAAAAACTTGCAACTCCCACTCATCCAATTCATACCCAATTTGAACATTCAGATTTCATTTCGGAAATCAAAGGACTTTCATACAAAGAAGCCCATCAAATTTTGAATTTAAAAGTAAGGGCTTTAGGTGAAAACATACCGCCTTTGTTCAATAGCTATATGAACCTTAGTCCAACCATGAAAACCTTTGGTACGGCTGTGAATCATCACTTCGGAGAAGTTGAAGAAACTGGAATTATGGTGACAATTTCAGATATATACGACAATAAAAAAGACCGACATATCCAATCTTATATCAATTGGAAAAACGATCAAAACACCTAAAACAATAATTTTCCAGTAATTTTTCTGCCTGAGAGCCTTATTTGATAGAAATAAATACCTTCAGGAATTTCTTTATCCAATTGAAATTTCATGGTGTTTGATTTGGACTTGAAAATTTCTCTTCCTGAAATATCATAAATACTTAAACTAATAATTTCATTAATACCGTTTAAATTATTTACTATAATTTCTTTACGATTTGTATAAACTATTGGTTTATCTGTTTTATCTACGGAAGAAACTTTAGTCATCGCCAATGCATATTTCAACGCATTTAACGCATCAACTTTGCCGTATCCGTAATTGTTATTTGAATCGTTCGTGGTAAACGAGTCTCTTTTTGCCGACAATCTCAGAATTTGCGCCATTTCCTGCGAATTCAAATTCGGTGCTACTTGTAAAATCAAAGCTGCTACCCCGTTCACATGAGGGGCAGCCATACTTGTTCCACTGAACAATGCCCAAACCACATCCTTCCCATTGTACTGCGTTTTGTATAAAATTTCATTCGTCAACCAACCTGGTACTTGGCGAGTATGAACCGCTGAAGCTACCAATTGTCCTGGTGCTGCAACATCTGGCTTAATTCTTCCATCAATGGCCGGACCGCGACTGCTAAAAGAGGCCAATTGGCCAACATTCAACGACAAGTCACTTTTAGGGTTTCCTTCAAAATTCACCCAGCTATTTCTGTTCGTATAAGCGCCAACACTGGTTACCCATTTTCCTGTCCCCCCATTTTCTCCCATGGTACTATTCTCATCACCCTCAATAAAATTTGATGGAATCAAATCTTTGATATAACTCCTAAATGTCCCAGACGTCCAATCCAATGTCCTACCTGAATTCCAACCATGCACCTCTCCTTTCCCTCTAAATGTCAATTTTATAAACGTATGAGGTCCAGAAGATTGAATAGACATTAAACAGTTAGATTTACCGTTATTGATGTAGTTTTTCTGAAAGGACAAAGTATAAACGATTGAATCTTGTGAATTTGTAAGTTTCTGAGCATACACATTGTCTTGATTGAATGAATAAAATGGAGATTCATGAACAGTTTGATTGAGTGAATCAACCAATGAAACTTGAACTTCAATTGTTGAATTTTTCTCAGCCCAAAAATCGCAATAAACGTCTTCTGTTTTATAGTTTTTACGGCTTCTATCCATTGCCAACGTGTGAAATGTGTCGTTGTTTAATGAAATAAAAACGTGCATATTGTTCCTGCCATCATTGCCATTTGCACCTATAATAGTCCTTCCAAAAGGCTTTGTCCCCCAAAGACTTTCTTGTTTCAAAATATTCTCCACGGCAATGTCAAACAAAGAAGTTCCATCATGGGGACCAGTATGCATACCCCAGCTCAAATTACAGGTTACAGGTTGTTTGATTGAATCAGCATATTTCACCAAATAGTCAAATCCATCCAAAATTGTTGGATTGGCCACAACAAAATCACCTTTGGCGCTTCCTGGCAAAACATCATTTTTGTATTTGATTGAAACAAAAGCCAATGACGCCTCTGGCGCTACACCGGCATATAAGTTATTTGGAGATTGAAATCCCGATCCCGCAGATATTCCTGCAACATGAGTTCCGTGAGTCCCATCATCGTCAATTGCCGATAGAATTGAATTTTCTGTAGCATATAAGGTTCCATAATTGTATGGTTTTGGCGCTTGTCCACCATTATTGGATTGATTCCAAAAGCGTTTTACCCGATACGCAGTGCCATTATCGTTATAAAAAGTAGGATGATCGGTTTGAAATCCGATATCTACAATTCCCACTAAAACACCTTTCCCACGAGTAAGTTGATTGGGTTGCAACCCTCTGTAAATTTGAGCTTGAATAACATTTGAGTGAGCTCTTGCTTTATCGTTGAGAGGCCTTGGGGAATTGATTTTATGCGATAATTCTATGTGTTCGATTCTCTCGTCGGTAGACAACTCTTTTAAGTCACTGATTGACAACCTCATCTGAGCAATATGTCCATATTTATTGATCATGAGGGATGACAAATCGTTTAATTCATTTTGATTGTAGTTGCTTGAAAACTGCACCAATGCATAAAATTTCCCATTTTCATCTGTTAGGAAAGCATCATTCAAAGAGTTATTGTTGAGAAATGCAAATTTAGAAATTGCAGAAAGTTTGGGAGAAGAGAAAAAAACGGGGCTATTTTGCGCTGAAACACTGGCTACGAGGGCAAAAATCGAAAAAATTACAAGGGAAAAAGTACTTTTCTTAAACACAACGTCAATGTTAAGAAAAAAGTAGAACATTCCAATGGAAGTTTAGAAATGTGACATTATTTTTGCGCAAATGATTGATTATTCATGGCTTGAAAGAACCGAATTGCTTGTTGGTGAAGAGCAATTGCAAAAATTGATCAACTCCAATGTATTGGTTGTTGGTTTGGGCGGCGTAGGCAGCTTTGCAGCGGAATTCATTTGTAGGTCTGGTGTAGGAAATATGACCATCATTGATGGCGACATCGTAGATAAGACGAATAAAAATAGACAGTTGCCAGCATTGACCTCTACTGTTGGAAAAGGCAAAGCGGAAGTAATGGCACAAAGGCTGCTGGATATCAATCCTAACTTAAATTTAACGGTAATTGACAAATTCCAAAGACCAGAAGACAACATTCAGTTGATACGTAAAAGTCAATTCGATTACGTGATGGATTGCATCGACTCAGTGTCCCCAAAAATCTATTTAATAAAAACCTGTGTTGAAGAAAATCAGCGATTCATTAGCAGCATGGGTGCGGGTGGCAAGACAGATGCGGCATCTGTAACTGTGGGCGACATTTCTGAGTCTTATAATTGTCCTTTCGCCAAAAACGTTAGGAAACGCCTGCACAAACACAAGATTTACAGTGGTTTCAAGGTAGTTTACAACTATGGAGAATTGCACAGACAAAGTTTAAGATTGACGGATGGATCAAATTTCAAAAAATCATTTTATGGGACCATTTCATTCATGCCTGCACTTTTTGGACTGCGGATGGCGGCGGAAGTGATTAATGATTTAAGATCGGAAATTGGGTAATACCAATGTAATTTATTCTGATTTTCTGTGAAATTTTAGATTTTCCGTTATATTTGAAATTAGAATATGAGAAAAGTATTATTTGGATTGGCTATGCTTGCAACGGTTTACATTGCATCATGCGGAAAAGACGACTCAAGTTCATCATCTGATGACATTACAGGAAAAACAACTCAGCAAGTATTGATGATGCATGCTTGGAAAACAAGTTCCTTTAAAGACAGTTCTGAAAACGGAACCATTGAAGCATACGATGCTTGTTCAAGAGACGATAGCTATCAATTCACCTCAACAAGTGCTTACACTTGGAATGACAATTCATTGAAATGCGATCCTACTAACCCTGCAACGGCAACTGGTACATGGTCTATGCCTGATCCAAGCGGTAAAATTGTGATGATTAACGAAATTAAATTCTTAGGCAATACAGTACCTTGGGTTGTTGAACAAATGAGCGCTTCTACAATTGTTATGAGATTCAGAGGAATTGACAACAGTGGTAAAGACATTACTTGGAGATTAACCCTTTCTAAGTAAAAGATAAAATTTCTTTCATTAAAAAGGCTCCAAAATGGAGCCTTTTTTTTATGGAATTAAGAATGGATCATTTTCTTTAATCCTTATATTTCTTTGGTTGAGATTTCCCATTTAACGCACTTAAATACTCTTTCGCCAATGTTGAATTTGGATTGAGCACCAAGGCTTTTGAAAAATTGTCTTTGGCAGATGTTAGATTGTTTAACATCATGAAACAGTAGCCTCTCAGCACATAGGCTTTTTCAAAACGGGGATTTAAGGTTGTTATTTTATCGCACAACTCTGTGGAAACTTCATAGTTTTCAAACAATGTTTCTACAACAGCACGGTTGTAATAGGCATAAATATGGTAAGGATTGATTTTAATCACTTTTTCATATAATTTAACTGCATCTTTAAAATTGTTGTTGCGTTGCTCAATCAATCCCTTGGTATAGATCGCTTCATCGGAAAATTCATTTAAAGCAATTGCCTTATTTACAAACTTCTCACACATTGCCTGATCTTTGTCTATTAGAAACATTGCTTTTTGCATAGTTGCATCAAAGTTGTTGGGATTGAGTAAAAGAATCTTGTCTATTAACATCAAAGATTTCACGGTATCTTTTTGTTCTTTTAATGAGACAGCCGTTAACAACAAGGCTCTTTCTTGATATTCTGGGACAGCCGCCAAACGATTCAATATTTTGGAGGCATCGTTATACTGTTGTCGTGCGATAAACAGCTTAGACAGCAGTAATTCAGCCTCAGGGTAATTGTTGTTTTTCAACTGAATGCATTGAGTGAGGTGTTTATTGCACAAATCATAGTTTGCGGAATCTAAAGAAAGGTAAGATTCAGCCATTCTAAAATGGTACAATGGGTTGTTGGGATTCAGCTGAATGGCGGTTTTTAAATCGATGATGGCATCTTTTACTTTGTTCGAATAAAAGAAAGAGTTGCCACGGAGGTAGTAATTTTCCGCATTTTGGGGGTCATCATTGATTTTGGCAGATATTGAGCGAATATCGGCTGAAAATGAAGTGTCTGTTTGTGATATGTACCTCGCTCCATCTGGCAAGGATTTCCCGCAAGCAAAGAAGATAAAGACGGGAATTAATATCGGAAATACTTGTTTCCGCATGGTGCTCGGGACGGGAATCGAACCCGTACTGACATTACTGTCAACAGGATTTTAAGTCCTGCGCGTCTACCTATTCCGCCACCCGAGCGTGTTAAGGGACTGCAAAAATACACAAATATTTTTGGAATCCAATTAATTTCTTAACATTTCCGAAATTGTTTTCTCAATGATATCAGCAGCTTCATTAATTTGGGTTTCATTGATGATCAACGGAGGAGCAAAACGAATAATATGGGTATGGGTTTGTTTTGCCAACAAGCCATTGTTTTTCAATTCCATACAAACATCATAAGCGGTTTTGTTGTTGCCAAACGGCTTAATTACAACGGCGTTTAATAGCCCTTTACCTCTTACTGTTTCGAAAATTGGAAAGTTCATATTTTTTAATCTTTCGCGAAAAATTTCTCCCATTTTAGTTGCATTTTCCACCAAATTCTCATTTTCCACCACTTTTAATGAAGCCATTGCCACAGCACAAGCAAGAGGATTTCCCCCAAAAGTACTGCCGTGTTGACCAGGTTTCAATGTTAGCATTACTTCATCATTACCTAAAACACAACTTACAGGCAATACCCCGCCACCCAATGCTTTACCTAAAATCAACAAATCGGGTTTCACATTTTCATGTTGGCAGCAAAACAATTTACCCGTTCTAGCAATACCGGTTTGAACCTCATCGGCAATCCACAATACATTGTATTTATCGCACAATTCCCTTACTCCTTTTAAATATCCTTCATCGGGCACCACTACACCAGCCTCACCTTGTATAGGTTCAACCATGAAGGCACACACATTTTTATTTTGAAATTTTTCTTCTAGCGACTTTAAATCATTGTATGGCACAATAGAAAACCCTGGTACAAAAGGACCAAAATTGCCATAGGAATCTTCATCGGTGCTAGAGCTCACTGCAGCAATGGTTCTTCCCCAGAAATTGCCATCAGCAAAAACAATTTCAGCCTTATTCGCTTCAATACCTTTTACTTCATAGGCCCATTTTCTGGCTAGCTTAATGGCTGTCTCCCCTCCTTCTACACCTGTATTCATTGGCAAAACACGATCATACCCAAACAATTCTGTGATGTATTTTTCATACTCACCCAAAATATTGTTGTGAAACGCCCTACTGGTTAATGTCAATTTATCCGCTTGCTCCTTAAGCGCTTGAATAATTTGTGGGTGACAATGTCCTTGGTTTACCGCCGAATAAGCCGATAAAAAGTCCATGTACTGCTTTCCCTCCACATCCCAAACATGAATTCCTTGTCCTTTTTCAATCACCACAGGAATTGGATGATAGTTGTGAGCACCAAATTTGTCTTCAAGTTGGATAAAATATTCAGTATTTCTCATGATTTTCAAAGGCACAAAGTTACAAACAATTCACGACAAAGAAGCAAATAGAATAAATGCGACTTTCATGGAGTAAAAACAAATGGAATTTCCTATTTTTGAGCAAATTCGGTGAGACGCAAACAGATTACATACTGCACTATTTTTGTGATGACTGTACTTTCATGGGTTCATTTAAATGGTCAATCTATTGACAGTAAAAGCGTCTTATATCAGCAAAACAAGATTGAAATTGTATTGGATGTTAGTTGCAATATATCACAAGTAAATCAAACAAAAATATTAGATACGCTATTAGTGTTTTCACAAAGGGCGGTTGTCCAACTCGAAAAGAACCTCATTTACAAGATGAGTAACCGCATCAAATTTATTGTGTTTGATGAAATAGAATCGTTCGAAAAGTATCAAAATCTAGCCACATCGAGAATTGAAACTTCTCACCTTCATCCATCTGTTTTTTTGAATATTTACACGCCAATTTACATTGGCACAAGTATTCATCAAATTGAATATCAAGTAAAAAAAGGGGCATCCATACAATTCATTGAAGAATATTTGTACGGACTTTCATACCGTGAGAAATTGGATGGAATTCAACACTCCCCAATTCCACCTTGGATTACAAGAGGTTTTGTAGAATATTTCTCAGGAGGAATACAAGTGAGTGATTTTCAAGAGTTTATTATCAATTCAAAAAAAGGATTTTTTAAAAATATCAATTATATTCCGGAAAGTGTTCAATCCAATTTTGGCTGTGTTATTTGGTATATGTTTGAAAAGGAAAAAGGACGAAGTTTCAACAGTGCCTTTTGGTATTTAATTAAGTATGCAAATAGTTTTCAAGGATCATTTGAATATCAATTTGGATTAAAATTCAAAAAATGGTTGAGGGATAAAATTGTGGAAATTGAATCAAAGTATAAGTTAGAATCTTTCAAATCTGATTTCTCTACCAATTTTTTGTCGAAAACGCCTCATTTTCTGCATCAAATGATTGAATTCAATGAGAATCAAACGAATGTAATATATACGAACGTTTACAATTTTGAAAATCAATATTTATTCAAGCACATAGAGCAAAAAAATATTTTGGTTTACCAATCAAATTCAATCGCCAACAGTCATAAATCAACGTTTAACCGCTTTGAAATTGTTTATATCCCAGTAAATTCATCTTCAAATTTAAATGGTATTATGATGTTGCATTTTCATGAGGGACAATGGCGTATTTCTAAAATATTGGCTCCAAATTCATTTAAATTGATTCAAGTGTTAGGAAAGTCTGGTACTTATCGCAATTTAAAATGTACAGAAAATGGTTATTCCATGATTTACGAAGCATACGGACAATCGGAGATTCTTAAATTTGATTTCGATTTGAATCGCAATAGCGACAGTAAATTTGAGCAATCATATATATTTGATTATTTGTTGGATGAAAAGCAGCACAACCAGTACTTTTTAGTATCTACAACCAATAAATACAACAAGAATCATTCCATGTTAATCAGGCAATCTTTATTGGGCATTAAAGATACATTGTATGACGATAGTAGTCATATAGGCTCTTTGAAGCTCGAAAATTTGATTATTGAGTCTGAAAATCATTTGAGTTTTGTGAAATCGGGAGAAAACCAACAGCAGGTGATTCATTTATTCTATGTTCAAGGGAATTGGATTGTTAAAACATTGGAAACCAAGGGTTATTTTTATCAGCAATTTAATGGTTTTGGCAGCAATGAAATAAATGCAATTTATCAATCTTCACAAGCATTCATGATGAATAAATTCCAAAAAGACGAAGTGATATATGCGCAAGAC
>CAZBMF010000025.1:2269-18382 GCA_964492925.1 uncultured Rhizobium sp. | reverse complement strand
TGTTCGTAAGATTTTTTCATTTGATACGCTAAAAGCAACTTTTCCTGAAATTTCAAGCAACACAACCTACGATAGCAGTAACGGTTATTTCATTTCGCCATACAAGGTTATACCAATGAAGGTTAAAAGCAGTCATTCTATCAATAAATCCTTGTTTTCTGTACCTTTAAAATCGGCTTTTTTGAATTCTTTTTTCACAACACGTTCAAGGTTATATTTTAGCAATGAGGAAATTGATTTGCCTTATCGAACCACAATTCCGTTAAATTCATTGTTCAACTCTATTGGAACCTTATATTTTAAGCATAAAATTTTGAGCGACAATAAGATGCATCAATTTTCATCAGCTGCATTTTCTACGGTAGACAGAAACAGATATGGTTTAACATTTGAGCACAATTACCAGAAATACAAAACACAGTTGCATTCTATTTTTGTACAATTTAGATCGCGACAATTCAAACAGATATATGGTGATTTGTTTGAAAATAAAGTTGCTTTATTAGGATATGCTCTCACTACAAGAAATCAATATTTCAACAGTTCGATTAAATACGCTTATCAATTACAATCAGATATTGATTTGAATACCAACGAAAATGCTACTTTAAATACCAATATTTACCACCATATCAATGAAATTGACCTATCGATATCTCCTCGTAAATCCTTTAATAAACGCGGATGGGTTGCCAATGGATTTTTAAGGATCATTCTTTCATCGTCAAAATCCGAAGATAGCTTTAAAAACCTATCACAGTTAAATGTCACTGGTAAATTAAACTACATCGGAAAGCATATCGAGTTCAAGTCAACTTTAAATGCTAATTACAGTTTATTCAATGATAATTTTTACTACATTATTGGGGGAAGCAATGGTTCATTGATATCCCAACAATACGACAATGTTACAATGAGCCAATTGAAGGTTAACAAACCAGTATTTATGCAGCACAATGGATATGTGAGAGGATTTTTTGTTGGTTCAAGGGTTGGAAGTAGCAGTTTCGTTTTGCAAAACGAAGTTTTGGTGAGTCCTTTGAATTTATTTCCATCCCGGGTCATTGAATCGAATTTTTGGAAGAAATTATTTTTTGTGGCATTTTTAGATTTTGGAACCGCTTTCAATGGAAAAACTCCTGGCGATTTATCCAATCCTTTCAACAGTAAAATTTATCAAACGAACACTTATACACTAACAGTAAATGCTGAGAGGGACGCTTATTTATTAGGGTTGGGATTTGGCATCAATTTCAACATTTGGGGCTATGATTTCCGAGTAGAAAGGGCGTTCGGTTATAATGAAAACTCGCTTCAAAATAAGCTATTTCATTTCTGTGTTGGAAAGAATTTTTAAAAAATAATCATCATTCGTAAATATTGCAGTACTTTTGTGATTATTTTGCAAAACAAACACAATTTTAATGGGTATTTTTAGCTTTCTCACACAAGAATTGGCCATCGATTTAGGAACAGCCAACACATTGATTATCCACAAAGACAAAGTGGTGGTTGATGAACCATCGATTATTGCTATTGAGCGCAACACTGGCAACGTAATTGCCATTGGAAGAGATGCAATGCAAATGTATGGTAAAGAAAATGAAGGCATTAGAACAATCCGCCCATTGAAAGACGGTGTTATTGCAGATTTCCAAGCTGCTGAGCACATGATTCGCGGTATGGTGAAAATGATGAATCAAAGACAACAATGGATTAGTCCACAGTTAAAAATGGTCATTTGTATCCCTTCTGGAATCACTGAAGTTGAAAAAAGAGCGGTAAAAGATAGTGCTGAGCGCAGTGGAGCAAAAGAAGTTTATTTGATTCATGAACCGATGGCTGCTGCTGTAGGTATTGGCATCGACGTTACCCAGCCTTCTGGCAACATGATTATCGACATTGGAGGTGGAACCACTGAAATTGCAATTATTGCCCTTGGGGGTATTGTTTGTGATGAAAGTATCCGTGTTGCAGGTGATGAATTCAACTTGGATATCGTTGAGTACATGAGAAGAGAGCACAACTTACTGATTGGTGAGAGAACTGCTGAGAAAATCAAAATCAACATCGGTAGTGCATTGCAAGAGTTAGAGTCACCACCAGAAGATTACGCAGTATTTGGTAGGGATTTGATGACAGGTATTCCTAAATCCATCCATGTATCTTACAATGAGATTGCTCGAGCCCTTGATAAAAGCATCATGAAAATTGAAGAAGCCATTCATAGAGCATTGGAACAATCTCCACCAGAACTTTCTGCAGATATTTTGACCAATGGCATTTGGCTCACCGGCGGTGGTGCATTGTTGAGAGGTCTTGACAAAAGAATATCCATGAAAACAAGATTAAAAGTGAATATTGCTGAAGATCCTTTGAGAGCGGTTGTGCGTGGTACAGGAACTGCCTTGAAAAATATCGGCAAATTCAAATTCTTAATGACAGCATAACTGAAGAGCATATATGTTCATTATTCTGCAGTGGCTTAAGCGCAATTCATACCCGTTATTGGCGTTGCTACTGTTTTTATTTTCAGTGAACCAAGTCCTCAAGTTTCAAATTTATCAGCATAGCTATTATTTCAATTCAAGTGTGTCATTCTTTAGAACCATAGACACTTGGAGAAGCAACATGTTGGCCTATTTGAATTTGAAAAATGAAAACATTGCCCTTAAAAACGAGAATTTGAGATTGAGAGGCCAATTGGCTATCAACAAATCATTCGATAAAACGTTTAAAGACACTTTTTATACAGATTCTATCTCTAAGTCTTTAAGCAATTATAAAGTTGTTTATACTTATCTTCCGGCCAACGTCATAAAAAACACGTATAACTCCCGTAATAATTATTTCATCATTGACCAAGGTTCAAAACAAGGAATTGAAGTTGGAATGGCGGTTATTTGTCCTCAAGGTATCGTTGGAATTATCATCAATGTTTCCGACAATTACGCACAAGGGATGTCGGTATTGAACAGCAAATTTGAAATCACACCTTATATTCCAGATATTGAACTCAGACAAGGTGTTGTTGGATGGGCAGGAATGGATCATCAATATGCAGATTTAAAGGAAGTTAACAGAACCGAACAGATTAAAAAAGGCATGAAAGTAGTTACATCCAACTATTCTTCTATTTTCCCGCCGAACATTCCTATTGGAACGGTCCATGATGTGTCCCTCAAAAACAAATCTAATTTCCATAAAATTACATTGAAATTGTCTACAGACTTCAACCGTTTGAATACAGTATATTGCATTAAAAACAATTACAAAATGGAAATTGATTCTATGTCTAACTCAATCAACGATATACAACAATGATAGAATTTTTAAGGATTTTTATTATCGCTGTGGTTTTGGGTTTCTTGCAATCGTTTATCATTGGAGAGGTTGACATGGGCGTTTGGTTAAGACCCATGCCCTATTTGTTGTTATTTTTGATTACCCCAGTGAACTTTAACAAATATTGGCTTTTAGTCATTGCCTTTATTTTTGGCATGTTCATTGATTTAACTTCAGGTACTTACGGTACACATGCGGCTAGTTGTGTTGCCATGGTTTTTGCGAAAAATTTTATCGATATTCGTTTTGCAGATTTTGATTCCCTCAAACTACAAGGTGAAACCTATGTTGGTACTGAAACCAAAGGATTGCTGTATTTCTTTTATTACAGTGGCGCATTGATTTTCATCCATCATTTTGTGTTCTTCTTGCTAGATTACTTTGAATTTGTGAGTTTTTTCAGGATGATTTTCTCCACTGTCATTAGTACTCTCGGAACATTTTTGCTGATTTTATTGTTCAAATCTATCATTAAACGTTAAGTATGCAAGACCTATACAAAGACAGATCCAAAGTCTTCGTTATATTATTTCTACTTATTTTATCGGTTTTTATCTATAAAGTGGGCAGCTTGCAACTTGTAGATGACCATTATGAGCAAAAAGCCATCAACAACGCCCTCAATAAAATTACATTATATCCTGCAAGAAGCATTTTATACGACAGAAATGGCAAAGTAATTGCGAGTAATTCGGCCATGTACGACCTTTTGGTATTTCCTAAAGAGGTTAAAAACACCAACCCTACCTTTTTGTGCAATGTTTTGAATATTGACACATCTGAATACCGCAAAAGGCTGGCAGAAGCTTTGCAAAAATCCAAAAAACGTCAGAAAAACAATGCGTTTAATAAATCGGCCATTTTTTATTCGGATTTAACCATCCAACAGTATACCGTAATTCGTGAGAACTTATTCCGACTAAAGGGATTTTACATTGAGCCTAAAACAGACCGTAATTATGAAATTTCTGGCGGTGCACATGCTCTAGGCTATTTGGGTGAAGCGGCAGAGTCCCTCATTAAAGAAGATCCATATTACCAACCCGGTGATTTGGTGGGAATTACGGGTATTGAAAAATACTATGAGAATATTTTCAGGGGTATAAAAGGTATTCGTACGGTTTGGCAAGACAGAACTTACGCGGAAAAAGGGGTTGTAAACAACGAAGCGTTTAATTTCCCGGCACAAGCAGGACCAAATGTAACATGTGCATTAGATATTGAATTGCAAAAATATGCAGAACAATTACTTAGTGGAAAACGCGGAAGTATTGTTGCCATAGAACCTGCGTCTGGGGAAGTTTTAACCTTTGTCAATAAACCTGATTACAATCCAAATGAGCTGATAGGACAAGAAAGAGGGAAAGCTTTCAGAAGGATGCTCATTGATCCGAAAAAGCCTTTGTACAACCGCGCTGTAAAGGGAGTTTATCCGCCTGGCAGTACAGTGAAAACAGTTTTGGCATTGATTGGACTACAAGAAGGTGTTTTGGTGCCTGAAACCAAACATAGTTGTGCCCACGGATATCATCTTGGAAGCATTACAGTTGGTTGTCACCCTCACGGTGGTCCATTAGATGTGGTTGGATCTTTGAGGATTTCTTGCAATAGTTATTATTGTCAAGTATTTAGGGACATTATTGACAATCCGAAATACAACAACGTGAAAATTGGATATGAACAGTTGGAAAAACATTGGAGAAGTTTTGGTTTGGGATCACCAACTGGAATTGACTTATTGGGTGAATCCAGTGGCAATATTCCTTCAGTGAAGCAATTGAACCGCCGTCACGGAGATCGTTGGAAGAGTAGCATGATTATTTCTTTGGGCATTGGACAAGGTGAGATATTGTTGACCCCTCTCCAATTGGCCAATGTTACTTGTATTTTAGCCAACCGCGGCTATTATTACGCTCCACATTTAATCAAACAAATTAACGGATTTTTGGATGCCAATTGGATCAAAAAATTCAGAACCAGACATTATACCACCATCGATCCTGTTCATTTTGAAACGGTTATCGAGGGAATGTCGCAAGTTACAAAACCTGGAGGAACGGCTGTTGGAACGGGCGTTGGTGACATAGAAATTTGTGCAAAAACCGGTACTGCTCAAAATCCACATGGGAAAGACCATTCCTTGTACATTGCTTTTGCACCTAGGGTAAATCCTAAAATCGCCATTGCGGTAATTGTAGAAAACGGAGGATTTGGTGCCACTTGGGCTGCTCCAATTGCCAATCTATTGATCGAAAAATATCTCAAACCTACGGCTGAACCTGCAAATCCAGGTATGAGAGACAGAATGTTAAAAGCGGTATTAGAACCACAATGAGCAGTAAAAATTACAAATACAACAACTTAGAAAGTGGTGGAAAAATTGACTTCATCGCCTTTTTACTATACTTATTACTGGTTTTAATTGGGCTCATCAACATCTATTCCGTTACTTCTGATGTAAATCAAACAGGGTTTGCACTGAGTGCCATTGCCACCAAGCAACTCTTCTGGATTGGGGGTGCTGCTTTAATTATACTTACAGTAATTTTTGCCAATGTTGTCATCATTGACTACTTCTCCTATTATGCCTATATCATTGCGATCATTTTAAATGTGGCGGTTTTATTTCTTGGTAGAAATGTAAATGGTGCCAAATCATGGTTTGGTTTTGGTGGCGTAGGGATTCAGCCTTCGGAATTCGCTAAAGTGGCTACAGCCTTGGCTTTGGCAAAATTTTTAGGTACATACGGCGTAAAATTCAAAGGTTGGAAGAATATTTCAGTATCAATAGGTATGTTCTTGTTGCCAATGCTGATTATTTTGGTGCAGAACGACACAGGAAGTGCGTTGGTATTCACTTCATTCTTCCTTGTATTATACCGTGAAGGGATGCCAGGTTACTTCCTGGTTTCCGCCGTTTGGCTAGGAGTTTTATCCATTTTGGCCATCATTTTTGGCAGTTACCATATTTCTATGGGTTATTTATATGGCACTATTTTGGGATTGTCGAGCATCATTATCTACTTCACACGCAAAAATCGCTCTATAGCCCTGGCAGTGGCCCTAATTTCAATTATAAGTGTGGGATTCAGTGCGTCTGTGGGATTGGTTTACAACAGCGATAGTGTGCTAAAACCTTATCAAAAAGACAGAATTGAAATTGTTCTTGGCATTAAAGAAGACAAACGTGGCATGGGTTACAACCTTGAACAATCCAAAGTTGCCATTGGCGCCGGTAGATTGTTTGGCCGAGGATTTCAAAATGGAACACAAACAAAAATGGGATTTGTTCCTGAACAACATACCGATTTTATCTTTTGTACCATTGGGGAAGAATGGGGATTTTTGGGCATCATCATATTCTTTTCTATTTATGTGGGGCTGTTGATTCGACTGGTTTTCTTGGCGGAACGACAAACCGACACTTTTGGGCGGGTGTTGGGATACAGCGTTGCCTGTATCATGTTCTTCCACTGGTTTGTAAATATTGGTATGACCATCGGAATTATTCCGGTTATTGGTATTCCTTTGCCCTTCATCTCTTTTGGGGGATCTAGTATGTGGGCATTTACCTTGCTCTTATTCCTCTTTTTAAGGGTTGATCAGGTAAGAAAATAAATATGCATCAACCACTTTTTTGTATTATTGTATTTCAATCGAAATATGAACAAATATTTAATTGCTGCTACAGCCATTTTGATGTTTTCTTGTGGCGAAAAGTCAAGTGAAACAGAAGTGCTTTTTGAAAAAGTCGACCCATCTGAATCTGGTATCGATTTTGTCAATGTTGTGCCTGAAAATGATACCCTAAACCAATTTACCTATCACTATTTGTTCAATGGTAGTGGCGTTGCCGTTGGTGATATCAACAACGATGGCTTGCCCGACCTATACTTTTCTGGAAACGCTACATCATCAAAATTGTACCTCAACAAAGGAGATTTTAAGTTTGAAGACATCACCGATAAGGCTGGTGTGGGAACAAAAAATTGGATCAGCGGGGTATCTATGGCCGATGTAAACAATGACGGCTTTCTGGATATTTATGCATGCGGTTCTGGTCCCTCAAAAAATTTGGACCAAAAAAGAAATTTATTGTTTATCAATAATAAAAATGGAACTTTTACGGAATCAGCCAAAAAATGGGGCGTTGATGATCCAGGAAATGCCACAACTGCCGCTTTTTTCGACATGGACAACGACGGCGATTTGGATTTCTATTTGGGAAATCACGACGACAAATATTTTTCGGACATCAATGTACCGTTTTCTCGAAACCTCAATTTAAACGTGCATTCTCAGCAGCATTTGTTTCGAAATGATGGTCAAAAATTCACAGATATTTCTGAGGAATCAGGCGTAAAAGCCATGGGATATTGCCTCAGCGCCACTCCAAGTGATTTTAACAACGATGGGTTGGTGGATTTATACGTTTGTAACGATTACCATGTGCCTGATTACTATTACATTAACCAAGGAAATGGCAAATTTATTGAAGCCAATTCCACTCAATTCAAACACACGAGCAACAATTCTATGGGAAGCGATGCCGCCGACGTCAACAATGATGGTTGGCTAGATTTGATTACCTTAGACATGCTTCCAGAGTCGCCTAAACGTTTTATGACACTCATGGGTCCGAAAGACTATGATTTCGTTACGGTGGCCGAAAGAAACGGCTATGGAAAGCAATACATGAAAAATTCCCTGCAAATGAACATGGGGCAAGGAAACTTCTCAGATATGTCGTATTTATATGGAGTTGCCCGCACTGATTGGAGCTGGTCTCCCCTTTTCTGCGATTATAACGACGATGGATTTGTGGATTTGTTCATTTCTAATGGCTATTACAGAGATGTAACCAATTTGGATTTTGTAACCTACCAAAACCGTAAAAAGGAGCAAGAAGGCAAAGAAGTGTCGCACAAAGAAGTGCTCGATATGTTGCCTTTTGAAAAACTTCAAAACTACTTGTATATCAATAAGAAGGGACAATCTTTCACCAACGAAGCCAACAATGTTGGTTTAACTGATGCCACATTGAGCACGGGTTCAGCCTATGGTGATTTGGATGGCGATGGCGACATGGATTTGGTTTTGTGCAATCAAGGGGAACAGCCTTTCATTTACAAGAATGTGAAAACTTCAGGGAATTTTGTGAACTTTAAATTCAAATCTTCGACAAATTCAACCGCCATTGGCGTGAAAGTTATCATTGAAGATGATAGCTCTAAACGATTGTTTGAAAATAACTTAACCAAGGGATATCAAAGTTCTTCAGAGGCCATCATTCACGTTGGTTTGGGTGAAAAAACATCGATTAAAAATGCAACTTTTATCTTAGGCAATGGTAAAATATTGTCCCTCAATAAAATAGACATCAATAAAACCATGACGATTAATCTTGATGATTTTGGGGGGACGAATGGCTTGCAATTATTGGCGGAAATGCATAAAAATGAGAGCAGCAAACTGTTTACCGACATTTCTGAAACCTTATTGTTCAAGCATTCTGAGGTAGAAACGCCCGATTTTAAAAGGGAACCTTTGATTCCTCATCGCTATACGATGCAAGGGCCAGGAATGAGCACTGGAGATGTAAATGGCGATGGTTTGGATGATGTTTTTGTGGGAAATGCTGCCCAAAGTACCGGTTCAACCCTGTTTATCCAAGATGCAACTGGGAAATTTAATGCTAGCGGTTCTCAACCTTGGAAAAGTTTAAAAGCCGATGTGATGGGGAGTTTGTTGTTTGATGCCGACCAAGATGGCGACAATGATTTGTACGTTTCTGTTGGTGGATCTGAGTTTGGATGGCCTTCCAATAACTACAAACACGCCCTTTATACCAATGATGGAAAAGGAAACTTCAAAGACAATTCTGGTGCACTTCCAAATGTGATGTGCAGTGGAAGTTCTGTTTCTGCCGGAGATTACGACAGCGATGGAGATTTGGATTTATTCGTTGCTGGTAGGGTTTTGCCAGGGTATTATCCAATGATGGAAATCAGAAGCTACTTGCTTAAAAATGAAGGCGGTAAGTTTGTTGATGCCACTGAAAAAGATGCCCCAGATTTGCAAATGCCAGGCATGATTTCTTCGGCGGTTTTCACAGATTACAACGGTGATCATCAGTTGGATTTGGCCATTGTGGGTGAATATTTACCCTTGGTTTTCATGAAAAATACCGGTGGAAAATTCACTGTTGCTTTGGAAGAAACAGGCCTAAAAGATTATTCAGGTTGGTTTAATAGCATTTTGCCGATTGACATAGACAACGATGGCGACATGGATTACGTGGTTGGAAATAAAGGACATAATAGCTTCTTAAATGCGCGCCAAGGACTTCCTATTGCCATTTATTGGGCGGATGTAGATAAAAACGGTCGTGACGATATTTTCATGAGCTATACGCAAGACGGCAATGAATATCCTGTGACCCAATTGGATGAAATGGCGATGTCGTTTCCGGGATATTTGAGCAAAAAATTCACCAACTATGTCGACTTTGGTGGCAAAACCATGATGGATGTTTTTGGCGAAGAAAATTTGAAGCAGCATAAGTTGGTGGCCAATGATTTCAGTCATTTTATTGCGGTGAATAACGGTGGCACGTTTACCATGACACCCCTTCCTTGGATGTCGCAATCCTCTCCCATTTTCGGGATGGCTGCTATGGACGTGAATGCTGATGGCTATGACGATATTTTATGCATTGGCAACAATGGATACAACAGGGTAACCCATGGTCCGGACGATGCCTTAAATGGATGTATTTTATTGAATTCTGGGGGGACATTGACTTATTCTGACGGAATCAAGAATGGATTTTACGTACCGCACGACGGCAGATCGTTGGTAACGTATATGAATTCGAAGAAGGAGGTTGGATTGATTGCATCGGAGAACAACCGTAATGTGAAGGTATTCAAATCGACTGGAAGTTTGAGGGGCATAAAGCCACCAAAGGGGGCGGTTTATGCGGAGGCGACGATGGGATCTGGCAAGAAGAAGGCGGTATATATTGGGTATGGATCTGGTTATTTATCGGGCAGTTCGCCGGTTGTTTTGCAGAATGCGGAAACAAAATCGATTATTTTTTACAATAACAAAGGACAAATATTGAAATAATCACTTTTTTCATTTATATTTGCACAAAATTCAAAGTTATGGGTGTTACTAGACTTAAAAGAAAAGAAGCTAAAAACCGTGCAAGAAGCACGCAAAGAGTATTGGATATCAAGCGTTTAAAAGAGTATGTTAAAGTAGCATCTCCTTACAAAGAAGTATCTGGTATCATTCTTGAAGACCAAGTAAAAGCTTAATTAGATTCAATCTATAAAATCAAAGGCCATCAAATGATGGCCTTTTTTTGTATTGGATAAATCCATTAATATTACTCCATATTGACTATTACTGGTAACATACGTTTTTAATCAATAAAACAGCAATTGCCTTATCCATAGAACCCCCATATCAACTTATAGCACCAAATTTCAACAATATGACGATTATCATTTTTTTTCATTTCGAATACCTTAATTTTGAGACGTTATGAAATCCTCATTTTTATACATTTTCTTGATGCTCAGCATCCTGCAAAGCTGTACGCAAAAAACCGATAAAGTCATTCTGAAAAAGGATATTCTCAGTGATTGCAATAGCGCCATTCAAAATGCAATTGTGGTAGACCACGTGTCGGCGCCGGTTGGTGCTCGACGCTATTTCTACGCTTCCATCGCTGCATACGAATCTCTCGCGCCCTTTTATCCCTCGCAAAAATCATTGGTTGGACAATTGCACGGTCTGAAAAATTTGCCCAAAATTGATACCAGCAAAGGCTATTGCCTCGATTTGGTGGCCCTAGCAGCCCATACCTACGTTTCCAAAATTGTGGTGTATAAAGAAGATTCTATAAACAGCTTCCGCGAAAGAATGCTCAATTGGTACGAGGATCAAATTCCGGCTTCAACCTTTAAAAATAGCATCGCTTGGGGCGATTCTGTAGGCGCTGCCATCGCAAAATGGTCGAAATCAGACTCATTTTCCTATTTTAGGGGGAGGGACTTTTACCTCGCGAAAACAGATGCTGGCTTGTGGACACCCACTCCCACCGAATACAAACAGGCGGTTGAGCCGATGTGGGGACATATTCGCACCGCGGCAGTTCCAATAAAAGCTGGAATGGGCGATCAATCTTACGGGATCAAATACAAACTCATGAATCAGTCCTTCGGCATAAAAATCCCTCAAGTTGTTTGTAACGACCCTGATTCTATCAGAAATCACAATTCCAACCAAGCTTGGTTTGAATACCAACTTCCTGAACCTTTCTCAAAATCGAAAACCAGTCGTTTTTATTCTTTGTGCAAAGAGGTGTATCAGGTTTCAAAAACATTGGATTCCAACCAGTTGCGCATTGCAAAATATTGGGATGATAATCCGAACAGCACAGTTCACTACGGACATGCGACTATTAACGTTTTGAAGGTTTCTCCTGCGGGACATTGGCTGGGCATTTTTTCATTGGTAGCGAAACAAAAAGGATACTCTCTCATTGAATCGGCCGAAGGTATGGCATTGCTTTCATCGGCACTTCACGATGCATTTGTAACGTGTTGGAAAGCAAAATACGACACTGAGTATATTCGTCCTGTAAATGCAGTGAGGGAATTGATAGATTCGTCGTGGCTACCTGTAATTGAAACTCCAAGTTTCCCTGAATATCCTAGTGGGCACAGCGTGGTTTCGAGTTCCGCAGCCACTGTCCTCACCAAAATATTTGGAGAATATGAATTCACTGACAGTTCAGAAAAAGAATTTGGATTGGGAGTTCGTAAGTTCAAGAATTTCCGTGAAGCGAGCAATGAAGCGTGCATTTCGAGGTTATACGGTGGCATTCACTTCATCGATGCCATAGAGAAAGGCAAACTTTTGGGCAACAAAGTGGGCGAAACCATTCTCGCAAAATTAGATACAAGGAATTAATCTGGCGAAAACGCTTGTCGGGGCAGACCTGAGTGTCTGCCCTTTTTTATTGGAGTGTACACACTAAAATGATTAGGGCATACACGCAGATTCGCCCCTTTCAATTTGAGCAGACACGTAGTAACGATTAGGGCAAACACGTTGGTCTGCCCCGACGCTTCAACTTCTGCCCCAACGTTATCGGTTGGGCTCAACGTTATTATGGGAACACATAGGTTCGCCCCTGACAATTAAAACAACCTCATTCTAATAACAAAACCAATCCCTTGTATGTTTCTGCGTTTGAAATGTTGTTTTGATTCTCATATTTAACATGGATGATGTAAACGTAATGACCTGACATACATCGGCTGCCCATGTAATAACCATCCCAGCCTCTTGTATTGTTGTTTCCTTCGAAAATTTTCTCCCCCCACCTATTGTAGATATACATTTTATACTCAATTTCCTGATTGAAATGAGGTTCAAAACGTTGATTGTCATTAATTTTAGACCCCGGCCTAAAAACATTCGGTATGTACACTTCGCCATCGCTGTAATTTGGAATGGTTTTGCACAATGAATCCAGGCAACCATTTGAATTTTCAACAAACAAGCATACTTCTTTGTTTGTATTTTCCTTCCCTATTAATTGGAAATCTTTATTTTGAGACACGGTTTGATTTCCTAATGTCCATCTATATTGCGATATGTTTGTTCCCAAACTATTGTTTATGAAAAAGACCGTGTCATTTTTAATGTCATAACGCATATCAAATATTGCTTTGACAAAACTTGGTACTATATAAAAACTATCTGAAGCTTTCCCGCAGAAGTCATTATAATTGCATTTTACCCACAACGGATAATTTACTGTCATGAATTTCACAGAACCCGAACCTAAATTTTGATTCCAAATGATTTTTGAGGGATTGGCAGCTGTATCACTTAATTTGGCTTGTAACTGAATCATACTCCCTTTGCAAACTTGAGACGGTGCATTTATTTTCAAAGTTGGAGTTATTAGATTGATAATGTTAACTTTAAAAGTATCTGCTTCCGTGCACAATTTATTTTTAAGTAAGGCAACAACAGAGGTATCTTTTCCACCAAATGTTCTTTTTAGAGATGTATCATTGTTGTCTAACCACGTACATGAAACATTGGAATCGATGTTTAAATTGAATTTTGTTAAATCAAAATCTAATAATTGAGAATTACATAAAATCGTATCCAGTTTTCCGGATGTCCCCATAACACTAGATAAACTCACATTGAACGTATCAGATTGATACCAGGAATTGCATAAGTCTTTGGCTTGTACCGTGTAAATTCCCGCTTTATTGACAATTATAGACCTATTTGAGCTATTTGTTGTGCTCCAACGATAAGCGTTTGATTCTGAATCATGACTAAGCAGTTGAATGGATTGTCCCTGACATAATTTATAATTAACACTCAATGATTGATTCTGTAGGATTTTTGAAGTCAATTGAGCTTTTAATTTATACGTAGTGTTGCAAAATTTTACATCACAATAAAAAACACCAGTTTGACTGGTTTTTATTTGCAATTTTGATCCCCAAGCAGAAGGATTTGTCCAATTCACTGTGGCATATTTAGGGGCAATTACAAGAATATCAGCTTCCTGACCGCTGCACAATCCATCTTCTGGCACTGCTAAAATATCAGGTACAAAATATGGTAAAACCTCAATTTTATTGGTCATATATTGACATTCACCTGTATCTGTAACCGTACAATAATAGATTCCGGGCTCATTTACAACAATTGATTGGCTGGTTTCACCCGATGGAAACCATTTATATTCTTTAGCATTGCCAGCAGATAAGGCAATGTTTGAATTGGGACATAATTGTGGTGGATTTAAGGAAGATGAAATTGTAATTGTTTTGTTGGAATAAACAGATTTATAATCCCTTAAGATACACAAACGATCTTGATTGGTGTCGGCATAAGCCATAACAGAAATACTTTGCGAACTCCCTGAAACTTTGATTTTCCAAGGTTTCAAATAGGTAATTTGAGGGGTATCGGGCATTCCATTCACCATCCATTGGTAATTTAAAAAACCAGAGTCCGCCGAAAATACTCTATCCAAACTTCGGCAATTGCTTAAAGTACCGGTTAATTTCATTTTGGGTTTATATAAATGAATTTTCCGACTCACAGAAAATGTATATGTTTCACAACCAATTTTAACAGTACCACTCACAGATATTTTTCCGGTATCCGGAATGGGAACATAATACTCTGTTTGTGGTGAAGTTCCGTAATTGTAACCATTTATTTTGACGTTAGATGTCAATTTCGGATTTCGGAAATATCCTGTCTTTTTATCGAGCACTTTTAAACGAAAAATTTCAATTGGATTATTGATTCCTTTACAGAAATAGGAAAAGGTATCTGCGAAATCGCAAATTAAAGAATCATCAACACCTAACCCATCTTTTTCAATATCCAAACTTGTACTTTCTAAACAAATATTATTTTGTTCAACCTCCAAATCGACCGTTGATTTTTTATTGATGCAAATGGTGGTTTTTATTATCGTATCTATGCGATTAACAGAATAAATCCAGCGCTTTTCTTTATAATAGGCATTACCAGTATCCAAAGTATAACCGTAGCTCTTTACAATCCAGCGAAATTTCAACCCTTTTGTATTCGATGCCGTTAAACATATAGAATCATTATTACACAGAATTACATCATCAGGATATTTTGATTTATCATAATTAATTTGAACATAATCGCGTGGCAAAACAACATGCAATGCACTAATGGTATCGTGATAACATTGATCAGGTGTATTTATCACCAAAGTATGGTTTGTTGTTTTGTTAAAGGAATAATTAAGCACCAATTGATCGTAAGTATATCGACTCCCATTTAATTGATATTCCAAACCAGCACCCCATCTGGAATGATAGTTGAACTCTTGAATCCATGCAAAACGAAGATTTGAACCACCACAAATAGTATCATTAAGGTAATAAAAAGCATCTTCCGCGTATGGTTTTTGAGGGATATATGTTCGTTGGAAAATATTGAATAGTTTTGATTTGGAATCAATCACGTCTGTAAAAAATCCACAATAATTGATTAAACCTCCCATTTCATAACCCAGCGACATGATGTTGTTGTGGCAATTAGAATTTCGCTTATAATAATCGCGAACAAGTGCGTAATTACTCCAAATATTGGTTGTAAGTACCACATTGGAATCACTCATTAATTGAAAATTATCTTTAAAATTACCACATATCACTGGTTTGTTATTCCAATAGATTAAATGATTTGCGAAGTCTTTTTTTGTCCCTCCAATTTGTCGCTGATAAAGTGATGTGAGATCTGATTTATAGGCTGCCACATAGATGTCGCCAAAGCCAAAATTCTTAAAACTCCAGCTGTTATTTTTTAGATTCAGACCCGTAAAGGTGCATTCAAATTCTCCTGCAACGTATATATTATTATTGGGATCAATATTTAAAGTGGTAAGATTACACTCATTGTCCGAACCTTCAGTTTTGTAGTACTGCATAGCGCCAAAGGTATCTAAAACAATGATAGCTATTTGATTATATTCAGTGCTTGAGTTCAACTTGGTACTTTTGAATTGAGATTTCACATACAATGTTGATTTAAATGAAACACCACAAACAATTTGGTTACTTTTATTAAAGCTTATGCCATTTGATTTCACTCCAGCTCCAACAAATGATGTCACCCAGCTAGTATGTCCCTCCATATTCACTTTAAAAACAGCACACCTTGAAT
>CAZBMF010000025.1:0-2259 GCA_964492925.1 uncultured Rhizobium sp. | reverse complement strand
GGGGAAAATAGTAGTCGCCAATTGTCACTGTATCAGAAAAGATGGCGGACATTATTGCATTTCCACGAGAATCGCTTGTAAGTGCTGTAGGATAATCATTTCCAACACCTCCGAAGGTTTGCGCTTTAATGATTTTTCCAGAAGGATTGATTAAAATCAAAAATATATCTTTGGTTTTAATTGACTGATTAACTGCACGTTTACTTGCAAATTTAAAGCCATCAGCATCTAAACTATCGGTGAAATAACCAGCGGCAAATAAATTTCCTTTGCCATCAGGACAAATTAGGTTGCAATGAAAATTATCATTAGCATTGATAAACAATCTCCAAGAGGTTTTTAAGGAACTGTCGATTGTGGTTATAAACATTCCTTTTTTATTAGATGATTGATAGCTCGTGTTATTTTCTGAATATCCACCCGAGTAAGAACCGCTGTAAGTGGTAAATTGATTTCCGAATGCACATGCATCACCGTTCAAATTTGCGCCGGTGCCACCCAAAATCATCGATTTTAGATACAATCCAGTATCGTTGTATTTCGATATAAAAAGTTTTCGAGAACTATTGTTTGCTTTAGTCAAACCCTTTCCGAAGTTCATATTTGTTCCACCAAAACCAAAAACAAACAATTGATTGTGGATACTGGCCATTTTTGACATTCCGCAATCAAAATCGGAATTTACGGTTGAAAGGCTTCGTTTAATATTCTGAGCAATAGAAAGTTTTGAGAAAAACAGAAAAATCATTAAAGAAATGATTCTCAATAATTTTTTCGATTGCATCATGACATGAAGACTTTAAAACCATTCAAAACGTTGCTTTAATTTATTAAATTAAAATTTAACTACAACGAAAATTTATTTTAGCTCCATATTATTTAATAAGAAATCACCATCACCACCTACATCTATACAGCCATCTAATCTGAATATATATTTTCCATTGCAAATGGATATAACTTGTCGGGGCAGACACGTAATAATGATTAGGCCAGACACGTGGGTCTGCCCCGACGCTTCAACTTCTGTCCCAACGTTATCGGTTGGGCTCAACGTTATTAGTGCGAACACATAGGTTCGCCCCTGACAATTAGGGCGAACACATAGGTTCGTCCTGACAGGTTCGCCCTGACGACAACTGCAAATTATTAAATTTCATAACAATATAAAATTAATTCAAGCGTTAAGAAATGTATGCAGGAACAAAAAATACAATTAAAAACTTATTTGAGCTTAATTGCAGTTGCACTACTATCCCATTCATTATTGGCTCAATCGAAAAAATCCGATTTAAAGAAAGATAAACATTGGAGTTATATTAGCGGAGAACAGCGGGCAATAAATGATACAAATAGGGTGAATTATTGGTGCGAGCCTATTCCAGGTGGTGCAAGGGTGACCAACTTTAACAATATGAAATTGATCGATTTGAACGACACTCAATTTGTAAAGGTTCATTTAAATGCCAACCAGGTTTATGAATCATCTAAACCGGTTTCTGGTCCCTCCTTTTTCATTTCCAAATATGAAGTTACAAACCAAGAATATAGGGCATTTGTTGAAGATTGTATTGAAACATGGATGAAGGAAAACCGACCAGAAATTGCAAAAAAATACAAATTTGAATCTTTAGAGTACTTAACTGCAATTGCATCGTGGTTGGGATATGTTGACACAACAGAAATTTCAGGAACGCCCATTTCTTCTTGGAGAGAATTGCTGACAAAACGTTTAAATTGGAATAAAATCAAATATAAAGAAGTCTCTATTTTTCCTAAAACGGATGCATGGGTAGGCAAATCCTATATGTCATATAGTGAATCAATGCGTGAATATTACTTTGCCCATCCATCCTATAATGACTATCCCGTAACATGTGTTTCGGTGCAACAAGCTAATAAGTATTGTGAGTGGTATACTGAAAAACACCGGGTCATTTCAGAATCAAAATCTGAATTTGTTGAATATCGATTACCAACCGAATTGGAATGGGAACGCGCAGCTTCCGTTGTTGCCGAAAAACCTTCAAAAAAATCGTCTGGTTCACCAGTAAACAATAACTTCTTACGAAATTCAAAAGGAAATTACATTGCCAACTTTAAACCATCAAACAACAACTACGCTAAAGATGGAGCCTACTACCAAACACCAATTGACTCTTATTTTCCAAATGATGCTGGTTGTTACAATATGCAAGGGAACGTTGCCGAATTAACCATGACACCCAGTACCGCCCACATTGCTGAAACGTTGGAGTC
>CAZBMF010000024.1:0-29645 GCA_964492925.1 uncultured Rhizobium sp. | reverse complement strand
ATTGCTCGACATGGTAGGTGGTAAAAACGCTCAATTTATGTGGGAAGAAGGCAGCAACACTTGGGCAAATTTTGCGCTCGTACATACTTGGGCCGTAGCGAATGAATTGGGACATGGAGCCCATTTTGTTAGTGCGCCAATTGGTCAAATTATCGACGATCATAAATATGTATATGATGCCACCAAAATTCCGATGATCGACATCATCCAATACGATCCACAAAATGGATTTGCCCCTTATTGGCATACCCATGACGATAATTTGGAAAGCATCGACAAAAATACCCTTTTTGCGGTGGGCCATACCATTGAAAATGTTATCTTTACACCTCCACCAAGTATCGCCTACTAATGAAAGTTGATATTTTAGCCATTGCTGCTCACCCCGACGATGTGGAACTGGCCTGTTCGGGCACAGTACTAAAACACATTGAAATGGGCTATACCGTTGGTGTTGTTGACCTAACTCAAGGTGAACTTGGTAGCCGAGGAAGTGCAGAATTGCGCATGCAAGAAGCTGCGGAAAGTGCAAAAATTTTAGGAATATCTTTTCGCAAAAACCTCAAATTTGCCGATGGTTTCTTTGAACAAAATGAAACTACGCTAAAGTCTGTTATCAACGAAATTAGAGCAGCGCAACCTAAAATTGTTCTAGCCAATTCACTTAGCGACAGACATCCTGACCATGGCAGAGCTTCTGCCTTGATCTCTAGAGCTTGCTTTCTCTCCGGATTACCAAAAATTGAAACTTACGTAGACAATGTCCCTCAAAATGCCCACCGACCTAAATCTGTGTATCATTATATCCAAGATTACAATATTGGACCCGATTTTATCGTTGATATAAGCAAACATTACAACAAAAAAATGGAAAGTATCTTGGCCTTTAAAAGTCAATTTTACAACCCAAACCAAAATAACGCTGAACCTTCAACGCCCATCAGTTCTAAAGAATTTATGGATTTTTTGGAGGGAAGAGCCCTTGAATTTGGAAGGTTGATTGGCACAAAATACGGTGAAGGTTTTAAAGTAGATAGACCAATTGGAATTGAAAATTTAATGGAAACCCTGTGAAAAAATTAAACATCATATTGGCAATTTTAATTGTATTCGCATTGAATAATGTGAATGCCCAAGCCAATATTGATCGTTTGATGAAACAAAAACCTACCGGCATTGCCGTTCACCCAATGGCAAATGATACCAACATCATTTATATGCCAATGGATTTTTCGTCGTCGCAGTTCATTAAAAACTATTCAAATTTTAAATTCCCCAAAGATAGAGTGGTAATGACCGTCCATTTGGTTTACACAAAATACCGTGAAGTAGACACTTTTAATCAACCCCTGTTGAATAGAAACAGATTCGAAAATTTAAATTCTGTTTGGCCAGAGCTGTTCACCACAAAAGGCATACAATTTAAAATATTTGAACAACATAGTGCCAAAACTGAAGACGCGGCAAAAAAACTATATCATGGTTTCATCATTTTCCTCAAAGCGAAAGTTTCGCAAGCCGTGAAAGAAGAAAAAGGCATCATAGGATACACCATTGGCACATACCGCGATACCATTATCGAAATTCCTGAAAAAATCATCTACAAAAAGAGAAAAAGATACGTTGAAACAGGATATTACCTTGCCAATGATCCTGAAAAAAGAAAAGATGGATTGAAGTACAAAACACCCTCCATTTGGTTCAGAGAAAAAGAAACAAAATTGGTGGTAGACAGTGTGGTTGCCAGAAAAATTAAAGCCAGAAAAAAACGTATTGGAAAATTCGACAAACGATTTTTAATCAATACAAATGAATACGATGCCTTGGTGAACAAAACTTGGAAAGGGAAATGGGGAATTGTTACCGATGTTACCGGCAGTATGGGTCCATATTCCGCGCAAGTATTGCTATTCCTAAAATACAATGCAGAAGTACTTAAAAACAGTCGTTTTACTTTCTTCAATGATGGAAATGGCGCCCCAGAGCTCATCAAACGAATTGGCTCATCTGGTGGTGTTTATAATGTAAATAGCAATCATTTCGATACCATTTATCGCACCATTTTAACCGCCATGGAAAATGGAAATGGAGGTGATATTCCAGAAAACAACATTGAAGCCATTATCAGTGCTTGTAAAAAATGGTCAGACATCGACACCATTTTACTCATTGCAGATGCTGGTGCCCCTATCAAAGATATTGTGCTGCTGAAACAAGTTAAAAAGCCTGTTTCTATTGTGCTTTGCGGAAATGTAGATGGTAATGTTCCTTTCGATTATTATCTTCTGGCAAAAGAAACTGGAGGAACCATCATCCAAACGAATGACGAAATTAGAAATCTCGGCAAATATAAAAAGGGCGATTCCATTGAAGTTGGCGAGAGAACTTACAGATTATCGGAGTACGGCCTTCTGAGGTCCGATGATTAATGTTGCAATTTGTTTTGCATTTTTCGCAACAATGTGACTTAGGTCATACAAGTTTGTTCCCCAGCAACCTATCTTTGCAGTAAGATGATTGAAACCGATATTATCATCATTGGAGCAGGTCCTGTTGGATTGTTCACGGTTTTTGAAGCCGGTTTGCTCAAACTTCGTTGTCACTTGATCGATGTTCTTCCTCAAGTTGGTGGTCAGTTAACTGAAATTTATCCAAAAAAACCCATCTATGATATTCCAGGCTTTCCCTCCGTTTTGGCGGGTGAGCTGATAGACAATCTCATGGAACAAATTGCACCTTTCAAACCAGGGTTTACGTTGGGTGAAAAAGCAGTTTCTATTGAACAAACCAACGACAATAAATTCATTGTTACCACAGATTTAGGCACTAAACATATTGCACCGAATATTGCAATTGCTGGTGGGTTAGGTTGTTTTGAACCCAGAAAACCTCCCATTTCTAACATTGTAGATTTTGAAGGAAAAGGTATCGATTACATGATAAAAGATCCCGAAAAATACAGGAACAAAAAGGTGGTTATTGCCGGCGGTGGCGACAGCGCCTTAGATTGGGCTTTATTCTTGAGGGATGTAGCATCGGAAGTTATTTTGGTGCACAGAAGTACAGAATTTCGTGGACACTTAGACAGCGTTCAAAAAGTGATGGATTATAGCGCAAACGGTGAAATGACATTGGTTACAAACGCTGAAATTACACACCTATTTGGAAATGACAAATTAGAAAAAGTTGGTGCTACCATAAAAGGTCAAGATGCTATCCAAGAAATGGAGGTAGATTACTTTTTGCCGTTGTTTGGACTTTCGCCGAAACTTGGGCCAATTGCTAATTGGGGTTTGAACATCAATAAAATTGCCATTGAAGTTAATACGGTAGATTACAGCACAAATATTCCAGGAATTTATGCAATTGGCGACATCAACACTTACGAAGGAAAATTAAAACTGATACTTTGCGGTTTCCACGAGGCCACCATTATGGTGCAAAGTGCATTCAAACGCATTTATCCAAACAAAAACAACGTCTTGAAGTACACCACAGTGAATGGCGTTCAAGGTTTTGATTGATATTTTAAGTAATATTGAGGATGTTTTCGTTTTTTGTGTTTCGCAAATTCTTAAAATTCGCATTGATTGCATGGATTATCAGCATTTTACCGGTAATTCTGTATATTTTCATCAATCCACCTTTTACCCTGATTCAAAATTCTCAAAGTGAAATCCGCGGTGAAAAAGGCCGCTGGGTTCCAATTGAAGACATCCCTCAAAATTTTCAACTTGCTGCATTGGCTGGTGAAGATCAAATCTTTTTTGATCACTGGGGATTCGATTTTCGTGCCATTGAAAAAGCCATAGAACACAATTCAAAAAGCGCAAAAACAAGGGGTGCAAGCACCATATCCCAACAAACAGCTAAAAATGTTTTCTGCTGGGAAGGGAGAAGCTGGATAAGAAAAGGAATTGAAACATACTACACTTGCATGATTGAACTTTTTTGGTCAAAAAAACGCATCTTAGAAGTTTATTTGAATGTAATTGAAATGGGACGTGGCGCTTTCGGTGTTGACGAAGCGGCACAGTATTATTTTAAAATCCCTGCCGAAAAACTCAACCGCCAGCAGAGCATCATCATTATATCGATGCTTCCGTGTCCAAGAACCTGCGGAATTAACAGTCCTCTTGCGCGCAACCGACAATATTTAATCAATTATGCGATGCGACGTTATGGGTTGCAACTCAAATATTGAGTTCATCAAAAAAAATCCTACCTTTGCATTTGTATGGCTACTACACAAGATGTTTCAAACGGAAATTTCATTCGCTACAACGGCGAATTGTGCCAAATTATAGAATGGCAACACAGAACACCAGGTAATTTACGTGCATTTTACCAAGCAAAAATGCGCCGAGTAAAAGACGGAAAATTGGCTGAAAACCGTTTCCGTAGCGGAGAAACTGTTGAAATCGTGCGCGTTGAAACCAGAGAATTGCAATACCTTTATGAAGAGGGTGATGCTTATGTTTGCATGGACAATGATACCTATGATCAAATTCCAGTACAAAAGCATTTGTTCAATGAAGGTGCCAAATTCATGAAAGAAGGCGATACCGTTATCATTGCATTTGAAGGAGGAGACATTCCTATTTCAGCTGAACCACCTCATACTGCTATTGTTGAAATCACTTATACTGAACCAGGTGTAAAAGGCGATACTGCCACCAATACATTGAAACCAGCTACTGTTGAAACAGGTGCTACTGTTTTCATTCCTTTGTTTATTGACATCGGAACAAAAATTAAGGTTGATACCCGTACTGGTGAATACATGGAGCGCGTAAAATAATTTCAATGAAAGTATTACCTGCTGAAGAAGGCTTTTTAGCCCTACCTGATGCTGAATTAACAACTTTGCAAAATGCCAAAGTTGTCATTCAACAAATCCCTTACGAATATACCAGTAGCTATATCGCTGGTTCTGATAAAGGACCAAAAGCCATGGTTGATGCATCTCATTTTGTAGAATTCTACGATGAAGAAATTGACCAAGAAACATATAAAAATATTGGAATTGCCACTTTAGATGGTTTGGATTTTGAAGGAAAAGTGGATGAAGATGCCATGGTCCTTATCGCGAATCAAACCCGTGAACTTTTAAACCAAAACAAATTCGTGGTTTCATTGGGCGCCGAACATACTGTAACCAATGGTTTTATTAGGGCTTACAAAGAGAAATACCCAACTATCTCGGTGCTGCAAATTGATGCACATTCAGATTTGCGTCAAGAATACAATGGAAATCCATACTCACACGCAAGCGTAATGGCTAGAATCAACGATATGGGAGTTAACCTCGTACAAGTTGGTATCAGAGCGCAATGCATTGAAGAATCTCAATTGATAAAATCTTCACCAATAATCCATACTTGGTATGCCCATATGCTTGATAATCAAGATAAATGGATTGATGATTGCATTGATAAACTTGGTGACATTGTGTACGTAAGTATCGATGCTGACGGATTTGACCCATCCATTGTTCCAGCCGTTGGAACTGCTGAACCCGGTGGATTATCTTGGCAACAAGGCACCAAATTATTAAAAAGACTTTGTGAACGCAAAAAAGTAGTTGGTTTTGATATCGTTGAGATTGCCCCTAGGGAAGTAGATATCATCACCGAGTTCACCATGGCCAAACTTTGTTACAAATTTTTGGGCTATTTGAATATCAATCAACATATTTAATGACAAACTTAAACGAAAGAATTTACCTCGATAACGCTGCAACTACCCCAATGGATCCCGAAGTTGTAGATGCCATGATTCCCATGATGAAAGAACATTTTGGGAATCCAAGCTCTTCACATGCACATGGTAGAAAAGTTAAAAACGCAATTGAAGAATCGAGAGGTAAAATTGCTTCATTGTTAAAATGTTCCCCAGGTGAAATTTTCTTTACCTCTGGAGGTACTGAGGCCGATAACCTTGCTCTTAGAGGTTCTGTAGCCAACTTGGGTGTTAAAACCATTATCACATCTCCAATTGAACATCATGCAGTGTTACACACTGCGGAAGACTTAGCGCACAAAGCCAATGTAAACCTTCAATTGGTGAATATACTACCTAATGGACACGTAGATACCAACCATTTAACACAATTGCTCAGTCAAAATCCAAATGCCATTGTAAGCTTAATGCATGCTAACAATGAAATTGGAAACATGATCAACATTAACCAAGTTGGAGAAATGGCCCATAATGCAAATGCTTTGTTTCACTGTGATACCGTTCAAACAATGGGGCATTTCAATTTCGATTTAAGTCAAGGAAACATTGATTTCTTATGTGGTGCGGGACACAAATTCAACGGTCCAAAAGGTGTTGGATTTTTATACATGAACAAGAAAAATCGTGTAAGTCCTGAAATTACTGGTGGTGCTCAAGAAAGAGAAATCCGTGGTGGAACTGAAAACGTATATGGAATTGTGGGAATTGCAAAAGCTCTTGAAATAAGTTACAGAGATTTGGAATATAAACACAATCACATTTCTATGTTGAAGTCTGAAATGATGCGTGGGTTGAAAGAAAACATACAAGGAATTGAGTTCAATGGTGATCCAGAAGGAAATAGTTTGTATACAGTTCTAAGCGTTTCTTTCCCAAAATCGGATGCTGGTAATATGTTGTTGTTTAACCTTGATATTAATGGAATTTCTGCTAGTGGTGGTAGCGCATGTTCAAGCGGGGCAACTGGAGGAAGTCATGTTATCAATTGTATCAAACCGGGCACAGAAAGAACAACCATCAGATTTAGTTTTGGAAAATTCAATACCATTGATGACATCAAAACAACCCTCGAAAAATTAAAAACTTGGTATTAAGCCAAATTTTCAGTTTATTTTTGTAGACGAAATGCCATTACTTTATATTACTAGAAAAGAACATTTTAATGCGGCTCATCAACTGTGGAATCCTACATGGTCTGATGAGAAGAATTTTGAAATGTTTGGAAAATGCGCAAATCCTCATTTCCATGGACATAACTTTGATCTTTATGTTTGTGTGAAAGGTGAACCAAATCCGGAAACTGGATGTGTGATGGACTTGAAGAAACTAAAAGTCATCATTCGCGAAGAGGTAATTGATCATTTAGACCACCAAAACCTAAATTTAGATGTAACTTGGCTTGCTGGCAAAATGCCATCAATTGAAAATATTTCAGTTGCGGTTTGGCACAGAATTGCAGCAAAACTGCCTATTGGCGTTCAATTGCATAAAATTACCCTGTGGGAAACCCAAAACAACTTTGTTGAATATTTCGGAGAATAACTGAACTTACTTCCACATGATGCGATATATAGGATATCGTTTGTGGGATGGTTCATAGTATTCAGAATGTTTGTATACCCAATCTAACTGAGCACCAGCATTTTGAGCAAAAGAAGGATCCATTTTTTGTTTTTCGTACAACTGAGATTTCAAGTTGTGATTTTTTGATAAAATTTCCACTGCCCTATCTTCAAATACATAAGCACTATATCCCTCTTTCTGCTGCAATATTCCGTCAAAAAAGTTCCAACAGAAATAACTATCCGGTGATTTTGGCTCTAGGGTTGCCGATAGAAAATCTGCATTCATTGAATTTACCAAAATTATTTTATCTCCAGCTTTTAGAGACATTTTCAAGACGGTATCTCGGGTTTTCACTTGTGAATGCAGATAATGTCCCTCATAAGGATCTTTCACCGTTTTATAATCCACAATGTAGCTCACGCTGCACGAAACAATTGTATCATGCTGAATGGTCTTCATTCCCACATGATTCCAATTTAATCGATCTATTATTTCTTTGTACGCAACCGGAATTACATAAGCAAAAGGCATATTTACAGAATCGGTTGGAATGTATTGATTATAATATTTCAATTTGATTGTTTTAGGCTTATTGCGATCATAAAACAACCTCGGCAATCCCGAAACCCCACTAGGCTTGTATCCGTGCTCATATCCCAAAAAATCCATCCATTCAAAGTGTTTTTCGTTCAATGTATAATTGGTAAACACCTTTGTTTTAATTTCGGAACTAAGTTTAAACTTAAGTTTATCGGTTTGCAGTTGTTTCACAATTCTATCCTGTGATACCGAATTGAGAAAAACCTCCAAAAAATCTCGGGTTGCATCCACCCGGTTGTGAAATGGTTTTAACATGTGCGTTTCAACTGTAAATCCAATTGTATGCATCAAAGATGCCCAACCAGTAGCAAAACGCGGTGATTCATAAAAACCCACTAAACCGCTATCTGGAACTTCTTGAAGGGTATTCACATAAGGAGAAGTTGGCCAACCCGCATTGAGTAAAGATTGCTTTAAAACCGTATCTAATTTCAACATTGTTGGAACCAAATAATGTGGCAATTTCTCTGGGCGGGTATGAAAATATGTCAAAGTATATTGATAATCAGCACCATTCGAAGTGTGATTGTCAATAAAATAATCGAACTTTTTATCAGACATAAACGAAACCAAACTTTGTGCGTTTCGGCTATCCATTTTAATAAAATCACGATTCAAATCTAAATTCTTTCCATTTCCACGAAAGCCGTATTCTGCAGGCCCATCTTGATTCGCCCGAGAAGAAGAATTCCGATTTAATGTACCATCTACATTGTATTGTAAAATCACATAAACATCGAGCACCGACAACATTTTTCTAAACCGATGTGGATCGGTTAAAATATCTCTTACCAACAACATACTGGCATCTGTTCCTTCAGGTTCACCTGGATGAATATTGTTATTAATCAACACTTTAATTCTGTTTTCAGCAGATTTTTTCAAACCCAAATTTGGGTTTGAAATTTTAAAACAGTAGATGGGCAAACCCGCGTCTGAACCGCCAATTTCAAACAGTTGAGTGTAACTCGAATAATTTTTCTGAATGTTTTTGTACCATTTGATGGTCTCAAAATAGGTAGATGTTTGTTGATATTCGCCCAATTCATAAGGTGTTGGGTACATACCAAATTCTGAAATTGCATCATTAGACACCGAAGTTTTAGTAGTAGCGCCCTTTTTTGTTTGGGCCAAAAGGCTTAAACTTCCTCCCAAATAAATCAGTAAAACAAGAAGAAATCTCATCGAATTCGATCCATACTTTGAACCAATTTTTCGTCGTTTCTAATGCCAATAAATGCCAAAATTGCAAATACCAACATCAATACCGGCCAAATTATTTGATACCCCAAAGTATTCACAGATATCAAGGTTACAAACTGACGTTTGGTTAAGTAAAAATCAACCAAAATCACCAACAAAAACAGCAAAGTTGCAGCAACCATAGCTTTGGAAACTTTCAATTGTGTGGTTCTATTTCTATACAAAAAGATGGTATAAATAGACCCAATGGCAATCAAAATCATGAAAACCAAATTTAAAAACTTAAAACTGTCTATTGGTAATTCTTGATTCGAAGCCATACTCACTTGCTTCCAAAACTGCATTAAAACAGATGTTGGACCTTTTCCATCGCCAACTTTCATCTGAAATTCAGCATAAATTGGGTTCGCAATGAGCAACAATGTGTCAATCGAAAATACAAGAAACAGATAGAGTGTTTGGATTCTTTGTAACATAATTCAAATATAAATCAGATTAATGATGGATGTTTAAAATTATTCGGAAGGTTGTTTTTACTTGAGGGATACTTTCCTTTACGAAAATTTGTCCCCTGTGGTAATCTTCAATGATTCTTTTTGCCAACGATAGACCTAGTCCCCATCCTCTTCTTTTGGTTGTAAAACCAGGCTTGAAAATATTTTTCATTTGATTTCGAGGGATTCCTTTGCCGTTATCACTAAAATCAACAATCAATTTGTCATTTTTCTTAACAACCCGAAACGCCAAATCACCCCTGCCTTCCATGGCATCAATGCTATTTTTGATAAGATTTTCTACAACCCAATTAAACAAATTAACGTTCAAACTTACAAACACGGGTTTAGACAATAAATTCAAATCAAAATGCACATTGGCACCCGAGCGTGTTTGCATGTAAGCAATAGATTCTTTTAAAATAGAATTAAATTCAACTACCTCCAAAACAGGTTCAGAACCAATTTTTGAAAATCTCTCTGTGATAATTTTTAAACGATCAATGTCTTTCCGCATTTCAATGGGAGCATTTTCAGGAATAATTTCCATTTCAAGGCATTCTATCCAACCCATCAAACTCGAAATGGGGGTACCCAACTGATGTGCCGTTTCTTTCGCCAATCCAACCCATACCTGATTTTGTTCACTGCGAGTTGAATAAGAAAAGGCCACATAGCTCACCAACATAAACAAGGCCACGATGGCCAAAACCACATAAGGATAATATTCAAGTTGTTTCAATACGGTACTTTTCCCATAAAAAACTTTATAATGCGTTTTTTCATCAATGGGAATATCAATGGGTTCGTTTTCCGTTTTAAATTCATCAATTTTATCCAATAACTCCTGATCAGTAAGTCGTTTTTGTGAGCCTTCTCTCAATAAATTGATATGTTGAATCACCCTACCTGTTTCGCTAACTAAAATTGCCGGAATAGTGGTATTGGATTGAATGATTTTCAGGTGAAATCCCAAGTCGCCTTCACTGTCGGGATCCGATAATATATGTTCAGCATCGGCCCAAATTTCCATTTTCTTGGTTTCTTCGGCCGCGATTTTATTGACAAGGCGTTGCGATAAAAACAAAGTAACAATACTAATGAGCAATGCCAACAACAAAAGAATAATTTTGATCATTCTTTTGATTTCGAAGGCATTTAGTTTTTTCAAGCTCATAGACATTAACTTTTACCAAATAATGAAGATAGGATGGTCCAAACATCTTTCATTACATGAAATTCTTTGGCGTATAAGTGATTCACATTCCCTTCGAAAGTGGTATTCGACCAACTTCCACTAGGTTTAAATACCCCTGGCTTTAATTTTGGCAATAATTCAGCAGATTTTTGTCCCTCATAACTCACCCAAGTCTCAAACCCTAAAAGCACTTTAAAGATGTGCTGATACATGATAAAGATCTTCGAATTGAACAGCCCTAGCAAGATAAAAATTTCAAAAAACAGGATCAACATCACGCATGTCAATAAATCAAATATTCGTTTACGACGTTGTTGATGGATTTCTGCCAATTCATATTTGACCTCTACAGTATAGAGTTCACCGGGGTCATTTTTTGAATTCGAACCAATAATAAACTCACCTTTATCTGGGGCAATTTTTAATTGAACACCAGATTTGGCAAAGTCCGACATAGTTTTCATGATTTCAGCGGCTTGAACATCCTTACCACTAAAAATGACCAAATTGGCTTGATAAATTTCAATAACCTCAGACAATTGATGAATTCCACCCAAGAATCCTTCTAATTTTTGAGAATTAGGCGCAACCCAACCCAGCATATTGTGATTGACATTGCTTTTATTGAGAAGTTCTTGAATACGTTGAACTTCTTGAAAAGAACCTACAATAAGAATTCGGCGTTCAGAAGTTGTGGTTAGATGAATTTCGCCTAATTTCAATGACTGGGCTAAGAATCGAATGCCGAACATCACGCCCACAGCCCAAGCAGAACCCAAGCCCAAAATAGCACGCGAAAACTGCAAATCTTTTGGCAAAAACCCGTAAATGGCAAATAATGCAACTGCACCAAATAACGCGCCACGAAGCAATCTAATTGGCTTGAACGGCGTATCATATCCCCCAGAAACGAAAACCGCAAAAAGCACCAGCAAGGCGTAAATAGGCACATGAATTAAATAGTATTCATTAGGATAAAAACCCCTCACAAATTTGTGATATAGCTCCCAATATTTGGCAATGCCATAATAACCAAGATAAATGCCTAAAAAATCTAAAAGTGGCAAGAAAATAGCTTGTGCACCTCTAAAAACAAGGGCTAAAAATGCCCTAAAATAAATGGCCAATTTCACCCAAAAGGCAAACCATCCTGCCATATTTTGAGAGTAATGTTTTTGAGCAAACAAAACCATGGCATTATAAAACACTTTTACATAATTGGCCGACTTCTTTTTGGTACTTTCCCCCTTATAATGTATGATGGTAGTACCAGCAAAATATACATTTTTATACCCACCAAGAATAATGCGATAGCTTAAATCGATATCTTCACCATACATAAAAAAAGCTTCATCCAACAAACCCACTTTTTTCAAAGTTTCGTTACGCATCATCATGAAGGCACCCGACAAAACCTCAACCTCATGGGTTTCATTTTCAGATAGATACTTCATGTGGTATCGTCCAAAATATTTTGATTTAGGAAACAAATTTGCCAGTCCGGTCATTTTAAAAAACGCAACTTTAGGCGTTGGTAATCCCCTTTTACTTTCTGGCAGAAAATTACCTTTCCCGTCAATCATTCTAACACCCAAACCACCAACATCGGTATGTAAATCAAGGTATTGAACACATTTCTCTAGGGTGTCTTCTTGCAGAACGGTATCTGGATTCAGCAGCAATACATATTCACTGTCACTTTCTCTAATTGCCTGGTTGTTAGCCCTTGAAAATCCAACATTTTGGGTATTTACAATACTTTTAACCCAAGGAAATTTTGAAGCCACCATTTCCATGCTGCCATCAACACTGTTGTTGTCTACTACCCAAACTTCGGCATCGATTTGATCAATCGCCTTTTGTACAGACAGAAGGGCTTGTTCCAAAAAATGCTTTACGTTATAATTGACAATAACAATCGAGAGTTTGTGCATGTTAAATATTGTAACTGGTTCTATTCATTAAACTTCTTCCCAATGTTATTTCATCGGCATATTCTATTTCTCCACCAACAGAAATTCCTCTTGCAATACAAGTAATTTTCAAATTGAAGGGTTGCATTTTTTTTGCAATATAATACATTGTGGTATCACCTTCAACTGTGGCACTCAATGCCAGGATAATTTCACTCACCTGATGTTTAGAAACCCGCTCAATTAGTTTATTTATGGTTAAATCGTCGGGACCAATTCCATCCATTGGAGAAATCAAGCCACCCAAAATGTGATATTTTCCAAAAAATTGCGAAGTGGATTCAACTGCCATTTGGTCTGAAAAATCTTCAACCACGCAAATCACATCGTTTTGACGCATTGGTTCATTGCAAATTGCACAAACCTCAGTATCGCTAACATTACAACATTCTTCGCACAAATGTAATTCTGTCTTCAATTTTAAAAGGGAATCTGCAAGCTGAGCCACCTCTATTTCAGGGCGTTTCAGCAAATACATCACCAATCGCAATGCAGTTCTTTTGCCTATACCTGGGAAGCCCGATAATGCTTCTACAGCTTTTTCAACAATGGTAGACGTATATTGCACACTGCGAAAATACATCAAACATTATATGTATTTGATTGCGATTACATTTTTTCAAATTAACTTTGCACCAACATGTACATCGAAGTACTTCAAGCAAAAATTCACAACGTTCGTTTAACCCAAACTGAGTTGAACTACACGGGTAGCATTACCATCGATATGAATTTGGTGGATGCAGCAGGGATGATCCCCAACCAGAAAGTGCTAATTGTTAACAACAATAACGGCGAAAGATTTGAAACTTATATCATTGCAGGCGAAAGAGGCACTGGTATTATCGGACTCAATGGCGCTGCCGCACGCAAAGGACAAGTGGGAGATGAACTCATTATCATGACCTTTATATCAATGGAATTGGAGAAAGCTAAAAGTCATGAACCTAAAAATATTTTCCCAGATCGAAACAACCAATTAACATTTTAAAAAATTGAAAAAGCATTTATCTACCATCATCATGATTGTACTTGCAATCGTTGTATTCGGGTTTATTGGATACAAAACAGATTGGGATTCAACAATTCAATCTATCAAAGATGCAAATTATACCATGATTGGAATTGGTAGTTTAATTATGCTTGGTGCTCATTTTCTTAGGGCTTACCGATGGAATATGCTCACCGAAACAGCCAACTATAAACTCAACCACCGCAGAACATTTTATTCTGTAATGGCGGGTTACTTGGTAAATGCAGCAACCTCCAGAGGTGGCGAAGTGGTGCGTTGTGCACTCACTTCTAAAAGCGAGAAAACCCCGTTGGAAATATTAATTGGAACAGTCATTACCGAAAGAATTGTTGACCTTATTTTCATGGTTCTTTTGGCGGTAATTTGTTTGTTTGTGCAGTTCGACCAATTTTTTGGTTTTGCCAATGAATATATTTTAAACCCAATATTAAATCATCTTTGGGTACTTTTATTGATTCCAGTATTCGTAATTGCGGGTATTTTTGCCTACAAAAAATTTATCAAAGGAAGTAAAAATAACCAAGATAGTTTGATCGGACGTTTACTCACCGGATTGAAAAGCATTTTCCTCGTAAAAAATCCATTCCTGTTTGCATTGGTTTCTTTAGGTATTTGGCTCGGATATTGGGGCGGCATGTATTTTCAACTTCATGCACTAGGAATAACTGCACATTTTACTGTAGGAAATGCTTTGGGTATTTTGATATTTTCGGCTATTGGTGTTGTAATTCCATTACCTGGCGGTGCCGGAGTTTGGGCCGTTATAGCTTATGGACTTGAATTCATTTACCATATGAGCCACGATCAAGCTCAAACATTTGGCATTTTCAATATTGCATTTTCCAACATATTCCATATTTTGATGGGTGCAATTTGCTATTTATTGTTGTTTATTGAAATCCAAAAAATTGATGCAAAAAAATAATTCTTCTGCCAAAATTTGGGATCAAAATATAATCTCTGAAAAAGTCTCTGAACTAAAGCAAGCCGGCAAAACCATTGTCTTCACAAATGGTTGTTTTGATATTCTTCACGCTGGCCATGTTCAATACCTTGAAGAAGCCTCTGAATTAGGGAATTTCCTTATCGTTGCACTAAATACCGACGAATCTGTACAAAGATTAGACAAGTCGCCTGCAAGACCCCTACAAAATGAATATTCTAGATCTCATGTGATGGCAAGTTTGGGATTTGTAGGTGCAGTTGTTTTGTTCAACGAAGATACCCCAAAAGAAATCATTGAACTTATTACACCCAATGTACTCGTTAAAGGTGCCGATTATACCATCGATAACATTGTAGGTGCTGACTGGGTTTTAAAACATGGAGGCTCCGTAAAAACAATCGAATTTTTACCCGGTTATTCTACATCAGCAATAGAAAGAAAAATCATCCAAACCCATCAATTGTGAGTCCACTTTTGGAAATATTGCAAAACTTTTCGACATTATTTTTTGCATTTTTTTCAATTCTTCTTATTCTGTGCTACCACTACGTTTGGCTTAACATTGCCAAGAATTTCCCTCAAAACTCGCAAAATAGCTCTACCCAGATTGGCAAACCCGAAGTTTCAGTTTTGGTGCCCTTCCGAAACGAAAAAAACAGAATTCTTCCTTTATTAAATTCACTAACCAACATCCCCCACTGTCCTAATTTAGAATTTATTTTCATCGACGACCACAGTGAAGATGACACTTCAAACTTGGTACTCAACCATCACGCTTTTAACCTGCATTCTTGCAAACTCTTAAAACTAAAAAATGGGGTTTATGGGAAAAAAAACGCCCTTCAAGAGGGCATATTTCACGCCCGAAACAATACAATTTTAACAACTGATGCCGATTGCGAACTTCAACCTTATGGCATTCACACACTGTTTGATATTTATAACCACACTAATGCAGCATTGTTGATTGGGCCCGTACTTTTTAAAACCCATACTCATTCCCTGCTTGAAAGTTATCAAAAAATTGAAAACACCGCTTTGGTGGCACTTGGATTTCAACAGAATAAATCCCTAAAACCAACTATGGCAAATGGTGCCAATTTAATGTTCAACAAATCTATATTCCTGGAATTAGAACCTTTTAAAAACAATCTTCACGTTGCAGGTGGCGACGATATTTTCACTCTAGAAGCCTTCTTCCTAAACCATCCAAATCAGGTAATTGGAACAACGAACCCTATTACTGCTGTTTATACACATGTTTTTTCTTCTTTCTCAGAATTCTGGCAACAACGAATTCGTTGGGTTAAAAAAACAGCACACCAGAATACCCAAAATACGAAAAAATCGCAAATTTTTCTCGCTGTTTTTTATATGATCTTTTGGGGATTGACAGCTTATTCTGTGGTATTTCATCATTATGAAATTGCCGCTATACTTTGGATTGGAAAGTCACTTTCCGACATCCTCAATTTACAAATCATGTTCAACTATTTCCTCCAGCCTATTCATGCGTTGGAAATTTTGGGAGCATCTATCATTCAAAACTTCTTTTTGCCATTGCTCGGAATGGCTTCCCCTTTCCAAAAAACAAAATGGAAAAACCGCACCTATTAATTCCTTATTCACTTTAATTTTTATTCTTTTTTTGGGGGACATTGACGCCCAAATCTCAATTTCTGATAGTTTTAATAATCCCCGTTGGGGAAATACCTATTCCGGTGATACCAATTTGTTTATCCGTTCAAATTATTTACTCTCTTCCAACTCCAATAATTTATTGAAACACAGTTATAAATTAGACTTTCGAATTTTACCCGCTAAAGAAATCGAACTGAAATGTAATGTATTATCTAACATAAACTTATCTAGTTCAAATTATATTGAAATTGGACTATTGGATTCAAATTCAATACAAACTTTTATTCGAATTGGAAATACACAAGATCAATCTCAATTTTTCGTAAATGACTCAATGGTTTTCGTTGGTATGGAAAAAGAATTTGACGTTACCAAATTCAACTACAATCTCAAAATCGTTTATTCCAATGGCAACTTTCAATTCATTTTGAAAAATGAATTGAACCATATTACACGAAAATTCAATTTCAACAGTCCCAATTCTCATTTTCAATGGATTGGTGGCTATATCAAAATCTTGCAATATGGTAGCAGTGCTATTGCGAAACACGGATTCCAAAACTTGTATATTGGACCCATTCAAAAAGACACAACACCCCCCAAATTGATTCATTGCAAGCAAATTGACAATTATAAATTGGAATTCAAATTCAATGAAAAAATTCAAAATTTACCTAAGAACAAAATTGCAATGAACTGTTTCACAATTGAAAAATTAGCGACAACAATAGATTCTAGCACCATTATCCTACAAATAACAAATAACTTAAGACAGTCTTGTGACACCCTTAAAATTCGTTTTACGGATGTTTTTGATGTAGAAAACAACGTTCTCAAAGGCATTGATATAAAGTTAAATTATGTCTTTATAGACACTCCGTATTTTGGAGAAATTTTACTCACTGAATTCATGACAAAACCTACTCCCAGTTTGGGCATATTGCCTGAAAAAAAATACATAGAGATATTCAATAATTCTAATAAATTATTCAATTTAAATTGCCTGTTACTTTCAGATCAAATAGGACAATGCTATTTGCCCAATTATATCCTGAAGCCTAAAGAAATTCTGCTATTAGTATCCAGTAGCGACACCAATGATTTCAAGAATTATCATATCAAAGGGATCCCTTCATTTCCAAGTTTCAACCAAGATGAAGATTACATCATCCTAAAAACAATCGCCAATACAATTATTTTCCAACTTTATTACAATGAATACATGCAACATTGGCAATTTAGAAACGGAGGATATTCATTTGAAAAAATGGATATAAAACATGGCACATTTGAGACAAACAATTGGACTAGCAATACTCAGAATGGGGGAACTCCTGGCCAACTCATTTCCACTTCTGCCAATGTCCCTCATGAAATAAAGATCATAGAATCCTATTTCACACAAGATTCTATATTTATAAGGGTTAACCAAACATTAGACCCCAATTTAGACTATCAAATAAAAACGGCTACTTTGTTGATCGATGTTCGGTTAAAAAAACCCGAGATTCTAATTGGAAAATTACCATCAATTCTTATGAATTGCCATAAAATAGAATTGTTAGAACTATTAGTCGGCGATTCAAGCATCTTGACACATCAGTTACCAATATTGAGTTTCAAAGAAAATTTTGAGGGAACAAATTTGGATTTCAATGAACTATTATATCACAATTTCGTGGGGAATCCAGACTTTTTAGAACTGACAAATAACGATAGTTTGGCAATTTTCTTTAATCAATTTGTTTTAACCGTGAAAGAAGAAAATGGAATTGCCATAAAAGAACAAATTCCGCTAAAAAACAAAGAAAGATGGCTTATAAATCCTGGTGAAAATTTGGCATTTACCGTCGACAAATGCAGAATCATTGAACAATATCCAGAGGGTAATTTAGAAAAAATCATTCATTTGAAAGGCTTTCCCAACTTCAACAGTGAAAAAGGCACATTGGAATTGACACATCTCACACAATGGACAAAAACTGTTTCTACATTCAATTATAGCAACTATTTGCACAGCCCATTGTACACCGAAACAACTGGAATTAGTTTAGAAAAACTGAATGAAAAATTAAAAAGTGATATGTTATCTTCCTGGGGAAGTGCAACTGCCAATCAACATTTTGGAACGCCGGGCAATGTAAATTCAATTTACTTTTCTGGAGGGACAATGACTGAGAATAAATTTCAACTGCGAAATCAAAAAATTTCGGTAACGCCAACTGAAATAGATCCACTGGTGCTGGATTTCAATTTTTCGCAACCTGGATATATAGTAAATGCCAGCATTATCCGCAAAGATGGTACCCTAATTGAACATTGCATTCAAAATGCACGGATGGGGGCCTCCGGAAGTATTTCTATCCGGCCCGTTTACAAGGATAATCCCCTACCAACCGAAAATTATATTTTAAAACTTGAAGCTTTCTTGCCAAATGCAGACATTTGCAATCAAATTATCCGATTTTCTGTTATTAACCCAACCACAAATTGAGCCACACTGAATATAAAAACAGCTTTAAAAACGCTTGTAAAGAGCATTTCAACGAGGCCGAAATCTTTGAATTTTGGAAGTGGTTTGATGAAAATTTAAACAAAATAGAGGATGAATCATTGAGAGCTCAAAAATTCAACCAATGGATAGAAGGGCTAATAGCGCAAAAACCAATTCAGTATATTTTTGGCTATGCCTATTTTCACAAATTCGTATTTGAAGTAAACCATAACACCCTGATACCTAGGCCCGAAACAGAAGAATTGTGTGAGCGAATTATACAGTATAACAAAGGTCAAAAAAATCTCAAAGGAATTGACATTGGTACTGGAAGTGGCTGTATTCCAATTACACTTCTTAAAGAAAATCCTACTTGGAAATTTGAAGCATTAGACATTTCAGCAGAGGCATTAAAAGTAACCGAAATCAATGCAAACAAATTAAATGTAATAGAGCGTATAAATTTGTTGGAACAGGATTTTTTCTCCATCAAAAACAACTTAAACAACCATGATCTCATTATCAGCAATCCACCATATATTGACAAAGTAGAAATGGCGAACATGGAAGAGCGAGTGGTTAAATTCGAGCCCCATTTGGCCTTGTTTGTGAATGAGGATGTGCTTGAATTTTATCAAGGTTTATTTGAATTTTTCGCTGCGAACACAAATTCAAAATCTCAATTATGGATGGAAACCCATCAAGACCATTGTGATGCGGTATTTGCATTATTTAATCGAAAATTTAATGCAAAAAAAATCGAGGATTTTTCTCAAAATCCCCGATTCATATTTGTAACTAAATAAATAATTTTACTTCTTTATTTCAATCATTCCACCATTGTTTCTCAATTCACCAGTTTTGTAAATTTGTGTCAATGTTGTGTAAATGCCTTGTGCATAGCGCTTTTGATCTTTTTCACCACTTTGTAAGAACAAATTTTGAATCAAATCTTTTGAAGTAATAGGCGCAGTAAGCGTTCTCATGTAATTCAAAATGATGTCTTTCTTCGTTAATTCACCAGCTTTCTTTCTTCCACCACCTTTTTTACCTGATGAATTTGCGGGACGTCCGCGTTTACCAGCAGGCTTGGTAGCCAATTTCGCAGGACGACCAACAGAACGAGTTGATTTACCACCAGTTGTCAATTTTTGACGGTATTCTTTTGCTCTATTTTTCCAAAGCTTGATTGATAAATTAGCTTTGTCTTTAGCTTTTTCTATTTCCTTTTTATTTTTCGCCTCTAATTTTTCTATTTCTTTTGCTGCTTGAATTTGAGCTTTTTCAACTGCTTGCATCAAATTTTGCACCTCTTTCTGCAAAATTTCAAATACAGCCATTTTCCCTGAATCGCCAGATTTACCAGACTTTGGCTTATTTTTTGAACCAGGTTTTCTGCCTCTTTTTTTGGGCTCAACAGCAACTGCTTTTTCTTTTTTATCTTTTTTCATCGACGAAGATTTAATTTAGTTTTCTAGTTTATTTGTTGGCACAAAAATCAGAAAAATAATTCAATATTTAATAATGAATTCGATTAAATTTTAATCTTTAACGACGAATTTAAATTAAAACTATCAAATTCATTATCAATCGTTTCATTTAATCAATAATTTTGTTATTTACTAAATTTTGAATATTTCTGACAAAAACATTACATAACAGCATTAAAAAACAATTTCTACTTTTTATGCGTTAATTTTGCAACAATGCTCAACGATATACACCACCCGAGTGAAATTCAATCCCTCAACCAAAACCAACTGGAAGATTTAGCCAGAGAATTGAGGGAATATATTGTTGAAACAATTTTGCAAAATGGAGGACATTTTGCTGCCAATCTAGGCGTTATTGAATTGACCATAGCGTTACTCAATCAGTTTAATTTAGCTGAAGATAGGATTTTGTGGGATGTAGGGCACCAATCTTATCCATTTAAGGTACTCACCCAAAGAAAAGATGCACTTTCCAATATTCGAAATTTTGGTGGCATTTCCGGTTTTCCAAAAATCGGAGAAAATGAATTTGATGCCTTTGGCACAGGTCATTCAAGTACCGCCATTTCCGCTGCAATGGGAATGGCTATGGCTGCTAAAATAGATGGAAACTTTACTCAAAATTTCATCGCGGTGGTTGGCGATGGCGCTCTTACAGGCGGAATGAGTTTTGAAGCTTTGAACAACATTTGGGAAAGCAATTTGAATGTTACCGTTATTTTCAATGACAATCAAATGGGCATTGATCCCAATACCGGGGCTTTAAACCAGCATTTGATAGACAACCATCAATCTATGATTCAACAATGGTTTGAATGGTTTGGTCTCCATTACGCTGGACCAATTGATGGTCATAACATCCAAGATATTACTAACGCCTTGGTGTCCCTCAAAAATATTGAAGGTCCTAAACTATTACATGTAAAAACTATAAAAGGAAAAGGATTTGAAGCTGCAGAAAAGGAACAAACTCGATACCACAGCACAAATAAATACGTTAAAATACAGCCAAATTCCACTCCAGAAAAAAAATGGCAAGATGTTTTTGGTGAAATCCTCATAGCATTGGCAGAAAAACACCCGCAATTGGTGGGAATTACACCTGCAATGCCCAGCTCCTGTGGCATGTTGGAGGCTATGAACCTTTTCCCTAATCGTTTTTTTGATGTGGGAATTTCTGAACAACATGCAGTTACTTTCGCGGCAGGTTTGGCTTGTAGCGGCAAAATCCCTGTAGTAAATATTTATTCTACCTTCTTGCAGAGAGCCTATGACCAAGTGATTCATGATGTTGCACTGCAAAATCTTCCTGTTATTTTTTGTATCGACAGGGCTGGTTTGGTTGGAGAAGATGGACCTACGCACCATGGAGCATTCGATATTGCCTTCTTAAATTGCATTCCAAATTTAGAAATATTTGCACCTAAAAACGCTCAAGAACTTTGCAATGCGCTATGTTATGGAATTGAATTTCAAAAGCCAATTGCCATAAGGTATCCTAAAGGCAGCTTAAAAAACCACCATTGGGTCATTCCTCAGAATTCTCTCAATATTTTTACACAATCCATCGAAATTCATCATAAAAATAAAATTGCAATTGTATCAACAGGACATGCAACAAACATATCAAAACAAGCAGTCATAGAAGGCAAACTCGAAGTTGACCACATTCATTGCCCACAAATAAAACCTTTACCTAATCTGGATTTAAATCACTACCAAGCAGTTATCACCATAGAAGATGGAAGTATTCAAGGAGGATTTGGCGAGGCTCTAGAAATTCATTTTGCGTTTTCAGGTCAATGGGTTCACCTTGGAATTCCTGATAATTTTATTCCACATGGAAGTAATGAAATTTTATATGAAATTGCAGGATTTGGAGTAAATGCTATCATCAAAACGGTGAGACTTTTACAGTAAGTCAATCCAATTTTGTATCAACAATTGCCCGTCCGGAGTTAACACACTCTCAGGGTGAAATTGAACAGCCCAAATAGGGAGTTCGGTATGTTTAATAGCCATCACCTCTTCATTAACTTGGGCAAGTACTTCAATGCAACTTGAGTCATTTGTAGGTTTAACCACGAGTGAATGATATCGACCCACTTTCATTGGATGTTGAATATGGCGAAATAAATCTGTCCCAACATGTTGAATTTCACTTGTTTTTCCATGCATAGGAAGTCTCGCAAGTGTTAATTCCATGCCAAAATATTCCCCTAAAGCTTGTTGACCAAGGCAAATTCCCAAAATCGGTTTTTTAGATGCTATTAGTTTTGGTATAAATTGCATGAGTTCACCCGCATCTTTTGGTGAATTTGGTCCTGGACCAATTACAACAGCGTTTGCTGATAGAATATTATTTTCGTTTTGAAACAATGCATTGTGATGAAACATCACAACTTCACTTCCTGTATTCTGAAGATAATGAATCAGGTTATGGGTAAAGCTATCAAAGTTATCAATAAATGCGATTTTCAAACGGCAAACTTTTTACTTATACCAGGAACAAAATCTTTTAAATAAAATGGCTCGAAATAAGCCACATCTTCAAATTGTTGGTGTTGAAACTTGTAACTAGCCAAAGAGCACATTTGATTTGCGAATGGCCCTTCAACAAACAAAATTTCATTGATGTTCAACAATTTTTTTGCTTTTTCATTTGAATTCCCAACGAATACAACCCTTTCCCAATTTTCAATAAACAAATTTTCACTTAAAATTTGTGCCGATATTTCAGATTTGATTCCCATACGAGAAACTTTTTTCAGAAATACTTCATCACGACGAGCATCAAGCATTGAAAAGGCTAAATCCATTTCTAAATTCTCGGTTAAAGCATAGCCTGCCATGGCCTCAAGGCCATCTACAGCAATGAGTGGAACGTTTTTGGCGTAACAAATTCCTTTGGCCAAACTTACCCCTATTCTCAATCCCGTGTAACTTCCTGGTCCTGCATTTACAGCCACCGCCTGCAAATCAAATAGATTATCTTTCAACCAATTAAAGGCGTTTTGAACCATAACTGGAAGTTTTTCTGAATGGCTTTGAGGGACATTTTCTTGAGCATAAAAATGCACCTGAGCATCAGGGCTGCAAATTGCAACAGAAGGAAAGTTCGCTGAAGATTCAATGATAAGAATCACTTTACAAATATAGGCAATTCCGTTTTCTGGTTTCCTTTAATTTGAATACCTTTGTACTACATTTTACCGTTATGACAAAAGAAGTGTATATTGTTGGTGCGAAACGCACTCCCCTAGGAAGTTTCAATGGATCATTGTCTTCAGTTTCAGCCACCAAATTAGGTGCAGTTGCTATCAAAGCAGCCTTAGAACAAGCGAATATTGACCCTAATACCGTTGAAGAAGTTTTGATGGGTAGCGTTTTACAAGCTGGATTAGGACAAGCTCCTGCACGTCAAGCTGCGCGTTTTGCAGGCATTTCCGACAATGTTCCGGCAACTACCATCAACAAAGTTTGTGCAAGTGGCATGAAAGCTATCGCTTTGGCTGCACAAAGCATTCAATTGGGCAATGCCGATATCGTGGTTGCGGGTGGAATGGAAAACATGAGTCAAGTTCCTCATTATTTGCCAGGTTCTAGATCTGGATTTAAATATGGAAATACTTCTTTGGTAGATGGCATTGTAACTGATGGTTTGACCGATGTATACAGTCAAGAATTGATGGGAAGTTGTGCCGAATTATGTGCAGCTGAACATAATATCACCAGAGAAGATCAAGACAATTTTGCTAGAACGAGCTATGAGCGTTCTGCTAAAGCTTGGGCGGAAGGAAAATTCGCCAATGAAATTGCACCAGTAACTGTTCAAACCAGAAAAGGCGATGTAGTTGTTTCTGAAGATGAAGAATATAAAAGTGTTGATTTTTCGAAATTCCCAACTTTGAGAACTGTTTTCAAAAAAGACGGTACTGTTACTGCTGCTAATGCAAGCACAATCAATGATGGTGCTGCTGCTGTTGTATTGGTGAGTGGTGAAAAATTGAAAGAATTAGGTTTAACTCCATTGGCAAAAATTGTGGGCGCGGCTGATGCCGAACAAGCTCCAGAATGGTTCACAACTACCCCAAGTAAGGCTTTGCCTTTGGCCGCTAAAAGAGCAGGCGTTGAAGTGAATGATTTAGATTTCGTAGAATTAAACGAAGCTTTTGCTGTAGTTGGACTTGCAAATAACAAAATAATGAACTTATCTGCCGAAAAAGTAAATGTTAACGGCGGTGCAGTATCATTAGGACATCCTCTTGGAGCTTCTGGTGCAAGAATTATCGTTACTTTGGTGAATGTTTTGAAACAAAATAACGGAAAATTGGGTGGTGCCGGTATCTGCAATGGTGGTGGTGGGGCTTCTGCCATGGTTATTGAAAATTGCTAATTTTCTCTACCCTTCCAATAAATTCATTCAGTTTCACGTTTATTCTTAATGAATATGATGCGTTTTTATATCAATCTTGCGTTTTTTTTGTTTTTAAGTTTTAGTGCCAATTTATGTTGGGGACAAGACTTTTTGTCGCCAATTGAACTTGAAAAGAAAATCCTTCAAATTAATTTAAAACCGCTATCTGCCCCTTCTGACTCTGAGAGAATCAAAGCTTCTTATGAAATTCAAGATTTATTACTTGAAGGACTGTTGAACCCTTTATCGTTCAACTATCCCTTTGATTCTTTAAAATATACAACCATTGCTATTGCACATCACAAAGATGCTGATGTTAGAATTTTTTCTTATAACGCAATTCTTTTAAATGGCAAATTCATGCATTTCGGGGTCATTCAACAAAAATTAAAAAAACAAACCCGTACCTTTATTTTGTTGGATACATCTGAAAACTTGGCCAAAGATTGCGAAGATGAAACCTACACATTAAACAAATGGCCTGGTGCACTTTACTATCAAATGCAACCCTATAAATTTCAGGGCAAATTGCTCTTTCTTTTAATGGGTTTTGATGGACATAACGCGTCGAGCAATAGGTCTATACTCGATGTACTTTATTTTGAAGATGGTGAACCGCTATTCGGATTTCCGTTGTTCAGAGACAATGAAGAAGATCCAAGTTCTTCTAATCGTGTAGTTTTTGAATACCACAAATCTGCTCAAATGGTGCTTCGCTATCAACCGGAAGAAAAAATCATTGTATTGGATCATTTAGGACCAGCATACGAAAAAGTGAAAGGCAACAGAGCCTATTATATCCCTACTGGTGATTACGAAGGCTATCCTCTTACAGGAAAGTCTCTCATTAAAAAACCGTTGACTTCCATGTCGTTTGCACAAGAACCAAAACCTCTTGATCCTAGATTACTGCCTCTTCCGGAAGATCTACAGCCGAAAAACAGCGAGGAAAATAAAAAAGACAAGGCAAAATCTGATGATGAAAATCAATCAGAGGAATCGAAACCTGAAAAGCCGGCAGAAAAGAAACCCGCTGTAGTGCCTGATAAAAAAGACGATAAGAAACCCGCTGCAAAACCAGAAAAGAAAAAGCCATCTAAAAAGTCTGACGACGATGATGACGACGACGATGATGACGACGACGATGAGGATTAATTCCTATAATTTCTAGTTACATTCATCTTTGCGGTAGTTTCATTCCATTCTTTTTCCACTTCACTACCAGAATTTATGCCACAACCCGCATAAAACAAATGTTGGTTCTGAGTAATCTTTGCACATCGAAGGTTCACGTATAAATGCATGTTTTGTGCTGATTTTATCCCCCAAAATCCTGAAAATAAAGAACGTTCGTAATTTTCGTTTTGCGCGATCCAGCTAAGTGCTAATTTTTGAGGATATCCACTAACTGCCGGAGTTGGAGAAAGTACGTTTAAGATATTTTGCACCTTATTTTGGTTTATTTGTACCTTAAAATGACTTTTTAAATGCCGAATATCGCCAATTTTCACTTCAACTATCTCACTTTTGATGGAGGATTGTTCCGCAAATTGCTCCAACACACCATCAATAAATTTTGTGGTAACAGATTGTTCCAGTGCTTCTTTTTCTGTCCAACTTTCGGATGAATCTATCAACGTACCTGCCAAACTAACGGTTGTCAAAGTATTATCATCTACATGCAGGAGAATTTCAGGAGTTGCACCAATCCACAAACCATAGTTAGGGGTATACACCAAAGAAACCATGGCGTTTTGATGTGAATCCAAAAGATTTAAAAACCATCTATATATTTGATCTACATCCAAAGTACACATTTCTGCCTCAATTCTGCTTGCCACCACTTTTTCCAAGTTACCGGCTAAAATTTCTTCCTGAATTTTATATATTTGGTTGGCAAATTCAGGTTTGTTAACAGAATGAATGTTCGACAAATTCAAAGACGGGGCAATATTCTGTAGCTCGTTTAGAACCGCGATTGATTCTATTTCTTGTTTCTCTGAGGCTATCAAAAATATTTGTTGGGAATTGGCCCAAGGCGATAATAAAAATCCATTTTGTATAGAATTGATTGTCCAGCTTTCTGGTAAAAGCGTCAATTTTCCTTTGCAAAACTGCAAAGTTTGAGCGTTGGGTTCACGAAAAAAAGCAAAGCTTAAACTCATGATGGAATTGGAACTACGGCCATGCCTAGGGTGCCTTTACAAACCAATTTTCCTTGATCCTGAAAAATTGACACTTCCCAAACTTGACTTTTCTTTCCTAGGTGAAGGGCAACTGCTTCCGCTGTAACGATTTCTCCTTCTTTTACCGGTCTAAAATGATTCCCGGTACTTGATTGTCCCAGCGCCACAAATTGTGTCCGATCAATCACCAAATTGGCGGCCATACTTCCCATTATTTCTACGATGGCCATAGACGCTCCGCCATTTAACATTCGCAACGGTTGACAATTCGAATCATTCACCAGCATTTCACCTTTTAACATGGATTGAGTTATTTGTGTAAACTTCAATCCAATGGCGGTTGACATGGTGTTTTCGCAGCGTTTGTTTAATTCGTCAATGCTTATATTTGCAACATCAAAAATATTGGCCATCATTTATGCAAAATTCAGTTTCAAAACCCAAAAAAACAATTTATTTAATCAGACATGGTCAAACAGATTTCAACAAGCAAGGAATTGTTCAAGGTTCTGGTGTAGATTCTGATTTGAATAATGAAGGACAAGAGCAGGCAAGAAAATTTTATGAAGCGCATAAATCTGTGGCCTTTGATAAAATTTACGTCACTGAACTCAAAAGAACGCATCAATCGGTGGCTCCTTTCCGCGCACACAATATCCCTCAAGAAATAGTGCCTGAATTAAATGAGATCAATTGGGGAATCCTGGAGGGAAAAGTACCAAATGAAGAAAATACCCAAGCTTTTTTATCGATTTTATCGAAATGGAAAGAAGGATTTTTAGATGTTTCTATAGAAAATGGAGAAACACCCATAAACATGTTCGCACGTCAACAGCGGGGACTGACAAAAATCATGGAAAGTGATTTCGAAAAAATATTAATTTGCATGCATGGAAGAGCCATGAGAAGTTTTTTATGTTTGCTCACCGGGAAACATTTAAAAGACATGGATGATTTTCCACATGACAATCTTTGTCTTTATGTTTTGGAAGAAAAAGAGAACAACCAATTTGAAATAATCATTCACAATCAATTAGACCATTTACAATAAAATGAGCAATCCGAATATCAATATCACAATTATCGACAGAGATGGAAACGCACAAATCTATGAAGCACCTACCGACATGAACATGAATTTGATGGAATTCTGCAAAGCGGTAGAATTACCTGTAAAGGGAGAATGTGGAGGCATGGCAATGTGCGCAACATGTCAGGTGTATGTTGAAAGCGACCATATTTTACCGGATAAAACAGATGGAGAAATGGACATGTTAGACCAAGCATTTTTTGTAAAAGAGAACTCAAGACTAGGTTGTCAATTGCATTTACATGAGAACATGGAGGGTTTGGTAGTTCGATTGGCACCTGAAATTGATTAATTTTTTATTTTATACTTGATTTTGTAAAACGTTTATTGTATCTTCGCACTCCTTTTTAGCAAAGAAATGGCAAATCATAAATCGGCAATCAAAAGAATCAGAGCCAATGAGGCTAAGCGTGACTTGAACAGATATCAACACAAAACCGCGCGTAACATAGTAAAAACAATTCGTAAATCTTCTGATAAAGCAGAAGCTTCAGCTTTGTTATTAACTGCAATTAGCGCTTTAGACAAGTTGGCGAAGAAAAATGTAATTCATAAGAACAAAGCGAGCAACTTGAAATCAAGCTTGCAGAAGCATGTGAATTCTTTAGCATAAGCGAAATTAATTTTTTTCATAATACAGAAAGTAGACGGATTTTTCGTCTACTTTTTTTGTTTGGTATAACCTCATCTAAACAACCATTTTTCTTTGTTTGAGCGTACAATTATAAATTATCATGTACTTTGTATGACTATAGAGGTTCAAAAACTATTTTAAAATAGTTAAACATACTTCAGATGATGACAATATTCAACCTTATTTGTATGAGTTGTTAAATCAAGTTCCCGAGGAATACACATGCGATCGCATGGAATCTAAAGGATTTTATAATGCCGTAACAATTCAAGACGTTCCTATACGGGAAAAAGCAGTGTTTTTGCATATTAGAAAGCGCAGATGGATCAATCACAGCATATAAAATACAATCGTTCATCGCAATTGCAATCTAGTGGCAAAGTGATCGCTTATCACAAAGGAATTTGCGGATTTTTTTAATATCATTCGAATAATAAACAGGCCCATAGTATACAAGCCATAGCCTTTTTATCCAGCAGATGGCAAAAAATTGCGCTAATATTATCGAAACAGATTGATTAATCTCAAGCAACAATTAGAAATCCACTCATTCAATTATGTGAATTAAAATTCGACTCTAAATCGAGGACACTAGGGGTTTCAACTTCAAAATAGCAGTAGGACCTATCCCATGAGCCTTTTTAAGGTCATTTATAGAAACTTTCAATAAATCTGACACAGAATATATATCCAAACGCACCAAAGCTCTTAAAGCCGGCCTAGAAAGCTTTAAATCCAATATTGAAGAATCCATTGTAGAAATCAACCTTTCAAACTCAGTAGCAAGTTCGGGGTTGCGTTTAATTTCACATTTCTCCATAAATATTCAAAGTTTGAAAACACATCCCATAATCCCGAAGCTATCGGGACACAATCCTATAATCCTATAATCCTATAATCCTATAATCCTATAATCCTATAATCCTATAATCCTA
>CAZBMF010000023.1:0-29670 GCA_964492925.1 uncultured Rhizobium sp. | reverse complement strand
ATATTGTCGTGGTTTGGTTCAATTCCAATTGCACAATTGTCGTTGAAACTCAAACAAGCTTGTCCAAGTAATCTAGCACTTTGAAGCATATTCACAGCAATTACTGGTTTAAAAACGTTTAATTCGAAATGTCCCTGAGATGCAGCGAAAGAAACGGCAACATCATTTCCAAGGATTTGAGCACATACCATTGTTAATGCTTCTGGTTGGGTTGGGTTTACTTTACCTGGCATAATTGAAGAACCTGGTTCGTTTTCAGGAATGTGGATTTCACCGATTCCACTTCTAGGGCCAGAACTGAGCATTCTAATATCGTTAGCAATTTTAAAGCAACTCATTGCTGCTCTTTTTAATGCGCCGTGCAATTCAACCATTGCATCATGTGCAGCCAACGCTTCAAATTTATTTTCAGCAGTAACCAAAGGCAATCCAGTTTCTTTTGCAATAAGTTCAGCAACCAATTCTGCATAACCTTTTGGAGTGTTTAAGCCAGTACCAACAGCGGTTCCACCTAAAGCAAGTTCTGCAGCAGGTTTTAACGCTCTGTTTATGGCAGCAATACCGTTATCTAATTGAGTTACATAACCACTAAATTCTTGACCTAACGTTAAAGGGGTAGCATCCATGAAATGGGTTCTGCCTATCTTAACGATGTCTTTATATTCTCTGGCTTTATGCTTCAAAGTAGTTTTTAAAGCTTGCATTCCAGGCAAAGTGTAATCAACAACTTGCTTGAAAACAGCAATACTCATTGCAGTAGGGAAAGTATCGTTGCTGCTCTGACTTTTGTTTACATCATCATTTGGATGCAACACTTTATTTTCATCAGTTAACAAACCACCTTGTTTTACATGCGCTCTGTTGGCAACTACTTCATTCACATTCATGTTACTTTGAGTTCCTGAGCCAGTTTGCCAAATTACCAAAGGAAATTCTTTGTCTAATTTGCCCTCAATAATCTCGTCACAGGTATCGGCAATAAGTTTATACTTTTCTTCCGATAATACCCCGAGTTTGAAATTCGCTTCAGCAGCACACTTTTTTAATACACCAAAAGCACGAATAATTTCAATTGGCATGCTTCCTTCAGGACCAATTTTGAAATTGTTGCGACTGCGTTCAGTTTGTGCTCCCCAATAGGCATTTGCAGGTACTTTTACCTCGCCCATTGTATCGTGTTCAATACGGTATTGTGTCATAACTGTTGCAAAAATAACTTCCAACTTTCAAACATTGATTCTGTGTTAAAAAAAGTTGTTCACCTTTTTTAATCTTTTTGAGATCGTTGAGATTGATTTTGACGGGTTACGAAAAATTTGTTGCTGAAAGATTGTTCCTTAATGATAACCTTTAAAATATACAGCCCTTCAGACAATTTTTGTACATCTATTTTGTTCTCTAAATCTTGAATTTGTTTCAATTCAACAACCAATTGTCCATTTAAATTAAAGATTGAAATATTGCTAGGTAATTCATTGCATTTTATTTGAATAAAATCACTGGCAGGGTTGGGGTAAGATGAAATTTGCAATTGATTATTTCCAAAAATATCCACTCTCGGCTCCACTGTTTGGTCAATCTGATTTGATTTTTTGCAACCTTCCCAAGTGCTGTATTTTTGAAGCGATTTTAAGATTTGGGTATTTAATAAATCAACATCTTCCTTAACGCCGGTTGGTTTGATATGGCTATTTCCAATTCCAGAATGATCTGTGATATAAATGTAATCGCCACCCGTACCAGCTGACAAATATTTCATGCAAAATTCGGTTGATTGGTCAATTCCACTCGCGGTAATTGGTATTATTTTGATACCTTTTTCACTGGCTTGTTGCATCAAATTTCTAATTTTAGCTGCATCATGCACATGTGGAGGAGCATCTAAAACCAAAAAAATGATTCTAGTAAGAGCCTCTTTATTCCAGTTTAATTCATTGATTGCCACATCCAGTCCACTTTGAACCGCCTCCGGAAAATCGCCACCTCCGCCAGCATATTGTTCGGAAACAAACGAAACCACGTCGTCTATTCTGCTTGTAAATGGCATTTTTTTGGTTACATATTCGTCACCATAATCTCTGTAAAATACTGAGCTTAAACGTATTGGTGAACATGGTGCAGTTTTTTGAAATTGCAACATTACATCCATCAATTCTTCTTTCAAAAAGTTAATTTCATCACCCATAGATCCAGTGGCATCAACCACAAAACAAACATCTACATTCGCTTCAAATTTGGGTTTATCGGAAATTACAAATCGATCATATCCTGTTCCCGTGGCTTTTATTTTTCCTAAATTATCTTCTTTTTCACCTATTGTAACATATAATTGAAAAGCATCATCCAGTTTTGTCACATTTTCAAATGGTTTGTTCCACAATTCAGCCTTACCACGATTATCAGTAAACGAACTCCATACTATTACACCTTCTTTATTTTTGAGGGACACTTTTACGCTGATTGCTGGTTTTCCTGCGGCATCCACTATTTCTACACCGAAACGGTGATTCAACAGATAGATCCCCCAAGTATTTTGCACATTCATGACTTCTGGCTTTAAATGGGTTTTCTCAAATTTATCCCAATTTTCCAAATCATTCCAAATTCCAGCCGTGAGTACTTTTGCCGAACCCGATATGCCAGCATCTGGTCTTTTTACAATAGTTTCCTCTCGTTTTCCAATGCCTGGTTTTTCAGTGATTGCTTTTTTAGTTCTCATTTTTGATTCCGAGGTAGTTCGAACGCTCTCTGTCTTTGGCGAGGAAGATTTGTCCATCATTAATGGCATTGCGGCCATGCTAGTCTCTACATCCTTTCCCATTGATGCATCATCCGCTCTCTCTAAGTCTATGGTTGAAATAGCTTTGTAGCTATCTAAAATAATATGAGGTTTTTCAATTGCTTTTTTTGGTAGAGTTTTCGGAATAACCCTGTATTTAGGATCTAATTTTGTGAGCAAATTTGGATGGTCTATCCGCACATCTGTAGAGATTGAAACTTGATGGGTTTTGAAATTTTGAATTTTTAAATTGTATGTACCAGATTTCAAATGGGTGAATTTAAATTCATAGGACTCGTTTAACAACGATGAGTCTAGAGCATTCCCATTCGTGTCTAGTGCCCAAATTTTTATGCTATCGCTGTGAATGAACATTTTTATGGGTTTTTTCTTGATTGATTTCGACGTAAATGCGGAATATCCGAATATGCCCGCAATGCCAATTGTTAAAGCTGTGAGTGTATTTTTCATAACATATTTTTAGCATGAATACGGTTTATTGGAAAAAGGTAAATGGGGAAAGTGAAAAAAATCATCTAACAAAATGAGCGACTAAGTGTAAAAATGACAATTTCAAGTTACTCATTCAAAAAAGCGTATATTTGTATTTAAATACATTATGGCAGATAAGAAGTTTTTGGACGCGTTAAGTTACCATGCAGATGGAAGACCGGGGAAAATAGAAGTGATTTCAACCAAACCTACTCAAACTCAATTTGATTTGGCATTGGCATATTCTCCAGGAGTGGCAGAACCTTGTTTGAAAATTGCAGAAAATGTAGATGACGTTTATAAATACACCGCAAAAGGCAACTTGGTGGCGGTTATTTCTAATGGTACTGCGGTTTTAGGACTTGGTGATATTGGGCCAGAAGCCTCCAAGCCAGTGATGGAAGGTAAAGGTATTTTGTTTAAGATTTTTGCCGATATTGATGTATTCGACATTGAATTAAACTGTAAGAGTATCGATGATTTTGTGAACACCGTGAAAGCCATGGAACCTACTTTTGGCGGTATCAACCTTGAAGATATTAAAGCTCCAGAGAGTTTTGAAATTGAGGAACGTTTAAAAGCAGAATTGAATATTCCTATCATGCACGATGATCAACATGGAACTGCCATCATTTCGGGTGCAGGTTTGTTGAATGCATTGAGGGTGGTAAATAAAAACATCGGTGAGGTAAAGTTGGTTGTGAACGGTGCCGGTGCTTCGGCAATTGCCTGCACAAAGCTGTTTGTATCCCTCGGAATTAAAAAAGAAAATTTAATCATGCTCGACTCGAAAGGAGTTCTTCGTGCCGATAGGGATGATTTAGATAAATATAAAGTGCAATTTGCCACAGGCCGCGACATTCATACATTGGAAGATGCGTTGAAAGGGGCAGATGTTTTTGTAGGATTGAGCAAAGGAAATATTTTGTCGCCAGAAATGATTTTATCGATGGCAAATGATCCAATTGTTTTCGCAATGGCAAATCCAGATCCAGAAATCGATTACAATTTGGCGGTAAAAACCCGTCCAGATTTGGTGATGGCAACAGGTAGAAGTGACTTTCCAAACCAGGTAAACAACGTATTGGGATTCCCTTTTATTTTCAGGGGTGCGTTAGACGTTAGAGCCACTTCGATCAACGAAGAAATGAAATTGGCTGCTGTAAGAGCCATTGCCGACTTAGCTTTGGAACCTGTTCCAGAGGTGGTGATGATGGCCTACAATGAAGGGAATATGGCATTTGGAAGAAATTATATCATTCCAAAACCAATGGACCCAAGGTTGTTAACTACAGTAGCTCCCGCAGTTGCAAAAGCAGCGATGGATAGTGGTGTAGCAAAATCTCCAATCACCGATTGGGATGCTTATAAAGATTCTTTGAGAAAACGATTGGGAATTGACAATGATTTTGTGAATCGTTTGATGACAAAGGCTAAAAAAGATCCAAAACGTGTTGTTTTTGCTGAGGCCGATAATGTAAGAATTTTACGTGCCGCCCAAGCTTGTGTATCAGAAAATATTGCCAAACCAATTCTTTTAGGAAAACCAGAGGTTATCAATCGCTTATTAGAAGAGAATAGCATCGAAATTCCAAATGTTGTCATTATTGACCCTAGAAGAGAAGATGAACAACGTGCCAAATATGGAAAACTGTTGTTTGAAAAACGTTCTAGAAAAGGTGTAACCTTCTACGAAGCTGAATATCAAATGAGAAATCGAAATTATTTCGGATCCATGATGGTTGAATGCGGCGATGCAGATGTTTTTATTTCGGGATTAACCAGAAGTTATCCTTTGGCATTGAAGCCAGCACTTAGTTGTATTGGAACAAACGCTGCTTCCTCAAAGATCTCAGGAATGCATATCATGATGTCCAAATCGGGCCCTATGTTCTTTGCTGATACCACTGTGAATGTGGCTTATACTGAAAATGAATTGTTTTGCATGGTGAACGACGTTTACCACAGGGTGAAATCTTTCCAAATTGAACCAAGAATTGCCTTGATTTCATATTCTAATTTTGGCTCAAATACCGGAGATTCTCCAACAATGATGAGAAAAGTGGTTGATCGCTTGCACAAAGAGCGACCAGAAATCATGGTTGAAGGCGAAATGCAGCCAGTTTATGCCATCAATGGTCAGTTAAGAGAATCACTTTATCCATTCAATAAACTTGGAAATAAAGCGGCTAATACGTTCATTTTTGCCGATTTAAACAGTGGGAATGCCGCTTATCAGTTGATGAGAACCATGGGTGGTGTTGATGCCATTGGTCCAGTTTTGTTGGGTTTCAACAAATCTGTACACATATTACATCACAGTTCGAATGTGCGTGAAATCATGAATATGGTGGCTTTGGGTGTTTGTGAAGCTCAAGATCGTTTGAAATGAATTTTGTAGTTGAACAAGTTCAATTTGAAAGCAAAGAGTATTTTCAAACTTTAGGACTTCGATACGAGGTGTTAAGGAGGCCATTGAATTTGCATTTCAATATAGAGGACTTGCGTTCAGAAATCAACGATATTCATGTGGCCGCGTTTATAGAAAATAGGATTGTGGGTTGTTTAATAATCTCAAAAAAAGCAGACAGTTCTGAAATTTTAAAAATGAGGCAAGTGGCTGTAAATGATACATTTCAAGGTATTGGAATAGGGAAGTTGCTTGTTCAGTTTTCCGAAAATTGGGCCATCCAAAATCAGTTCAAAACTTTTGAATTGCATGCCAGGGCTACTGCTGTTCCATTTTATTTGTCGATGGGTTATGAAGTTCTTGGCGATGAATTTTTGGAAGTCAATATCCCTCATTATAAAATGGTTAAAAAATTATCCGAGTAACTTGGGTGTTTTCCGTAGGGAAATATTCTACTTTCTTCGATAAGATAAGTCCATTTCCCTCTAGTTTCATATCTTTGTGAAAATCTATGAGTACAATTATCACAATTTTGCAATTTATTCTTGCCTTGGGCATATTGGTAACGCTTCATGAACTTGGTCATTTTTTAGCGGCTCGAGCTTTTGGAATCAAAGTAGAAAAATTCTATCTTTTTTTTGATGCTTGGGGATTCAAATTGTTCAAATTTAAAAAAGGTGATACCGAATACGGCATTGGCTGGTTGCCATTAGGCGGCTATGTGAAAATTGCTGGGATGGTTGATGAAAGCCTAGATACCAATCAGTTGAAGTCTGAACCAGAACCTTGGGAATTTAGATCTAAGCCAGCGTGGCAGCGATTAATTGTGATGGTAGGTGGGGTTGTGGTGAACCTTATTTTGGGTATTGTGATCATTACAGGACTTACTTATTCTCAAGGTGATACCTTTATTCCTAACGATGCATTGAATGCTAAAGGTGGAATTTATGCTGGTCCCGCAGCCCGTGAAATGGGCTTCGAAACAGGAGATCAAATTGTTTCTTTGAATGGCAAACCTGTTGTTGATTTGTTGGGCGAGTTTGGAAATCCATCTTTCTTGGTAACGGATAAAAAGGTTGTTACAGTTAAAAGAATTGAAACGGTAATGACACCAGATTCTCCGGCAACAGTAGTTTTATCGGAAACTGTAAATAAAGACATTATTCTACCTGCAAATTTTGAAGAAATTATCACAAAATCGATCAAATCAGATATTCCATTTTTTGCCCCTCGCTATCAATTTGAAGTAAAAACTGTGGTTAGTGGTGGTTCTGCTTCAAAAGCAGGTATCCAAGAGGGTGATAGATTTGTTTCTATTGATAGCATCAAAATTGGTTCGTTCTTTGAATTCAAAGAATTACTCACTAAAAAAGCAGGTAGAACAGCGAGTTTTATAGTTTTATCGAAAAATGGCAATCAATCAAAAAAATACATAACAATAACGGAAGAGGGAACCCTAGGTTTCCAACCTAAATTCTATGGTTTTGAAGGATTGGAAAAAACGATCAACTACGGTTTAGGAGAGTCTGTTGTTAAAGGAGTTGAAAAATCATTTACCCTTATTTCTGCAAATGCAAATGGTTTGGGTAAGGTGGTGTCAGGAAAAACCAATGCAAAGAATTCTTTGGCTGGTCCTATTGGTATTGCCCAAATGTATGGAAGCACTTGGGATTGGTTGAACTTTTGGTCGCTTACCGCTATGTTAAGTTTGGCCCTTGCCTTTATGAATATTTTGCCTATTCCGGCCTTAGACGGTGGTCATGTGATGTTCTTATTATATGAAATGATTACACGCAGACCAGTGAATGAAAAAGTTTTGTATATCGGTCAAATTATTGGAATGGTCATTCTCTTTAGTTTGATAGCCTTTATTTTCTGGGTCGACATCGCTAGAGCGCTTGGATTTTAATGAAAAATTCATTTGAATTCTTTGATTTAATTCCATCGTTGTTTATTGATGATAAACAACTGAGGATGAAATATTTAGAAATTCAAAGGAATGCTCATCCTGATTTAAGTTCCAATGATGCCAATGATTCCGAATTGGCCAATATTCACTATGAAATTCTGAAAGACGACATTCGGAGATTCAAATGTTTGTTAGAACTACATGCCGACAATAAAATCAATCAAAATTTATTGGAACCCGCGTTTTTGATGGACATGATGGAACTCAATGATGAGATTGAAATGGCGATTGCAGGAAATGATAACGCTAGGGAATCAGCAAACAATCAGCTAACCCACATTCATAATGCGTTAAATGCAACATTAAACCAATTAAAAGAACAATGGAAATCTGGTGAATACTTATTGGTGAAAATGACTGAAAATCATTGGAAACTACACGTGCTTTGGTACCAAAAATACAAATATTGGCTTCGTTTAAGAAAAAATTTAGACGGCATCGAAGAAATGTAATCTGCAACTTGTAAATTCGAGGAGATTTTTTATGTCAGAAAAACAAATAATCCGAAGTCATGATGAAATTCTATTGGTAATCAAAAGATTGGCTTTAGAAATTGCGGAAAATCATGTTGAAAGCCATCAGCTTTACTTGGTGGGATTGAATGAGCGAGGATTTTTTTTAGCAAAGTCACTTCTAGATGAACTCAATTCTCTTTTGAGTGGCAAGAATATTCAATCGTTTAAGATGGACATTCAAAACAGCGAATTTCTTTCTAATACGGTGTTTCAAAACATTGAAAACAGTGCATTAATCATCATTGATGATGTAGTAAACAGTGGTGTAACGGCTATGAAAACCATTGCTCATTTTTTTAACATGGGATTTCCCGTAATTGAAACGGCATTTTTGGCACAAAGAGAACATTTGAATTTCCCTGTTTTAGCCAATTATGTAGGGCTGTCTATAGCCACAACCTTGAAAGATCACGTTTATTTCGATAATTCAAATCCAAATCAAATACAATTATATTTAGCTTAATATCATATCATGAAAGTTCCTTTTTTTGATTTAAAAAGACAATATTTACAGTTGAAAGGGGAGGTTTTACCTCTAATTGAGAATGTTTTAGAAAATACTGCGTTTAGTGGTGGACAATTTGTTACTGAATTTGAAGAAAATTTGGCAAAATTTAACCAAACCAAATTCGCGGCCGCTGTGAATAATGGAACCAATGCAATCCATTTGGGTTTGCTCGCTTTAGACATCAAGGAAGGCGATGAGGTAATAGTGCCAGCGAATACATTTATTGCTTCGGCATGGGGTGTGAGCTATGTGGGTGCAACTCCTGTGTTTGTTGATGTTGATCCAAATACTTGGAACATTGATGTAGCAGCAGCCGAACGTGCCATTACAAATAAAACAAAAGCCATAATTGGAGTGCATTTATATGGACAACCATGTAACATCGATGGTTTGTTAGATTTGTGTCAAAGAAAAAATATTGCATTTTTGGAAGACAATGCCCAAGCCATTGGCGCTACTTATCACAATAAAGTAGTGGGACAATTTGGCGCCATGAGCTTTACAAGTTTTTACCCTGGAAAAAATTTGGGTTCATTTGGTGAAGCAGGAGCCGTTTTTACAAACGATGAAAACTTGCACAACAAAGTTCAATTGCTGAAAAATCACGGATGTTCTGTTCGTTATTACCACGAAGTAATTGGTTATAACATGAGAATGGAAGGCATTCAAGGTGCAGTTTTAAACTTGAAATTAAACTATATCAATGATTGGAATAACAAAAGAAGATCCATTGTTGAGAAATATAAATCTGTAGCCAGTAACAAATTAAAGTTTCAAGCACCAGAAGAACACGCTACCGCAGTTCATCATTTATGTGTGGTTACTACCGATAACAAAGAAGCTTTCCTAAAACACCTAGATGAAAACGGGGTAGGTTATGCATTCCATTACCCAGTACCTTGTCATCTTCAACAAGCTTATGCCCATTTGAATTACAAAATTGGCGATTTCCCGAATTCCGAATATCTTGCAAGTCATTGTATTTCACTTCCTTTGTTTCCTGAAATGACGAATGAAGAAATCAATCACGTTTGCGATGTTATTGCGAAATTCTGACGAATTATTTTAGCTCATATCAATTAGTTTTATGTATTTTTGAGAATTATGGCCCTATGAGATCGTTTTTTCAGAAATACCTGATTCTTTTTTTCTCTTTTTGGGGGATGTCGGAGGCGCGTGCTACCCATATTGTGGGTGGTGAAATGACCTATCAACGGACTGGTACAAATACCTATAAAATTAGGTTGGATTTGTATGTAGACTGTTTGAACGGTTCTTCCCAAGCCATTGCCTCAGACGCGCAAGCTGTTTTTGGGATTTTTAATGGAAACACTAAAAAGATGCTTTCTGGGTACCCCATCAGTGTGTCTAGAAAAGGACCATTAAGGGTTCAAAAAACCAATTACAATTGTATTGCGGTTGCACCCAATGCATGTGTAGACCATTATTGGTACGAAACTACTATTACTTTGCCACCCATTGTAGACGGTTATTATGTGTCCTTTCAACGTTGTTGTAGAAATGGTACCATCTCAAATATCGTTAATCCAGGGTTAACAGGTGCCAATTATTGGGCCTATATTCCAGATTCACGACTTTATGTCAAAGAAAATTCATCACCGGTTTTCAAAGAGTTGCCACCCAACTTTTTATGCACCAATACTCCGTTGAAATTTGATCACAGTGCCACTGATGCGGATGGTGATAGCCTTGTTTATGAGTTGATTACCCCTTATACCGGCGGTGATGATAACAACCCTAGGCCCGATAATACCACCGTTAACGGATTTTTACAAACTCCTCCATTTAGTCAAATTACTTGGAATTCTGGTTATTCTGCTACAAATCCAATCAATGGATTTCCTCAAATGAGTATCGATCCGGTAACCGGATTTTTAACCATCGTTCCAACCAGAGTTGGGCAATTTGTTGTTGGTATTGTAGTGAAGGAATACAGAAAAGGGAAGTTGGTAACCCAAACCATACGCGATTATCAATTCAATGTTCAATCATGTGTAATTGATGTTGTGGCTTCCTATTTTGTTCCAAAAGTTATTTGTGGGTTTAAATATCAGTTTCAAAATCAATCTAGTGGCGCCCAAAGGTATCATTGGGATTTTGGGGTAACTGATTCAAGCAATGACACTTCAAATTTGGCAAAACCAATATTTGTTTATCCTAAAGCGGGTAAATATAAAGTTAGATTGGTGGCGTATAAAAATAAATGTCTCGATAGTTTCTCCGCCGAGGTTGAAGTTGTTGAACCTGTTAAAGTAAAGCTACCAAATGACACAACGCTTTGTCCTTTAGATAGGTACAAATTGAAATCTAACATAGTAGGCAATTCATATCTATGGAAAAATGGCAGCAAAACAGATACGTTTACAATTACAAATGATGGATCGTATTGGCTTGGTGTTACAGTAAATGGTTGTACTTGGTATGACACGATTACAGTAAAATACGACAGAAATGTGATTCAGGCCACTGGTGATACAATTTATTGTTCAGATGATTTGTTTTCACGCAAAATTACCTCATTCTTAACGGCTAACTCCAAATATTTGTGGTCAACCACTGAAACCACACCTGATATCACTGTAAACAAAGCCAAAAAATATTATGTGCAAGGAACAACTGAAAATGGTTGCAAATCAATTGATTCGGTAACCATATCTCAAAGTTCTCCTGTAGTAGTACAAGTGTCTGATACCATGGCTTGTCCCAACAGAACCATTCTGTTTGATTCTAAAATTTCAGATCCAACAGCAATTGTAAAATGGAGCAACGGTACAACTGGTAAAACGATGGCAACCAATATCCCTCAAAAATATTTTGTAAATGTGAAAATAGGCGTTTGTTCAAAGTCAGACACGTTTACATTTGGGAATTATTCACGCGAATATTTTTTGGGAGAAGATTTGCAATATTGCGAAAAAATAGACACTTTGTTGACAGTAGATTTCCCTGGTACAAAAAATGTTGTGTGGAACAATGAAGTGTCCTCTAGAACTTTCCATTTAACCCAACCGGGTGTTGTAAAAGCTTCATGGCTCAATTCAAACAATTGTCCTGAATCAGATTCCATCAATGTTTTATTATTCCCCAATCCCAATTTAAACTTGGGGAAGGACACAACGCTGTGTTTGTCGGAAAAACCAATTCTAGATGCTGGTCCTGGTATGCAAAGTTATCTTTGGCACAATGGCAGTAGAGAACAAACCTTGGTGGCCAGAGATTCTGGATTGTATTGGGTTCAGGTAAAAGATTGGATTGGGTGTATGAGCCGAGATTCTATATTTATCAACAAGCGCAAAGATTTATTTCCTTCAGAGATTTATATGCCTAACGCATTCACACCCAATGATGATGGCCGAAATGATTATTACCCAATGAACCAATTCAAAGTGAAAGGTAGTTTATACAACATCAAATTGTACAACAGATGGGGTGAAAAATTGGTTGATTTCACCAGTCCTGACATGAATTGGGACGGTCAAATTAACGGCCAACCAGCACCAGAAGGTGTGTATGTTTATTCAGTTAGTTGGATAGGGTGCGACAATTACTTGAGAACCCTTACAGGAGATTTTACTTTATTAAGGTAAAATTCATTAAATTTCTTCTTGAGGCTTTATATTGGAAATACGGCGTATGCCATTTTTCAATAACGTGCTGTTGAAGTTGATAATCAAACCCAACTTGTAACCACCAAGTTTTAAACTTTTCAAGGTTTTTTGAATTTGCATGTCGCTAACAGCCTCTGTAGTTTCAACTTCTACCACCAAGATGTTTTCAATCAATAAATCAATTTTGTAACCTTTACTTAACTTTAAATTCTTGTAGTATGCGTCTTTCTCAATGTTGCAAGATGCTTGAATTCCTTGTTGCTCCAATTCATACATCATGCATTCAAGGTAAGAGTCGTGATCCAATCCTGGACCAAGTGTTTTGTGAATGTCAATGGCCAACCCAATTACGATATGGGCCAAATCGTTCTCATTTTTTAATAGATCATTCATTTTAAGATAATTTACTTCGGGAATACAAAATTCTTACAAATATTTCAATTTAACAATTGATGTTGATTGAATTAGGGGATTTATTGAGTAAACAAATTTGTATTTTTTTTATCATTTATTTAATTGCAACATAGACAATGTTTTACGCATAAGTGTCTGTTTAACAATTTCTTAGAATTTTGTTTGAGCGAATGTGAATAAATTATAAACATTGCTTTATTTCAAGATGATTTTTTGTAATTTTACCTTCGTTATGAAGACAAAGTCATACATCATTCGAAATGCAACTGTTGTAAATGAAGGTAAATCTTTTGTGGCAGATGTACTTATTGAAAATCAAATCATTCAGAAAATAGAACCCTCAATTTCTATTCAATCTAACTACGTAGAAATTGATGCAACAGGGAAAATTTTGATTCCAGGTGTAATTGATGATCAAGTTCATTTCAGAGAACCAGGACTTACCCATAAGGCCGACATAAAGTCGGAAAGTAGGGCAGCCCTGTTCGGCGGAGTTACCTCCTTCATGGAAATGCCCAATGTAAACCCCCAAACAACTACCAATGAATTGTTGGAAGAGAAAATGCAAATTGCAGCAAAAAATAGTGCTGTCAATTATTCATTCTTTCTTGGGGGAACAAACAACAACATCGAAGATTTAAAGAAAATTAACCCCAAAAACACTTGTGGGGTGAAAATATTCATGGGTAGTAGCACCGGCAACATGTTGGTAGATAACGCCATCGCCCTGAATGAAATATTTAAAAATGTACCTACACTCATCGCAACCCATTGCGAATGTGAAACCAGGGTGAAAGAACGTTTAGAATATGCTAAAAATCAATTCCCAAATGGCATTCCAGCCGAACAACATCCCATCATCAGAGATGAAGTTGCTTGCTACTTGTCATCGTCTTTGGCTGTTGATTTGGCCAATAAATATGGAACTAGATTGCACATCCTACATATTACTTCCGCGGCTGAAACCCATTTGTTTCAGAATAATGTCCCTCTAGAACAAAAAAGAATTACCTCTGAAGTGTGTGTGCATCATTTACATTTTACAGATGCTGATTATGCCCATCTCAAACATCAAATTAAATGTAATCCAGCCATTAAAACTCAAAAAGACAACGACGCACTCTGGGAAGCTTTGCTCGATGACCGCTTAGATATCATTGCCACAGATCATGCGCCGCATACCATTGAAGAGAAATTTGACAACAATTATTTGAATTGTCATGCAGGATTGCCACTGGTGCAACATACACTCTTATTGATGCTTCAAAAAGTTCAAGAAGGCAAATTGACCATCGAGAAAATGGTTGAAAAAATGTGTCATGCCCCTTCCATTTGTTTCCAAATTCACAATAGAGGTTTTATTCGTGAGGGATATTTTGCCGATTTGGTACTGATTGACCCTCAATCAAATACAACCGTAAGTAAAGACAATATTCAGTATAAATGCGCTTGGTCTCCTTTGGAAGGCACTACATTTGGACATAAAATTGACAAAGTTTGGGTGAATGGAACGTTGAGTTTGGATCAAGACACCGAATTGGAGCATAACGCTCATCGATTGATGTTCGACAGAGATTAAAGGATTTTGCTTCTTTGGATGTAAAAAGTTGTCAGCACTTCTTGAAGTGGTTGACTGATATCGGCAAGGAAATAATTGATTCCAAGCTGCAAACATTTGTTTTCCATTTCCTTTTGTACACTCACCTGATGTTCTGCATACACCTCTTTTAATTCTTGAGGTTGCAATTTCAATACGTCTTTGGTTTCAAGATCTACAAATTTTATGGGTAAATCACCCACATTTAACAAGGTTTCTGTTTGGATATGGCTGATGTGAAATACCAAAACTTCGCATTTTTGATACCGCAACATCGATAAAGTTTCCCAAAATTGGGTTTCTTCAGCTACTTGATTTTCGTTCCACAATAAATCGCTGCAAACCACCACCATATTTCTTCGTTTTACCGTGGCTGCAAGCTCTGATAAGTCCCATTGAACGTCTGATGTTAATCCTTCATTGTTCCATAGCGTTTCCAATTGTGCCAAACAATTTCTAAAATGAAGGTGTGTAGATTTCATTTCAGATTTCCATTTGATCTTTTGGTCGGCAAATAGGCTTATTGAAAATGCATCTCGCTGGTTGGTGCAGATTTGTGCGATACTGGCAGAAGCGAGAATCGAAAATTTAAGTTTGTCAAAATTTGGGGAAGGATAATTCATGCTATCGGAAATATCGATCCACAAGTGACATTTTAAGTTCGTTTCTTCATTGAATTGTTTGATGTATTTTTTTTCCGTTTTCGCCAACAGTTTCCAATCCAAATTTCTCACACTTTCCCCAGCGTTATAGGCTCTATGTTCTGAAAATTCAACTGAAAACCCATGGAACGGGCTATTATGAAGTCCTGTAATAAAACCTTCCATTGCTTTTTTAGCAATTAGGGGTAAGTTTTTGTATTGAATGACTTCAGAGAGTAACATACATCAAATGGAATGAATAAATCTGTATGGAGATAAAAAAAGCCCCGAAGGGCTTTTATTATAATTGATTTTCTATTTTTTGTGCAATGCTTGCTTTTGGAACAGCGCCAACAATTCTGTCTACAATTTCACCGCCTTTAAATACTAAAAGGGTAGGGATACTGCGGATTCCGTAAGTTCCAGCAACATCTGGATTTTCGTCTACGTTTAATTTTCCAATTACCGCTTTACCTTCATATTCTGTAGCCAATTCTTCAATCAAAGGACCAATCATTTTGCAAGGTCCGCACCATTCAGCCCAAAAATCTACCAATACTGGTTTATCTGAATTCAAGACTACCTCTTGAAAGTTGCTCGTTGTGAATTTAGTTGCCATAATTTTTTATATTGATACAAATTTACGTAAAATCATACCTCAAGTACAAATGCAAGTGGCATAATTTCGATAAAAGACCATTTCTAGCTTTTTAGTTTAAGTTTATTCCCCCTTTCTTCCACACCAAAGCCAAACAATGCATAGTCAAAAATGGTGGGGTCGGAGGGATTTAGGCTTCGCAATTTTTTGGTGAGTTCTTCACAGGTGTTCCAGTTGCTCTTGGTAGATTCTATGATGCCCAAGTTAATTGCCACACGGTGCACATGAACATCTAACGGAATCATCAGTTGCGAAGGAGAAATATTTTTCCATATCCCAAAATCAACGCCGTCCGCTGGACGAACCATCCAACGTAAAAACATGTTCAATCGCTTGCAAGCACTATTTTTGGCTGGATTGGAAACGTGTTTTTTGGTTCTCACAGTTTCATGTCCCTCAAAAAATAATCGGTTAAATCCAATCAATCCCTGTTTTACAGCATCCATATCTTCGGTAAATTGAGAAAAAAAAGCCGTTTCTAAACTGTCGTTCTTGGCGTAATGAGATTTTAAAAATCGGATAAAGAACAACAAATCTTCGCTGTTGAAGGTTCTATGAACAAATTTTGGCAAATTCATCAATTCATTTTCTGTGATCGATGAAATGAATTCAAATGGCTGATTTTCAAATATATCGAGCAATTTGTTCGCGCTTTTGATGATGGTGACCCTTTGTCCCCACGCCAATGTCGCCGCGAAAAATGCAGAAATTTCTATGTCTTTTTTTTGCGAAAATCGATGGGGGATGGAAATCGGATCGGATTCAATGAACGAAAAACGGTTGTAGTTCCGAACGTTTTCCCATAAGATTTCGGCAATTTCTGGACGTATGGCTGTCATAAATGTAAAAAAAAAAGGCAATTGATTCATCAATTGCCCGAATATTTTGAATGAATGATATTAAACGTTTGACAATGCATTTTCCAAATCGGCGATGATATCATCGATGTGTTCAATTCCAACGCTTAAACGGATAAGACTGTCTTTTAGTCCATTCGCTTCTCTTTCTGCTTTTGGAATACTAGCATGTGTCATGGTTGCAGGATGTCCAACCAAACTTTCAACACCACCCAAACTTTCGGCCAAAGAAAAAACTTTGGTTGATTTCAAAAAGGTGAGGGCACTTTCTATGGCGTCTGATTTTAGTGTGAAGGAAATCATCCCCCCAAAATCTCTCATTTGTTTTTTAGCAACTTCGTGATTTTTATGAGAAGCAAAGCCCGGCCAGTAAACTTCACCTACTTTCGGGTGATTGTTGAGGTATTCAGCTACCACTTTTCCGTTTTCGCAATGTCTCTGCATTCTAATGTGAAGGGTTTTTATACCTCTCAATACCAAGAAGCAATCTTGTGGACCAGGAGTAGCGCCGCATGAATTTTGGATAAACGCCAAACGATCTCTCAAGGCATCATCATTAACGCAAAGTACACCCATCACCACGTCGCTATGTCCGTTGATGTATTTGGTTGCAGAATGCATCACAATGTCGGCCCCAAATTTGGCAGGATTCTGCAAATACGGAGATGAGAAAGTATTGTCAACCACAACTGTTGCACCTACTTCATGTCCCAATGTGCACATTGCTTCAATGTCAATGATTCTTAACAAAGGATTGGTAGGCGTTTCAACCCAAACCATTTTAGTTTTAGGCGTAATGGCATTTTTAACGGCTTGAATATCAGACATGTCTACAAATTTGAAAACAATGCCATAGTTCGCAAATATTTTGGTAAAAATACGGTAAGAACCGCCGTATAAATCATTGGTAGATACCACTTCGTCACCAGGACTTAACAATTTGATACATGCATCTACGGCACCCATTCCGGTACTGAAACAAAGTCCGTGGTTCATATTTTCCAAAGCGGCCAAATTGTTTTGAAGCGCATCTCTAGTAGGATTTTGGGTACGGGCATATTCATAACCTTTATGATCTCCAGGGGCAGCTTGTACATAGGTACTGGTTTGGAAAATAGGGGTCATGATGGCTCCAGTTGTTGGATCTGGTTCAATGCCAGCATGTAACACATTGGTTTCTATATTTTTGTATCGCATGATATTAAACGTTTAAAATGGTTTCAATAGTTTTTGGAAAATGCTCAAATTCCAATAAATGGATTTTCTGAGCCAAATCATCTGGGCTGTCTGAAGGCAATATGTTACATTCTTTTTGAAGGATGTATTCGCCTTCGTCGTAATGTTCGTTCACATAATGAATCGTAATGCCCGAAGTAGGTTCGTGTGCAGCAATTACTGCTTCGTGAACATGATGTCCAAACATTCCCTTTCCTCCATACTTTGGCAATAAAGAAGGGTGAATGTTGATGATTTTATTAGGAAAAATTTCAATCAAACGCTGTGGGATTTTCCACAAAAATCCTGCAAGTACAATGAGGTCAGGATCCATTTGTTTGAGCGTTTGTTCAATTTCAATGAGGGAATTCCAATTGTCTCTATTAAAAAGATACAATGGAATGTTTAAACGATTAGCACGTTCAATAACACCGGCATTTGCGTTGTTGCAAAAAATACATTGTATTTCAACTTTACCGTTTAAAACATGGTGAATATTTTCGGCATTGCTTCCACTTCCAGACGCAAAAACAACTATCTTTTTCATTGTACAAATTTGAATGAACGTGCAATCAAATCCAATTGCGCCTTGATATTGTTGTATCTATCTGCACCACCTGCAAACCAGTCAACAGCAATTTGTTGAGTTCCATTGGTATAGTAATAACGACCAAATGGACCTCTTCTGAAAGTGCCCAATTCTGTATACCAGCCGTACATTAGTTTATTTGCTTGTTTTGGTGATGGGGCAAAAAATGGGTTATAAGCACCACTTTCACTCACCACAATTTTGGTGCCTTCGTCGTTGTGTAAATATTTAGTAGTGAAATTGTTACGATCGTTTACCGCGTTACTCAGTTGAGATAATTCAATGGCTTGAGGATGAATATTGATCATAATTGCTTCATAACCACCTTCTCGTTTGATTTTTGTGAGCCATACAAAATTTGAATCTGCTTGCATGATTCTGAAAGAATTTGGTACGAAGAAAGTAAATCCGTAATTTTTCTTCAAAAGGGTCATCACGCTATCGGTGTAGGCAAATTCTGTATCGCCTTTTTCGCAATATCCAATACTTCCTTCCAAACCCAAAAGATTGTGACAATCTACAACAAGCTTTTGAATGGATTTTCCAATATTGTTGATTTTGCGGGATGTTAGGTTGCTTTTATTTTTGAAATTTTCAATGCTCGATAAAGATTCGTCGTTTAATTGAATATGGATAACCATTTGTCCTTTCCCCCAAACATTTTTGTATATTTTGAATGTACCCAATTCATCATTTTGAATTTTCAATGCACCGGATTGGATTGGATCGCCACTTAAATCATCTTCTAATTCATTGTCGTTGCCAAAAACGAGCGCAATTCTATGGTTTTTCGCATATACTTCTTCCTCTTTATTAAGAATGATATAGTTGAAAGCGGATTCATATCCCCAAATTCCATTGGTATGGGGGAGATGCTTGTCTAGATTTACTGTATCAAATGAATTGCTGAAAATTTCGGTTAACCCGTTGGTAATATTTTCTTGAGAGACAACAGCAACGTCGGCCACATTGGCTTGAATTCTATCTAAAGAATCGTTGTTTTTTTTGCTGCAGCCAATAAAAAGTAAAATGGAAAGTGATAACGCCGGGAAAAAATTTCGGGTACGCATGTCAGAAATAATATTTATCTGTAATTTCTTTTATGACGGTGTTTTTTACCTTTACGCACCACATGTTTGGTGTGACTTTTTTCGGTTGTTTTAATACGGTGTTTGCGCTTTAATTTTCTGTGAGAATATGGCGTAACATTGTCGTATTGAGAATAGTTGTATGTTGGATAATCAACAGCAGCATATTCAGTTGCACTGTCGATGTTGTCAATTAATCTCATACTTGCTTCGTAAGGCAACAATACTGTTTTGTTGGTAGCTACGCCGGTATTATGGGTTAAAAGATCTCTATTGCAATGCATGATTTCATCTTGGTCGTGACCTAAAAACTGACATATTTTACCCAAATGCAGGGTAGTATCAATTTTTGTAGGGACCAAAATCGAGCTATAGGCATTGTGAGTTTCATTGTAAGCGTGTTCGGTGAAGTTTAGCACATAAGCCATAGCAATGAATTTTGGTACATACGCTTGAGTTTCTCTTGGTAAAAAAGGTAGAATTTGCCAGAATGTTTTTTTGCCACCACCGGCTCTTCTGATCGCTCGGTTAACGTTCCCGGGACCGCAGTTGTATGAAGCAATGCTCATTAACCAGTCATCGAATAAATAGTAAGAATTTTTGAAATATTCGGCAGCCTTTTGGGTACTGGTTAAAATACTTTTACGTTCATCCAGATTGTAATTAATTTTCATGCCCATAGATTTACCTGTGTATGGCATAAATTGCCACAAACCGGTAGCTCCACACCATGAAACGGCATTTGGATTGAGGTTTGATTCAATTACAGAAACGTATTTTAATTCCACCGGCAATGAATTTCTATCCATAATTTCTTCAAAAATTGGGAAATATAAATTCATGCGCTCGTGAATCATATTGAAGTAATTTTGTCCATATCCTAATAACGTTCTAATTTGTCGCTCAACCATATAATGGTAATCCATTGGAATGGTTGTTCCCATCATTTTAACATCGGCTTCGAATCTAGAACGACTAAAATAAGAGACAGGGGCAATTGCAACTGGAGTATGACTAGGCACAGAACTTAAAAGTTCTTGCGTTAAACTGTCAATTCGATTGATATCGTTGAATTCGGTCAACGGATTAATTGGAGCTTGGCTGTTAGCAAGTCCCACAAAAACGGCGGTAGCACAAAAAATAATTGTTTTTTTCAATATCATTACTCAGATTCCTTACAAAACGTGCACAAGTTACGAATTTTTTTTGAAAACTCAATGAAAACGCCAATCTTAGTGTGTTTAATTTATGTTATATTTGTGGAAAACCGATTATTATGTCAAATCAACTCTTAGGCAATATTCAAGAAGCAACTCCAGAAACATTGGCAAAAACCATGGCTGTTCATTTTCAACAAAACGGCATGTCTATTGGTATTCCCAAGGAGTCTACTTTTCAAGAAAATAGAGTTCCTTTAACCCCGGCGGCAGTGAAGTTTTTTACGGCGAATGGACATAAAATTATGATTCAAAATGGGGCAGGACATAATGCCAATTTTTCGGATCATCAATACAGTGAGGCCGGTGCTGAATTAATTGCTGATGCGCAAACGGTTTACCAATGTGACACCATTTTGAAGATTGATCCGCCTACGGAGAAAGAAATTGACATGATGAAACCAGGTCAATTGCTAATTTCTGCGTTACAAATCAATCAGTTGGATTCTGTTTTGTTGAAGAAGTTGATGGATAAAAAAATCAATGCAATGGCTTATGAATTTTTACAAGATGATTCAGGAGCACTGCCAATTATTAGGGCAATGAGTGAAATTGCTGGTACTGCATCTATCTTAATTGCCGCTGAATACCTTAACAATACCCATATTGGCAAAGGAGAATTATTGGGTGGTTTTGCAGGTGTTCCGCCCACTCAAGTGGTAGTGATTGGAGCCGGCGCAGTGGGTGAATTTGCTACAAAAGCAGCTTTGGGTTTAGGTGCTAATGTGAAAATTTTCGACAACAATATGTATCGTTTGAGAAGGATTCAAAAATCATTCGGATTCCATTTGTATACAAGTACCATTCAACCAATTGTTTTGAAATCTGCATTAGAAAGAGCCGATGTGGTTATTGGTGCTCTCGCTGGAAATACTGCTAGATGCCCAGTTGTTGTTACCGAAGATATGGTATTGAACATGAGATCCAACAGCATTCTCATTGATGTAGCTATAGATAGAGGTGGCAATTTTGAAACATCACAAGTTACAAATCATGAAAAACCGGTATTCAAAAAGCACGATGTGATACATTATTGTGTGCCAAACATTGCGTCAAGGGTTAGCAGAACAGCGAGTTATGCATTAAGTAATGTATTTACGCCAATGCTCGATGAAATGGCACAAAGTGGTGGATTTGCAGACTTTTTAAGATTAAAGCCAGGCATTAGAAAAGGAACCTACTTGTACAAAGGGAATTTAACAAACAAAAGCTTGGCAGATAAGTTTGGAATGAAATACTCCGACATCGATCTGATGATTGGAATGTTTATGTAAACGATTTACAATTCAATGATGTTGCAAGCAACATTTTGATTGCTGAAATGATCTTGAACCCGCTCAATATGCGTGTCGGAAATGAATATTTGACCAAATTTATCTGAGCAAACCATTTTCATTAATTCGGTAGATCTTTCATGGTCTATTTTTTCAAAAATATCGTCTAATAGCAAGATGGGCTTTTTGCCCGTTTTAGATTTCAAATATTCGTATTGGGCAATTTTTAAGGCCACTACAAAGGATTTAATTTGACCCTGACTACCATACTTTCTGATTGGAATGTTTTGAATCTTGAATTCTAAATCGTCTTTGTGTATTCCATCAGTGGTTCGCTGACTGGCAATGTCTATTCTATAATTATTCTCGAATATTGTTTTGATATTGGTCTCGTTCAAACTGCTTTTATACTCTATTGTGCAGTGTTCTGATGAGTTAGAAATGATGCCATACACTTCATCAAAATGGGGTATGAATTCATTGAGGAATTCAATTCTTGTTTCGTGGATGGACTGATTCAAAGGTATCAATTTGTGGTTGTAGCTTTCGAGCAAAATATCGTCGACAAAACGTCCCTCACCAGTTTTTAAAAAACTATTTCTTTGCTCTACAACTTTCCTATATTCAACAAGTTGAGCCAAGTAAATTGGGTTGAGTTGGCAAATGGTAAAATCAATAAATTTCCTACGCTCCTCACTTCCCTCATAAATCAACGCAATATCATTTGGTGTGATGAAAACTGTTTGAATTTGACCAATATGGTCAATGATTCGTTTGATTATTTTCCCATTCTTTTTGATGGTTTTTTTTGTAGATTTTCCAAAATTGATGTTGATTTCATAAGGATTTTCATCTGAAAACTTCCCGTGAATGGTAAAAAAATCCTTTTCAAATTGAATGAGCTGATTGTCGATGTTGTTGAAATAACTTTTAGCATTTCCCAAGAAATAAATGGCATCGAGTACATTGGTTTTGCCTAATCCATTTTTACCAGTGATGGCATTGATTTTATCGGTAAAAACAAATCGAGAAGATTCGTGATTTTTAAAATGGAAAAGTTGAAGCTCTGCTAAAAACACGTCACAAAATTACACTGAAAATTTCACATTGATAAACTTGTGATTATGTTGTAAAATTGCATTGTGAAAAATTCGCTGATTTATTGCGCAGTTTGCGTGCTTATTATTTTTTCTTGCCAACAAAAAGACAACCGTGACCCGAAACCATATTCTTTTCCCGTTTCTTGGTTAGATAGTATGGTTGAAGAAAAAGAAGCCTTGGTGAGTTTGTCGTTTACCCCTGATGGTAAAGTGAAAACAAGAAGATATTTTTTAGCAGATACTGTTTCTTATTTGTTGGAATACAATCAATACAATGAGTTGAGTTCTGTATACAAATACAATGGCAAAGGATTGGCTTTGTGGCAAGAAAATTATTATCCCAATGGCCAAAGAATGGCACACTACTCCCAAAGTGGCGATAGTAGAACAGGATTGTCTTTTGCCGATGGTTTTTATGAAGTGTACTACGACAAAGGTGAAATCAAAGAACGAGGGGTGTATAAAAACGATAGACAAGTATGGATGTTGCCTTTTACCCGAGATAGGGTTGCCGGCGATACCATTTACTATCAATTTACTGATTGATTTATTTGCGATTTTTGCAAATAATTATTGTTCTAAATTTGTCCACACTGCTAAAAATTGAGTATCGCAATTTGTAATTTCGATAGCTCGATTTATGCCTAAATTTTCTCATTTACATGTTCATACTCAATATTCACTGCTAGATGGTGCAGCGGATATTAAAAAGTTGATGAAAAAAGCCAAAAATGATGGTATGCCTGCGGTTGCCATTACCGATCATGGTAATATGTTCGGGGCTTTTGAATTCTATCAAGCGGCCAAATCTGAAGGTATTTTGCCAGTAATTGGGTGCGAATTTTACATGGTAGAAGACCGATTCCAAAAAACATTTGGTCAAGGGAAAAAAGACAAAAGATACCATCAACTTTTACTCGCTAAAAACCAAAAAGGATATGAAAATCTGGCAAAACTGTGTTCGCTAGGTTATTTGGAAGGATTTTATAGCAAATATCCAAGGGTTGATAAGGGTTTAATAAAGCAGTATTCTGAGGGACTTATTGCCACTTCATGTTGTATTGGTGCGGAAATCCCACAAGCCATTTTGTTCAAATCAGAAGAAGAGGCTGAAAAGCTTTTTGTAGAGTGGCATGAATTGTTTGGCGATGATTTTTATGTTGAACTTCAACGCCATAATTTGCAAAATATTGACAATACAGGAAAATCTCAAGAAGATGTTAATCAGGTTTTAATAAGATTTGCCCGCAAATACAATGTATCGATAATTGCAACCAATGATTCGCATTACATAGATGAAGTAGATGCAAATGCACATGATATTTTGTTGTGCATCAATACCTCTGAATTTCAATCTACTCCAAAGGCTACAAATGAGGAAAGTGGTAAGGGTTACAGATTTGGATTCCCGAACGAACAATTTTTCTTTAAAACCCAAGCGGAAATGGAAGAATTGTTCAAGGACATTCCTGAGGCACTTGAAAATACCAATAAACTGATAGATTCTATTGATGCACCAAAGCTCGCCAGAGATATCGTGCTGCCCAATTACGTGATTCCCAATGGGTTTGAATCTCAAAATGATTATATCACTCATTTGGCTATTGAGGGATGTAAAAAGCGTTATGGAGGATCAATTCCAGGACATGTTGAGGAGCGTTTGAATTTCGAATTAAACACCATTCGTCAGTCAGGATTTGCAGGCTACTTCTTGATTGTTCAAGATTTTACCACCGCTGCCCGAGAAATGGGAGTTTGGGTTGGTCCTGGCCGTGGATCCGCTGCCGGTTCTTTGGTAGCATATTGTTTGGGAATTACCAACGTTGATCCTGTAAAATACGACTTGCTTTTTGAGCGTTTTTTGAATCCGGAAAGGGTAAGCATGCCCGACGTGGATATTGACTTTGACGATCAAGGTCGAGATCGTGTGATTGAATATGTGGCCCAAAAATACGGAGAAAGAAGGATTGCCCAAATTGTAACTTATGGAACAATGGCTGCAAAAAGCGCCATCAGGGATGTAGGTAGGGTACTTCAGTATCCATTGCCTCAAACCGATAGATTGGCCAAATTGGTTCCTGGGAATTTGAATTTTAAAACCATGCTCCATAGTGATTTGACAGAATTGGCAAAAGATGATTCTAAAAACTTAAAAGTGGAGGAATTGGACAATCTGAAAGAATTACAACGTATTTATAACAGTGATGAGCCTGCCGCTCAAGTTTTGAAAGATGCCGAAAAACTTGAAGGTAGTGTGAGAAATACAGGTGTACATGCTTGTGGAATTATCATTGCGCCCAAAGACATTGATGAAGTTGTTCCCGTTGCAAAAAGCAAAGACTCTCAATGGATGCAAGTTCAATATGATGTGACTCAGATTGAAAAGGCAGGTCTGTTGAAAATGGATTTTTTGGGATTGAGTACTCTCTCAATTCTAAAAGACGCCATTACCTTAGTGAAAGAAACAGTTGGTGATGAAATTGATCTGGATAGCATTCCTCTTGATGATCCCAAAACGTATGAATTGTTTCAAAAGGGAGAAACCAATGGTGTTTTCCAGTTTGAAAGTCCAGGAATGCAAAAACACATGCGTGATTTGAAACCAACCCAATTTGGTGACTTGATTGCAATGAATGCGCTTTATCGTCCTGGACCGATGAAGTATATCCCAGATTTTATTGATAGAAAACACGGTAGAAAACCGGTTGAATATGATTTGCCTGAAATGGAAGAATACCTCAAAGAAACCTATGGTATTACGGTATATCAGGAGCAGGTGATGTTGCTGAGTCAGAAACTTGCGGGTTTTTCAAAGGGTAAGGCCGACGTTTTGCGTAAGGCAATGGGTAAAAAAGACAAAAAACTCATTGACGATTTGAAAGCTGATTTTATGGCTGGGGCCAGAGAAAAAGGTTTTCCCGACAAAGTTTTGGAAAAAATTTACAGTGACTGGGAAGAATTTGCGCAATATGCTTTTAACAAATCGCATTCAACTTGCTATGCGGTAATTGCCTTTCAAACGGCTTATTTAAAAGCCAATTATCCAGCTCAATACATGGCGGCTGTGTTAAAAAGTAACATGGGCGATATCAAGAAAATTACCTTCTACATGGAAGAATGCCGACGAATGGATATGAAGGTTTTAGGTCCCGATTTAAATGAGAGTAATTCTGCATTTACCGTAACCAAAACCAATCAAATACGCTTCGGAATGAATGCTGTAAAAGGCATTGGCGAAGGTGCTGTGCTTGAAATATTGGCCGATCGTGAAAAAAATGGTCCGTTTGAATCAATTTTCGATTTAACTTCAAGAGTGAACCTTAGAGCCGTAAATAAACGGAATCTTGAAAATATGGCGAAGTCGGGAGTGTTTGATTTCGACAAAAGATACCATAGAGCTCAATATGTGATTGCGGATTCGGAAGGTAGAATTGGAATTGAATTGGCCATCAAACACGGACAAAAAGTTCAATCCGATAAAATTAGTGGACAAACTTCACTGTTTGGTGGAGGCGGTGAAAACAACACTCCACAAGAACCTAAATTACCTTCGGTTGAGCCGTATTCGCTATTTCAGGAATTGAAAGAGGAAGAAGAGTTGATTGGGGTGTTCTTGAGCAAACATCCACTCGATGACTTGAAATTTTTATATTCCAGAATTGCCAAAACAAAAATCAAAGATTTGTCGAACGTCGTTGAACAAAATGAGCGTTCCGAATTTAGAATCATGGGGGTACTAACAAGTGCCAGAGAAGTGATTTCTCAAAAAGGAAATCCTTACGGCAGATTAACCATCCTCGATTATTCCGGCAGTATTGAAATCAGTGTGTTTTCTAAAACATACATGGCACATAAGAACTTGTTTTCAAAAGATTATATCGTTGTAATTACTGGTACTACAGAAAATAATCCTGAAAGAAGTGATGCCAAAATAAACGTTAAATCAATTCAGCTTGCTTCGGAAATCAATGAAGAAAATCTGGTGAAATCCCTCAAAATTGAAATGACACCTATTGAAGTTTCTGCTGGAAAATATCAAACAATTCAACATATAATTGAACAATTCCCCGGTAGTTGTTCTGTGATTTTCAATTTTAACGATGTGGAGGAACAAATGAGCGTTGCCATGGTTTCAAAATACGGAGTGAAATTCGGGTTAGAAGTTGAAAAAATGTTGGAAGATATGGATATCTATTATCAACCTATAATTGATGAAAAATGGCAGTGAAAATGAAAGTTTCAGGATTTGCAATTGCAAGAAATGTTGTAAAAGCCGATTATCCTATTCGTGAAGCGTTGATGTCTATTGCTCCCTTATGCGATGAAATCATCGTGGCAGTGGGAAAAAGCGAAGACGATACAAAATCTTATATCGAAGGATTAAATATCCCTCAAATCAAAATAATTGACACTGTTTGGGACGATAATTTAAGAGAAGGAGGGGCTGTGTTGGCCGATGAAACCAACAAAGCGCTTGCAAATGTGGCAAAAGACAGTGATTGGTTGTTTTATATTCAAGCAGATGAATGTGTGCATGAACAAGATTTGCCAAATATTCAAAAAGCCATGGTAGAAAACCTCAATAATCCTGAAGTTAACGGCTTATTGTTTGATTATTTGCATTTTTATGGATCTTATGACTTTGTAGGTGATTCAAGACGTTGGTATCGAAATGAAATTCGCATTATTCGCAACAATGCATCTATAAAAAGTTGGAAAGATGCGCAAGGATTTCGACATTCAAACAATTCCAAAATCTCGGTTGTAAAAGCCAATGCAAGAATTTTTCACTATGGATGGGTGAAACATCCTAAGCATCAACAAGTTAAACAAATGCAATTTCACAGATTGTGGCATGACGACAATTACATGCAAACAAAGGTCAATGTGGCCGATGAGTTTGATTATTCATCGATTGATTCGTTGAAAAAATTTCAAGGAACTCATCCAACCGTGATGAAAGATAGACTTGAAAAAGTGAATTGGCAATTTAATTTTAATCCTGAAAATAAAAACTTTGGATTCAAAGCGAGGTTATTGTACTGGATTGAGAAAAAATTTGGTTGGAGAGTGGGTGAGTATAAAAATTATATAGTGAAACAATGATATTTGATGCCGTTATTGTTGGAGCAGGCGCCTCGGGCTATTTTGCTGCTATTAATTTAAAGTTGAACAATCCCAATGCTCGCGTGGTTCTATTGGAAAAAACCAATAAAACACTTTCTAAAGTAAAAGTTAGCGGTGGAGGCAGGTGTAACGTAACCCATCATCAGTTGAATACCAATTTAATGGCGGCCAATTATCCTCGTGGTGAGAAGTTTTTGAAACAGGTATTCAAGCAGTTTGGCGTACAAGAAACCATCAATTGGTTTCAAGAAAATGGGGTAGAATTGGTAGTTGAAGCCGATGGAAGAATGTTTCCCAAATCAAATTCTTCTGAAACAATTATTGCACTTTTCGAGTCAATGGCCATGAAATTGAAAATTGAAGTGTGGACGCGAGCAAATGTTATAGATATACAATGGATTGGGAATGATCATTATGAAATTCAACTGTCAGATAATCAAGTGATTAAGTCTCAGTTTGTTGTTCTTTCATCTGGAGGGATAAACAAGCCGGAGGTTTCAGATTATTTGTCTCATCTAAATTTGAAATTTGTGCCATCAGTTCCCTCTTTATTTTCATTTAATATCCCCAATTCCAAAATCAAAGAGTTGGCCGGATTGTCGGTGAAAAATGGAAAGGTTAAAGTGGTTGGAATTAAAAAAGCATACCAAGGTCCATTGTTGATTACACATTGGGGTTTGAGTGGACCGGCTATTCTTAAAACGAGTGCTTGGTTTGCTAGAGAGTTGAATGAATTGGATTACCGTTTTCAAGTTTTGGTTTCTTGGATTGATATCGATGGCGAAGATGAAACAGTCTTGAAATTTCAAGAATTATTGGCAAATTCACCCAAAAAACAGATGAATAATTTGGTTGTTTTTGATGTTCCTCACCGTTTGTGGCAATACATTCTTCAATTGTCTAATGTTGATGAAAATAAAAAATGCATGGATTTGAAAAAATCCGAAATGCATAAAATTGTTGAGAATTTAATCAGAATGCCTTTTAAGATAATGGGCAAAACAACTTTCAAAGACGAATTTGTAACAGCAGGCGGGATAGATCTTTCTACCATTAATGTTGATTCTATGGAATTAAAATCATGGAACAATGTATATGCAATTGGAGAAATGTTAGACATTGATGGAATAACCGGAGGATTTAATTTCCAAGCTGCATGGTCTACAGCATGGGTGGCCTCGAAGTCTATTGCTGAAAAATTAATTGTTAGTAATAGTTAATCATCTATCGTCGGGGCGAACCTGCGTGTTCGCCCGAATAGAATTGCTGTTCGCCCTTATTAAATTGAGATTAGCTGGTTCATCAATGATGCTCGAACAAATTGGAACAGTCGGGGCGAACCTGCGTGTTCGCCCGCATAAACTATTAAGGGCAGACACAAAGGTCTGCCCCGACGATATTTTAGAAAGTTTATGCTAAATGTATTTACTTCAATTAGCTTCCCGTTTCAGTATATTTATATCCAACACCGCGAAGTGATAGAAAGTAAAAAGGATTTTTTGCATCGTCTTCAAAATATTTTCTGAAAGCAAGAATGAAGTTGTCAATAGTTCTGGTACTTGGAAAAACGGTATAACCCCAAACGGTTTTG
>CAZBMF010000022.1:0-30268 GCA_964492925.1 uncultured Rhizobium sp. | reverse complement strand
GTAGCACCAAAAACGGAAGAGAATCTCACAGTAAACGTCTTGGCGTGAAAATTTTCGGTGGACAAATCGTTCAAGCTGGAAATATCATTGTACGTCAAAGAGGTACTAAGCATCATCCTGAAGTGAACGTAGGTATTGGTAAAGACCATACATTGTTCGCACTTTCTAATGGTGTAGTGAAATTTAGAAAAGGTAAAGATGGCAGAAGCTTTGTTTCTGTTGTTGCGCCTCAAGCTCAAGCTTAATTTAACGAAAACTTTGAATATAGGGCGGTATTTTTATCGCCCTTTTTTGTTTTAAACATACCATGAACAACACAAACCCAAAGTCACCATTGGATTCATTGACAGAAATGAATGAAATTGTATTGCCAAATGATACCAATACACTCAACAACTTAATGGGAGGGAAACTTCTGCATTGGATGGATATTTGTGCCGCTATTGCAGCACAAAAACATAGTAATTCTCTCGTAGTTACCGCCTCTGTAGACAGTGTTTCTTTTAAAGAAAGTATCCGTTTGGGGGATGTGGTTACCCTAACGGCTTATGTAACGCGAGCCTTCAATTCAAGTATGGAAGTTTTTATTGAGGTTTATGCCAACAGCATCCCTCGTGGTGAAAAAATTAAAAGTAATGAGGCTTATTACACATTTGTTGCCCTAGATAGTCGTCATAGACCTGTTAAAGTGCCGCAAATTGTCCCTCAAAATGAAGATCAACAATCTAAATTCGATGGTGCCTTGCGACGTCGTCAGGTACGACTTATTCTGGCTGGTAAAATGAAACCAGAAGAAGCGCAGGAACTAAAAAACCTATTTGTTTAAGCTTTTATCAAGCCTATTTCGGTAAGTCTTTGAATTAAAAATTCATTGGCTGTGCAATCCTTATATTTCTTTGGATTGTTTTCATCGATACAATTTTCCAAACAATCTAAACGAACTTCTGGTCTTGGATGTAAGAAAAAAGGAATGCTAAATCTTGGTTCATGCCACTTTTCCTGAGGAGGATTTACAACCCTGTGTGTGGTACTTTTGAGTTTGTCATTAGTTAATCGCTCTAGCATATCTCCAACATTCACAACAATATGGTCTGTTACCTCTGTAACACCAATGTATTTACCTTGTTTGTTTAAAACTTCCAATCCGTCGGCACTAGCACCCACCAGTAGGGTTATTAAATTAATATCCTCGTGTTCACCAGCTCTAATGGCATCCTTTGGATCTTCGGTGATAGGAGGATAGTGAATTGCCCTTAAAATACTATTTCCATTCCAAACCTTTTTGTCGAAATAATCTTCCTCTAAATTCAAATACAAAGCAATGGCCCTCAACATTTGAACACCAGTATTTTCCAAGGCTTTATAAATTTTTTCACCATAAAGATTGAAATCAGGTATTTCTGTAACAGATTTATTTTGAGGGAATTGTGGTGCGTTCGGGTCCGAATTATCAATGAATTGACCGAAATGCCAAAACTCTTTTAAATCACCGGAATTTCTATTTTTCGCATGCTCCTTGCCAAATCCAGTGTATCCCCTTTGTCCACCGCCCGAAGTGTCATCGTATTTAAGTTTGATAGACGAATCTAAATGGAAGAAGGCCTCAACATTTTCATATAGTTTCGTAAGATCTTCCTTTGGAATTCCATGATTTCTGATGGCCACAAATCCAATTTCAGTGTATGCATGTCCCAAATCAGCAACAAATTTTGCTTTTAATTCTGGACGGTTAGATAAAAAATCAGATAAATCTAGTTTTGGGATGTATTCCATGTAACAAAAATACAATCAGATGATCAATTTTTGAAACGATTAGAATGAATGTTGTTCTTTTCCCGCACTTTCTTCTAAAATAATATTGATGGAAGTAGGGTTGGGGGCTGCAAAATTGCAGCAAGCAGATTGTACAACATCAAGTTGACTTAAGAAATCTTTCCACTCTGGATTGCTTTCTATATTGCTGTCAATGAATGATTTGGTCTCTATTGAGCATTCATTGTAATGATATAAAATAAGATCAGTTTGGGTAATAGATTTTATCATAAGCCTGACGTTAATTACATAAATAACGTCAGACTTTTGATTTTATTTTACTTTAACAGAATTTTTTTGCATCATTTTTCTCAAATTGAGAATGGCATAATGCATTCTGCCTATACAAGTGTTAATGTTTGTGTTGGTAATTACTGCTATTTCCTTGAAACTTAAGTCGGCGTAATTTCTAAGTACCAATACCTCTCTTTGTTCTTCAGGTAATTCCCAAATCCATTTTCTTAACATAGACATTTCGTCAATGTGGATATGCAAATCTTCTTGACTTTTTTCGAATATTCCAATGTTGTTCAAAATATCGTTGCCTTCACTGTCAACTACAATCGGAAGTCTTTTTCTTTGACGAATAGAATCGATGCACATATTGCGAGAGATTCTCATTGCCCATGGTAAAAACTTATCTTCATGGTTGTATCTACCCGCTTTTATGGAGTGGATGATTTTAATGAAGGTTTCCTGGAAGATATCTTCTGCAATGTATTTATCTCCCACTAAGGCGTAAATACTAGAGAAAATACGATTTTTATGTCGTTTTAACAAGGTCTCAAATGCTCCTTGGTTGCCTTCGATGTAGTGTTTAATCAATACACCGTCTGTGATCATTGCTACTGCCATAATAAATACTCCTCCTTCGGATTAACTAAGTTGTTAAATAAAAAGTGTTCGTTGAGTATTTGTGTAGCTTATAGGCGTTTTCTGTTTATTTGAAAACGCAATAAATACTATAATATTGTGAAAAGCAAATTTTATTGTAAAAAAAACAATATTTTTTTTGCAATTATTTCAAACCATTGATAAAAGATTTTGCATCCATCTTTGATTTTCCCTGTATTTGCAAGGCTTTCACCTCGATACACTCATCAGAGCAGCGTAAAAATATTTTTTTATGTTCGATGAAAAGCAACGAATTGTCGTTGGAAAGTTCATTGTTGCCCAATTGTTGTGCCTCGAAAATCTTCATTTCGCCCCATGGCGAATCAATCCATGCGCCAGGATATGGAGATAAACCTCTAATTTTATTGATGACGGATTGGGCGTTTTGCTTAGGGTCTATTTTGCAGAAATCGCGATTTAATTTTGGAGCTGATTTTAAACTTTCAAGATTTTTTTGAGGGACAGTTGGTACGTTAGAACCCAATGATTCAATTTTGTGCAACGACTGAACCATGAGATTTGCTCCAACCTCCATCAATTTATCATGGAGAGAACCTCCAGTTTCGTTTTCTTCAATGTTGACCTCTTCTTGATCAATTAAATCACCTGTGTCAATTTCGTGTTTTAAAAAGAATGTAGTTACACCCGTAATGCTTTCTCCTTGAATGATTGCATGTTGTATAGGCGCCGCCCCCCTGTAATTAGGTAATAATGATGCATGTAAGTTAATTGTTCCCAGTTTGGGTGCTGACCAAACCGATATTGGTAACATTCTAAATGCTATTACAACTCCTAAATCGGCTTGAAAATTGTTAAAATCCATCAAAAATTGAGGGTCTTTGAGATTTGTAGGCTGTAGCAAGGGTAAATTTAATTTTAAAGCCATCTCTTTAACCTCACTGGCCTTTAATTGTCTTCCTCTACCTGCAGGTTTGTCAGGAGCGGTGACTACGGCAACCACATTGAAACCTTCATTCACTATTTTTTCTAATGAATGGGCTGCAAATTCAGGTGTTCCAAAAAAGACAATTCTCATATTTTGCAAATTTAGGTAAACTTATTTCTTAAAAATTGCGATAAATGAGAAAACTTTACTTGAAATTTTCTTGTCTATGATAAGAAACGTGCAACTTTTAAACGAAATTTGTACAAATTCATGTTTAAAAAGAAACTGATATCATTGATAATCATCTTGTATTGTGCAACCAAATTGTTTGCTCAATCGGAAGTGTTTATTGAAAATAAAGGTCAGTTTCCCCCAAAAGTGAAAGCTTTTGCTGCTCTGAATATTGGAAATTTTTGGCTGTGTGATGATGGTTTGTGGTTTCATTTCTGGGATGCTGAAAAAATCATGGAAATACATGATAAATCAGCTGAAAATCTTCAAATTCCTTCTCATGCAGTACAACTGAAATTGAAAAATGCCCGGTTTAATAGCATTTCTTTTGACGGGACAAAAAGTTCTGATTATTTAAACTTCTTTTTGGGTAAAAATCCTCAAAATTGGGTAAATCAGGTATTTAAATATTCCAAATTAACAGTTTTTGGAATTTATAATGGGGTAGATTTAGAGATAATAGCAAGCCAAGGTGGAATTAAATATAATTGGATCTGTAGTCCCTCAAAATTAAACGACATAGAAATTGAGGTAAATGGTGCAGAAATCAAGCAATTGTCGAAAACCGCAATTGAATTTAAAACTTCTATATTAAATTGGGAAGAATCGATTCCTTTGGTTTATGAAAAAGGAAATCCCAATGAACCCATTGATTGTAAATACCAAATCAATGGCAACAAAATCAGATATGAAATATTAAGTTCACCATACAAAAGACGCAGTAAAATCGTGGTGGATCCAATTTTGGTTTTTAGTTCGTACAGTGGATCTCGTGCCGATAATTTTGGATGTACTGGCACCTATGACGATTTGGGAAATGGGTATTCCGGGGGGACGGTATTTGCGGCTGGATTGCCAACAACTACGGGAGCATTTCAAATAAACTTTGGGGGTGGAAAGCCAGAAGATTTGGGGTATGGTGGTAGCAGAGATGCTGCTATATTGAAATTCAATGCATCTGGTTCTATGTTGTTGTATTCAACCTATTTGGGTGGTTCTAACAATGAGCAACCCCATTCTATGGTGGTAGATTCTTTGCACAATTTGTATGTAATGGGAACTACAAAAAGTTTTGATTTTCCTGTTACAAATGGTGCCTATGATATGTCTCATAATGGTTCTTATGATTATTATGTTGCCAAATTTAATCCTTCGGGCACACAACTTTTGTCTAGCACCTTTATTGGTGGGAGTAACCAAGATGGTGTTGGAGCAGATAGAAGTTTGAATCCTGTGGATGATTATCCTTTAATTTATAATTATGCCGATGAATTTCGGGGTGAAATTATTACCGACAATAAAAATGTTTATGTATGTGGAAGTACGTTTTCAACAGATTTCCCAGTTACTGGAAGCCTCAATGTAAATGTTGTGGAACAAGATGCGGTTGTATTCTCACTAAACAGTCAACTGAGTGTTTTGAATTGGTCGAATTTACTGGGAGATAACGACAAATATTTTGATGCTTTTTATGGCCTCGCTCTGGGCAAGAACAATGATTTGTATTGTGCAGGAGGAACGAACTCAAAAGGACTCAAAAATAGTTTTCCTGGGATGTGGTTAAATTCAGCATTAGGGGATGTTGATGGGATGCTGGTGAGATACAGTAAATTAAATGGCGCCATGCTTACGGGTAAGTATTATGGTACAAATGTTTACGAACAAGCTTATTTTGTTCAAACTGATTTATCGGGCAATCCCTATATTTTTGGGCAAACGGAAGGCAATTTACCCATTATCAATTCAAGATTTAATCAACCAGGTACAGGCCAATTTATTACAAAACACAGTCAGGACCTATCTCAAATTTTTATTCAAACCACTTTTGGAGCAAATGGCAATTTGCCGAATATTAGTCCATCAGCATTTTTAGTAGATCGATGTGAGAGAATTTTTGTTTCAGGATGGGGAGGAACTACCAATACGGCACTATATGATGTAAATACCGGAAATCCCAAAATTCACAGAAACAAAGGAAATACAAGAAATCTTTCGTTAACTTCCGATGCAATACAGAAAAATACTGATGGTAGCGATTTTTATGTTGCGGTATTTTCAAAAAACATGTATGATTTGGCTTTTGCAACTTATTTTGGCGGTGTGAGCACAGGTTCTCGAAAAGCGGAAGAACATGTAGATGGAGGGACGAGTAGGTTCGACAAAAAAGGAATTATTTATCAGTCTGTTTGCGCTGGGTGTAGGCAAAACGGACTTTTTCCTACAACATTGGGGGCTTACAGTAGAACAATGAACAGTAACAATTGCAATAACGCATTGTTTAAAATTGATTTTGAGAATTTAAATAAGAAACCCTTCATGAGGGATTCTTTTATTAAAGTTACAGCCACTCAAGATATTTCTACTTTACATATTGCCTATGATAATGATGTTTTCGATACAGTAAAACTTTTGTACAAGTGGATTTCTAGGGGCGGTATGACAGCAAATGACACGGCCATTGTAACGACTGTCAGTGCTATTAATCATGCCCGACTTACATTGAATTGGAAAACAACCTGTACTAGTTTTTCAAAAGATACTGCCAAATTATTGGTGATGGTGATTGATTGTGGTTGTCCCCAACCAGATACTACCTATACGATATTGTCGATTTTGGTGCAAGAACCACCTGTTGTTGTGCCGCCTGATGCAATTTGTGTGAGTTATGATAGACAAACATCTCAAATGAAAATTTCATGGCCACAAATCACCATACCTACGCAATTCTTTAAGTACTTTTTACTCGAAAAAACCAATCCAAATGGTAGTAAACAAATAGTAGACACTATTTTTTCAAATTTGGCTTCATTTTTCTTGGACAATAATGTGATTACTCCTCAAACCAACAATTATTGTTACGAGTTAATTGGGGTTAATATTTGCAATATTAAAGTGAGTTCAAATTTCAAATATTGCACAATTCGAGAGTTAAACAATACAATTGATCCAGTTCATTTGATTCACGCTACTGTATTTGAAGACAAAAGAGTGGACGTAAAATGGGAGAGCAGTAAAGAATTAGATTTTAAAGAATTTGAGATTTACAAATATCCCAAAGGTGGAAATTTACCAACGGTTCCTAGTTTTGTGATTAAGGATACGTTTTTGAGGGATTCAAGTTTCAATGTAGACAAAGAATCTTTTTGTTACAGAATCATGGTGGTTGATAAATGTGGTCATATCAGTCAATTGAGTAATCAAGGTTGCAATATTGTGATTACAGGATCTTCTGTGGAGGCGCCAGACTATTATTTCAATTTGAATTGGGCCGATTATACGGAGTGGGATGCGGGCGTGGATAAATGGGTGCTTGAACGTCAATATGCAAGTATTCCATTTACCAATGTATATTCTGATGCTCAAAATCGATATTACAAAGACGCGAATTTAGATTTTGATTGGGGAGGATATTGGTATAGGGCAATTGCTACCGAAAAGCCTTCAAGCACAAAAAAATATACAGCTACATCAGAAAGTAACTGGATCTATTTGTATCAACCACCAGAAGTATGGGTTCCTGATGCATTTACGGTAAATGGCGACAAATTAAATGAAGTATGGGGAACTTGTCCAATTTTTGTTAAAGGATATTCTATGAAAGTTTATGATCGGTGGGGACAAAAAATCTGGGAATCTTTTGACAAGAAAAAGCAATGGGATGGCACAATTGATGGTGTGAAAGTCCCTGATGGAGTATATGCTTGGTTGCTAAATTTTGATGGATGGGATGAAAAGCATTATCAAAAAACAGGAACGGTCATGATTATTCACTAAGATTATGTTAAAATTGAATGACTCTATGTTTTAAGAGTTTCTGTTTCCCAAATAAACCAACAATTCTTCGAGAATTTCACATGATACACCCTGGGATTTTAATAACTCCAAATCTTCTAGCGCTTTTGCATTGTAACTTTGTATTAAGTTTAAGCACTTTGTATCGAGTTGTATGGACTGCCAATAGGATAGTACCGCATTGATTTTTTGATTAGGTTCTTTTATGTCAAATACTTCTTGGTGCTTTTCAATGTTGTTTTGTTGCGACATCAAGTATAACCAAGTTTTTTTTCCTTGAATAATATCACCACCTTGAATTTTGCCAGTATTGTTGGAAGTTCCAAAGGAATCTAAATAATCGTCCATCATTTGAAAAGCCATCCCCATATTTACGGCAAAATCGTACAATAAGTTTGCTGAAGTTTCAGTGGCATTTGCCGATAATGCGCCGCATTTTAAGCTACATCCCAATAGAACGGCAGTTTTGTTTTGAATCATGTTCAAATAGTCGTCAATTTCAACCTGATCTTTTGATTCAAAATCCATGTCGTTTTGTTGTCCTTCACAAACTTCTGTTGCCGTTTTTAAATAGGTATTGATAATGGAGAATTTATTTGGTCCATCATAGAGATTCAGCATTCTAAAAGTTTCAATAAGCATGTTGTCACCGGAAAGGATGGCAGTTGGCATATTCCATTTGATATGTACTGTTTCATTTCCCCTTCTTAAATCCGCTTTATCCATAATATCGTCATGAACAAGGCTAAAGTTATGGAAAACCTCCATGATATGCCCAATTTCGAGACCGTGATTTAGTTGCCCATTGAACAATTGATTACCTATCATGCTCAAAAGGGGGCGGATTCTTTTTCCTCCTAGGGACATAATATAATTCATTGGTTCATAAAGGTTTGTAGGTGAACCAGTGAATTGGTTGTTGCTTAAATAAGCATTGTATTGAGCTTGTAAATCAGTGATATTTTTCATCAGTCGTATAAATAATAATCGATGGTACGATTCAAAGGATTCGCAGCTTTAACTTTAACAGAGATAATGTCCCCCAAATGAAAAGCTCTTTTTGTTCTTTTACCAACGAGTTTTCTTTCGTCTTCTACAAAATAGAATTTATCAAAGCGAATGTCTCCAACTTTGATTAAACCTTCAGCATGTAAATCTAAAATTGTGGCATAGATACCCCAATCGGTAATTCCAGTAATTCTTGCTTCAAATATTTGTCCTTCATGCTTTTGCATCATTTCTGCCATTTTGTATTTCACAGAAGCCCTTTCAGCATCGGCTGCTTTTTGTTCCATATTTGAAGCATGCTTAGCAAAGGATTCAATGGTTTCTTCCCCATAAAGTGAAGGTCTTTGATTGATATATTCAAATAGCATTCTATGAGCCAAGAGATCGGGATATCGTCTAATTGGCGAGGTAAAGTGGGTGTAAAATTCAAAAGCAAGTCCAAAGTGCGACGTTTTATAAGCCGTATAAACAGCTTTTGCCATTGTACGAATGGCCATTTGTTGCAAAACTTCCAATTCTGGTTTATCGACGGCTCTTTCGAGCAAAGAATTAAAAGATTTGCGCATCACTTTTTCGTTTTCAATTTGAATTGGGTATCCCATTACTTTGCAGAACTTAGAAAATTCAATCAATTTCTGTTGCGGGGGATTGTCGTGGGTTCTATAAATAAAAGGAGGATTTGGAATTTTAAGTTTATAAACAAATGAAGCCACCTCTTTGTTTGCCAACAACATATAAGTTTCAATGAGTTTATGTGCATCGAAGCGTGTTTTTTCGTAAACTTCAATGGGAGCTCCATTTTCATCCAATTTAAACCTCAATTCTTTAGATTCAAATTTTAAAGCACCCGATTCAAATCGTTGATTTTCATATTTTTTGGCAATATTATTGAGCAATTGTAATTCTTGAAAATAATCACCGGTAGAATTTTCAATATTCTGCTGCGCCTCTTCATACGAAAATCTCCTGTTTGAATGGATTATTGTTTTTCCTATCCAACTTTCAATAATTTCATGTTTGTTGTTCAAGGTAAACTCAACTGAAAACGCCAATCTATCTTCATTTGGTCTGAGGGAACAGAGGTTGTTGCTTAATTTTTCTGGCAACATCGGGATTGTGCGATCAACCAAATAAACGGATGTTCCTCTTTCAAAGGCCTCTTTGTCGAGCGGAGAATCCTTTTCAACATAATGAGCCACATCTGCAATGTGAACACCAATTTTAATGAAGTTTTCATTAGATAAATTTATTGAAATGGCATCATCAAAATCTTTAGCATCAACGGGATCAATTGTAAAGGTTGTAATATTTCTAAAATCTCTTCTGTTTTTTAATTCAGCATTGGAAATTTCATTTGGGATGGCTTCTGTTTCATTTATAACTTCCTGCGGAAATTTGGTTTTGAATCCAAATTCTCCCACAATTGCATGCATCTCAGTGTCGTTTTCTCCAGGTTTTCCAAAAGTTTCAATTAATCTTCCTAAAGGATATTTAGAATTCGGAGGGAAATCAAAAACTTCCACCAATGCTTTTTGTCCATCCAATTCAGGACTAAATTCACCGGTTAATTTGATGTCTTTGTAACCTTTTCTGCTACTTAGTAGAAATGCATTTTTCTCAAAAATATCCAAGAAACCAACTACTTTTTGCGGCGTTCGGCTGATGAGTCTAACCCTTACAATATCAATTCGTTTCCCTTTCTCTTTGTATTCGCACTCAATATTGTCTTCTGGAAGGAGTTGTTTAATTAAAATGTTAGGAATTGAGTATGATATTTGATTGTCTAATACCACAAAATAATCGCCTTTTGAGCTAAGTATTAACCTACCTATTAAAGTTTTAGAAGGCTTAATAAAGGCAAATTGACCTTTAGATGGTTGAGTAATGAGTTTTTTTTGGGTTAGTGACAGTAATGCTTGGTAGACGTCGTTTTTGTCAATCGTAGCATCATGAGGGATTTTAGAAAAAACTCTTTGTGTGTTTAAAGTACCTTTTGGGGTGTCTTCTAATATGGCTAGCGTAATTCTTTCAATGAAAGATAATTTGATTTTTGTGTTCAAGTGAATTTGTTTATTCGTAATAATTCAAATCTTTATGAAAAGATTCTTCTACATGCAAAGTTCCCCAAATTGCAAGAGAAACGCAAATTATTCCAATAATAACTGCTGAAATTGTTGAAGAGTGCAATGTTGTCTCAAAAAATTCAAATCCCCCTGTTATCAAAATCACTCCACCACGCACAAAATTTGGAACGGTAGCTGAAACCGTACTTCTGATATTTGTACCAAATTGTTCGCTTGCATTTGTAACAAACAAGGCCCAATATCCTGTTACTGAACCCAATACAACTGCCAATGTTTTATAATACAGTGGACTTCCAATTGGTCCATATAGGTAAATGACAGATATAATTGCTATTCCAATGATATTCATTAGGATAACCTTTTTTCTGCTTTTGAAAATTTGCGACATCAAACCACTCATCAAATCACCTAACGACAATCCCACATAACTCCACAAAACCATTTCTTTGCTAGGGAGGATTTTGGCCACTTCTGCTGGTAAAAAACGATGTGAAAGTGCAATTAATACACCAACCACAAACCACACGGGTAAACCTATAACAATGCAGGCTAAATATTTTTTAAACGAGCTCCAACTTTTGAATAAGCTGAAGAAATTTCCTCTTTTAACTTCGGTTTTACTGAGATTTTCAAACATACTACTTTCGAAAGTACTTGCTCTTAAAGCTAGCAGAACTAGCCCCAAACTTCCACCCACAATGTAGGCCACTTGCCAATTGGCGATGGGTTTGTTCACCACTTGTGAAATAAACTGGCCAATTGCATCTCCGTGGTTGGATACAATAAATGCCGCAACTGCGCCTAGGGCCCCAAACGTAACAATGATCATGGTGCCAATACCCCTTTTTTTGATGGGCATTAATTCTGATACTAGGGTAATGGCAGCACCAAGTTCTCCTGCTAAACCCAAACCCGCAATAAATCGCCACATTTTATAGGCCCATAAAGATTCAACAAAGGCATTTGCAATGTTGGCCACCGAATAAATTAATATACTGCCAAACAGCACAGACACACGACCTTTTTTATCTCCCCAAATTCCCCAAAGAACTCCACCAAAGAGCATACCAGCCATTTGCCATCTAAAAAGCACTGTTTCATAAGTTTTGAAATCGATGTTTAACGCTTCTAAGCTTTCTTTTTTTATGATATTGAAAAGGATTAAGTCGTATATATCAACGAAATACCCCAATGAAGCAACGATGATAAGAAGTACGATATTTTTATTAGCACGTATTTGTGAAGCCATGGATGTGATTTTTTCAAATAAAGAGATAATTAACGGTAACTGCAATTATTTATTGGTGAGGAATTAAATTAATAAAGATAGTTTTTCGCAAAGAAGTTCTAGGTTAATTTGGTCAACTTCATCAAATTGATCAAAATGTTCACTATCTACATCCAGAACCCCCCAAATGCTACCATTTTTCCAAATGGGAATTACAATTTCGCTGTTAGAAGCACTACTGCAGGCTATATGTCCCTCAAAATCATGCACATTTGGCACTAAAATGGTTTTCTCAAATTCCCAAGTTTTCCCACAAACTCCTTTTCCATACAATATTTTCGTGCAAGCGGTAGGTCCTTGAAAAGGCCCTAAAATTAATTGATTTCCTGAAACACGGTAAAATCCAACCCACCACCAATTGAATATTTCTTTCATCAGCGATGTGGCATTGCCAAAATTGGCAATCCAATCTACTTCAGGGTCGGAGAGGCCTTTCCAAAAATTGTGTAAAATGGCGTATTTTTCTGATTTTGAGAGGTTTGAAATGTTTTCAGGTGTTGAAATTTCCATGAGTGTAAAATTAATTCAGTTGCAATTCACAAAAAAACGAGAAATGTTTGAGAAATCTAAACTAACTTGCAAGTTTATTTGGAATAGACAGAGAGATGGAAGTTATCAATTCAAAACAATTTGATGTGGTTTTTACCTTTGTAAAGCACCCGCACTTTGGAGTTATTGTTGAAGCCAATGCGGTTCAATTGTTGGAAAATGGTAAGCCATCATTGACCTATCAAAGAATAAGAGAAAGAAACAGTGATTATTTCAAACTCGATGATAGGCAAAAAGCGGCAGTAGAAATGATCGAAACGTTTGAGGTTGAAGCCATTATAAAAAAATATTACACCGGTACTAAAAAATTAAAACCAGCAGATTTTTTAAACAAACATTTTACTCCAGAAATTAAAATTCAAGTTAGGACTTTCATTGAAAGACAATTGGTTCAAATCTTGAACATCGTAAAAGATTACCAGTTGTTTTTAGTTGGGAAAACCGGTGAACCAATGGGGTCGCCAATATCATTTGTGAACGAACCTGCTTCCGTATTATTTCATTTTAGAAGGGATGAAACTGGTATGAATTATTTTGCTACTGTGAAACACCAAGATGCAAAAGTTACCTTCTATAACAATGAAAGTGAACTTTTAGTCAATAAACCGGCCTGGTTACTCACAGATAGCAAATTGTTGTTTTTTAATGAACGCGTTGATGGTCAGAAAATTAAACCTTTCTTAACCAAAAAATTTATTCATGTAGAACCCAATCAAGAATCGGTTTACATGCAAAAATTTGTATTACCCCTTCTTGAAAATCATGATGTTTATGCGGTTGGCTTTGATATTGTTACAGAACAATTGGATGTTCAACCCGTGTTGAAACTGTCGAAAGTTTGGGACAAAGACAGTCATATCGTTTTGTATTTCAAGTATGGAAGTTGGCTGTTTCCGTATCACGTGAATAAGAGGGTCAATGTTTCTTTAGAAGAAAAAAATGGCAATTTTACCTTCCACAGAATCAGAAGATCTTATCAAATAGAAAATGAAAAAATTTCTATTTTGAAGGAAATGGGATTGGAAGTAAATCAAGGTAGTTTATTTTCTGTTCCTTTCGAAGAAGGTGCTTATTCATTGGTTCAATGGATGAACGAACATCATGAAGAATTACAACGTAAAGGTTTTAAAATTGAACAAGATTTTACTGAAGTAAATTATTATTTGGGTAAAATTGAACTTAAAATCAAAGTCAATCAATTCGAAGATTGGTTTGATGTAATGGCCATTGTGAAATTCGGTGATTTTGAGATTCCGTTTAGTCGTTTGAAAAATAATATCCTTCAAAAGAAAAGAGAGTTCTTGTTGCCAGACGGGTCTATTGCAATTTTACCAGACGAGTGGTTCTCAAGATTTTCTCAAATTGTTAATTTGGCGGAATTTGACGACAAGTCACTCCGACTAAAAAATATTCATGTTGGTTTGCTCGATGGAATTCAAGATATGCTTGAAGAAGAGATGCCAAAAACAAAATGGAATGAGATTTTAGAAACCGATGAATTGCCTGATTATGCCTTGCCCAATGATTTTGTTGCCGATTTAAGGGAGTATCAGAAGGAAGGCTATAATTGGATACGTTTTCTATTAGATAATAAATTAGGTGCGCTATTGGCTGATGATATGGGACTTGGTAAAACAATTCAGACTTTGGCCGTGATTCAATCATTGTCGAATCATCAATATCAACCCAATGCCGTTCACCATAAATTAACAACTGATGAAATAGAAGGCATCATACAAGGTACAAAACCTATGCCTGCAAATCAATATTATCATGGTCCAACCCTGGTAATTTGTCCCAAATCATTGCTTTACAACTGGAAAACAGAAGCCAATAGGTTTTGTCCTAAAATGAATGTAATGAAATACAATGGAATTCACCGTCATAAGTTAATTCCTGAGTTTTCTGAAGTAGATGTTGTTGTGATGAGTTACGGTACAATGAGAAACGATATTGAAATATTGAAGTGTTTTGAATATCGATGCGTTGTATTAGATGAAAGTCAAGCAATTAAAAATCCAAGTTCATTAACTGCTAGAAATCTGCTCAAATTAAATGCGTTAAATAGGATTGCTCTTACAGGTACTCCTATAGAAAATACTTTACTTGATATTTGGAGTCAGATGAATTTCTTAAACCCTGGTTTACTAGGGAGTTATACGTTTTTTGAAAACCAATTTATCAAACCAATTGAAAAGTCGGCGAATGTTAAAAAAACCGAAGAACTGAGGAAATTCATTGATCCTTTTGTTCTAAGAAGAACAAAAGGACAAGTGGTTAAAGAATTGCCGCCAAAAATTGAAAAAATCCATTATTGCGAAATGAGTCCTGAACAAGAAGAACTCTATGAAAAAATCAAATCGCAATACCGCAATGAAATATTAAACCACGTTAATCAGGTGGGTATTAGTAAATCTCGTTTGAAAATTTTCAATGGATTGATGCACCTCCGACAGTTGGCTTTAAATCCAACCCTAAAAGATGAAAACTACGAGGGTGGCAGTGGTAAAGATGATGAAATTTCGAGAATGATGGTTAGGGCCATTGAAAATGGACACAAAATTTTACTTTTCTCTCAATTTGTTGGTTACCTCAAAAATATTGCACAAATTCTAAAAGAATCTAAAATACAGTACTGCTACTTAGATGGTTCAATGGATGAGAAAGAAAGAGCGCAACAAATTGAATTGTTTCAAAATACAACAGATATTAAAGTGTTTTTATTGAGTTTGCGTGCAGGAAATAGCGGATTGAATTTAACCGCTGCCGATTATGTGTTCTTGGCAGACCCTTGGTGGAATCCATTTACCATGAAACAGGCCGAGGATAGGGCACACCGTATCGGACAAAATAAAACCGTGATGAGCTATAAATTTATCACCAAGAATACCATCGAGGAGAAAATATTAGCGCTTCAAATGAAAAAAACAAAATTGGCTGAAAGCATCATTCCTGACGAAGATGTGGTATTAACCAACTTGAACTTAGAAGAATTAGAAGAATTGTTGAATTAATATGTTTGGATTATCTGAAAATTCTTCGTGGATGAAACTCATCAGAGATTCTCATCAAATCAATGGTTTAAAACGATTGCAGAATATTTTGAATCAAAAAAATAAAGGGGGTGAAGTGATTTTTCCTCCACAAAATTTGATACTGAATGCATTTGAATTGACCGACTTTAATCAAATAAAAGTAGTGATCATTGGGCAAGATCCATATCATGGCTTGGGTGAGGCAAATGGTTTGGCGTTCTCTGTCAATCCAGGTGTGAAAATCCCACCTTCTCTCAAAAATATTTTTAAAGAAATTGAAACTGAATTCGAATGTGAACCCCTAGAAACTGGAGATTTATCATCTTGGGCAAAACAAGGCGTTTTCTTACTAAATACCATTTTGTCAGTTGAAAAAGATAAACCATTGTCGCATCAAGGTATTGGTTGGCAAGCGTTTACAAGTTTTTGCGTTGCTAAAATTTCTGAAAATCATGAAAAAGTGATTTTCTTATTGTGGGGAAATAACGCCATTCAAATGTCGCAGTTCATTGATGAAACCAAGCACGTTGTTTTATCTTCAGTTCATCCTAGTCCGTTGGCAGCACATAAAGGATTCTTTGGGAATAACCACTTCAAAAAGGCCAATAAAATCCTCAAAAAAATGGGCAAAGAACCTATAGATTGGACGCTTTTATAAGTGTGAATATGTTTCCGAGTGCGTAACAATCTATTTTTTTAGTTTTGTTTCGTGGAAATGCCTATTTCAATTCAAGACGCAACTATTTATCAGGGAAAAATACCTGTTTTGCAATCTATTTCATTGGATGTGCACGAAGGAGAATTCGTTTATCTTGTGGGAAAAACAGGATCTGGGAAGTCTTCACTCCTCAAAACCCTCTATGGTGAAATTCCCTTAACAGAAGGCAATGCAACCATCTCCGAGTTTCATTTAAACGGTTTAAAAAGTAGTCAAATTCCATTTTTACGTCGAAAATTGGGAATTATTTTCCAAGATTTTCAGCTACTTTCAGATAGAACGGCCTTAGATAACTTGTTGTTTGTGCTAAAAGCTACCGGTTGGAAAAATGCATTTGAAATGAAACAAAGAGCCATGGAAGTATTGGAAAAAGTAGGTTTGCAAACCAAATATTATAAATTTCCGAACGAACTAAGTGGTGGTGAGCAACAAAGATTGGTTATCGCTCGTTCTCTGTTAAATAATCCGAAGGTTGTTTTGGCCGATGAACCAACAGGGAACCTTGATCCTGAAATTTCCGACGATGTAATGTACTTGCTCCAAAAAATTTGCTCCGAAGGGACTTCTGTCATTATGGCAACCCACGATTATCGTTTGATCCAAAAATTTGGCGGAACAATTTATCAGGTAAAAGATCAAAAATTGACGAGAATCCTTGACTTTGCCGAACTTAATTGGTAATCGTTCACTCATCCAGTACCTGAATTTCAGGACCTATTTTTTTAAAGCCTTTCCATAAAATTTGATTTGATTTTTGAGGGTCATTGGCAATTAGGCTTTTTCGATTAAATCCGTTGCTGTGTGAGATTTCATCGGTAAAATACAATTTGTCTTTTTTGTCTTTTTCTAATTCAAATTCTTCAATAGATAAAAATTTCAAAAGATGATTCCCTTGTTTGTGATTGCATCGATTTAACATTTGGTACTCCCAAAAGTTTGAGAAAACTACATGGTTGGATCCTACATAAACATTGATTGAATTTTCCTGAGGATGATTTTCAATGTATCGGTAAATCTGTTGAAGCTTGGAAGGAAATTTTTCAAATTCCATGAATTTTCCTGGAATAATCCAAAATGCCAAATTCCATAATCCCAATATTACAGCCAAACTATGTGTTAGTTTAAGAGGAATGACAGCAATGCGGTTGTATTGCCATAGAATGAATAAAAATGGCAACATTACCATGAATTCAGCATTCCCAACTGAATAAAATGCAAACAAAAAATGCAACAAAAACGCTAATCCCAATGGGCGGACAAAATCTGAAAATAATCCCTTGAATTGAGTGGGGATTCGGTTCAATGTAAACCGAATTTCTTGAGTGTTGGTATAAACTAAAAATAAAATTAGACACAAAGAAATCCAGCTTAAAATGCCAACGGGGTTATCAAATAAAATGACGGTAATATTCCCGTGAATCTGTATAAATGTTCGAACAAAACTTACCGGTGTCATGATGAAATTCATGATACCTGGTATGACATCTACATAGCCTGATTGAACATCGGAAAATGGCAATAGATACCATGTTTTTCCAAAAAGTAGGGCATACTTGAAATAAAAACCAATCAAAATAATGCAAGATGTAAGGAAGTACTGAACATGTATGTTATTCTTTTTTTGAGGGACAAATAATGCAACCAGCCAAAATATATGAATCTGATGAAAAAGTACAGCCAAACACAAAATGAATATAGACTTCCAATAACTTTCTTTCAACCAAAAATAAGTTCCCCAAAGACTAAAGAAAAGAGGCATGATATAAGTTTCGTTTTCACCAGAATATCGAATAAAACCGAATGTAAACGATACAAGTATTAAAAGCCACAAATTGAGGATTTTTGAGGGTCCCAATAAATTTAAAATTGAATAAAACACACTCAAACACAATCCTCCGAAAATTAAATTTATGGCTGAAAAAAACTGGATGGGATTTGGATAAATACCCACAGCAGCAACTATTTTCCATATTCCCCAAAGCAAGGGTTTGTATAAAATATGGTGAGGCGCAAATAAATCTCCTTTCAATATTTCACAAGCATAACCCCAGCCGTCGCCACTGTGTTCTATTGGCAAAAGAAAGAGCCGAATTAACACATAAACCCAAATAAAAATGACAGGAGTCCTTTTCATGAAAATACAAAAGTAAGTGAATTTACATGGAAACTATTTGCAAAAAATGCAAATCATTTCAATCAAATTATTTCGGCGAACCATCAACTTAGGACCTTGAATCTGTATCTTTGCAAGGTGAATCAACATCTAGAACATCCAATTTTTCATTTACTCTCAAAAGTGGCCGATAATCTGGGCTTTGATGCTTATGTAGTAGGTGGATTTGTTCGTGATATATTTTTGAAGAGAGAAAATAAAGACATTGATGTTGTGGTTATTGGATCTGGTGTTGATTATGCACAGGCTTTTTTCAATGAATTAAAAGGAGAAAAGAATATAAGTGTTTTCAAGAATTTCGGTACCGCTCAAATAAAGTACAAAGATTTTATCATTGAGATCATTGGTGCTAGGAAAGAAAGCTATCGTAAAGATTCCAGAAAACCCATAGTAGAAGATGGAAGTTTAATTGATGATCAAAATCGAAGAGATTTTACCATAAATTCGCTTTATCTATGCTTAAATACGGGCAAATTTGGCGAATTATACGATCCCTTTAACGGAATACAAGACATACAAGACAAAGTTATTAAAACGCCCAATGATCCCAACATAACCTTCAGCGATGATCCTTTGAGAATGTTGCGGGCTATTCGGTTTTCTGCAAGGCTCGGATTTCAAATTGAAAAAAATACCTACCAATCAATTTGTGATAATGTAGACAGGATTGAAATCGTATCTCAAGAGAGAATTACGGATGAAGTGAATGCCATGATAATGGGCGACAAACCCAGTGTAGCTTTTGATTTGATGTTTAAAACCGGATTGTTGAAAAGGTTTTTCCCAGAATTGGTTGCTATGCATGGTGTAGATGTGATTCAGGGTAAAGCCCATAAAGATAATTTTTACCATACTTTGCAGGTTTTAGATCAAACTTGTGACCTGTCAGACAATTTGTGGTTGAGATGGTCGGCAATTCTACATGATATCGCTAAACCAGCAACCAAGCGTTTCGATCCAAAAGTAGGTTGGACGTTTCATGGGCATGAAGACAAAGGCTCGAGGATGGTTAAGGGTATTTTCAAGCGAATGAGGTTGCCTTTGGATGAAAAAATGCGGTATGTAGAAAAAATGGTTCTCATGCATTTAAGACCTATCGTATTATCGAAGGAAATTGTTACCGATAGCGCGGTTAGGCGTTTGATTGTTGAAGCTGGCGAGGATATTCAAGATTTGATGAAATTGTGCAAGGCCGATATCACCAGTAAAAATGAATTCAAAGTTGCAAAACATATCAAAAACTTAGATTTGGTCCTGCAAAAAATTGAGGATGTTTTGGCCAAAGATGAATTAAGAAATTGGCAACCTATTTTTACTGGGAATCATATCATGACATTGTTTGAAATTAAAAACCCAAAACATATTGGCATGATAAAAGATGCGGTTAGGGAAGCAATTCTAGATGGACATATTGTAGATGATTTAAATGAATCTATTGAATATGCAAAAAAATACGCCAATGAAATTGGCGTATCTTTGAAATAATAATATATTAAAGTAATTAATTTGGTTTTATTTTATTATTTTACTTTGGTCCAAATGGCTGTTCTGCCAATCATTGAAATTCCTACATAACCACGTACATTTAATTTATCACCAGATTTTGTGATTTCGCAGCTGTATGTTTTGCCATTTTTAGGGTCATAAATTGTGCCCCCAGACCATTCATTGTCGTCTGCATCATAATTGAAATTGTTGAGAATAATTAGTCCGTTTATTTCCTGATTTCTTTTAGACGCATCTGGATTTTCTTCGTCTACTTTTGGTTTGCCATTTTTGGTTGGTTCTTTTAGCCAAATGATTTTACCGTAATATTTGCCTTTGAACTTACCATTTGCGGCTTTAAAAACATGGATTTTTGCTGTTCCTTCTTGGTTGAGCCAATCTCCTAAAATATCATCAGCGGTTTGGGCATTCACAGAAGTTGTAAATGAGAACATGATAGATAGTAATGTTGTGTAAATGAATGATTTCATGTTAAAAAAGATTATTTTCTGCAATTAATTAAAACTTTCTCAAAAAACAAATCAACAAATCATAAAACAACCAATTTTTTTTGGCAATTTTGCAGTAATTATGTTATTGATCTCAAACATTAGACAAAACAAAGAGGAAATCATTGCCCGTTTGGCAATTCGAGGAATTGATGCAACCCAAACCATTCAAGATATTTTAGAATTGGATGAACAAGCAAGGCAAGCAAGGACCAAAATGGAGCAAAATCAGGCTCTTGGTAATCAGCTTTCGGCAAAAGTGGGTTCTTTGTTTAAAGAAGGCAAAAAAGAGGAAGCCGAAGCCATTCGTGCTGAATCCGTGCGTCTAAAAGATGAGTTAAAATCCCTAGAACAAATTGTTGAAGAGAAGGAAGAGTCCCTCAAAAATTTGATCATTTCACTTCCAAATACGCCAAATACATCTGTCCCCCATGGAAAAGATGCCGAAGACAATTTCGTGGTTTTAGAACATGGCTCAAAAGTGAATTTGCCTGAAGGTTCATTGCCACATTGGGAATTGGCAACAAAATACGATATCATTGATTTCGAATTGGGTGTTAAAATTACTGGTGCGGGATTTCCTGTGTATAAAGGCAAAGGCGCCATTTTTCAACGTGCCCTAATTCAATTTTTTTTGAACGAAGCCGGTGCCAATGGTTATATGGAAATTCAGCCGCCACTCATGGTAAACGCCGACAGTGGATATGGAACGGGTCAGTTGCCAGATAAAGAAGGACAAATGTATCACAGTACGGTTGATGACCTATATTTGATTCCAACGGCGGAGGTTCCTGTTACAAACATTTATAGAAATGTAATGTTGAATGAATCTCAATTACCTATCAAAAATTGTGCATATACGCCTTGTTTTAGAAGAGAAGCAGGCAGTTATGGTGCGCACGTTCGTGGGTTAAATCGTTTACACCAATTTGATAAAGTTGAAATTGTTCAAATAGTGAAACCTGAAAATAGCTATAATGTGCTCGAAGATATGTCTGCTTACGTACAAAGTTTGTTGCAAAAATTGGGATTGCACTACCGTGTGTTGTTGTTGTGTGGTGGGGATATGGGTTTCACAAGTGCCAAAACTTACGACATGGAAGTTTGGTCTCCTGCTCAAGAGAAATGGTTAGAATGTAGCTCAGTGAGTAATTTCGAAACATTTCAAACCAATCGTTTGAAATGTAGATTCAAAAATTCAGAGGGAAAAAATGAACTCGCACACAGTTTGAACGGAAGTGCGCTTGCATTGCCGCGAATTGTTGCCGCTTTATTGGAAGCAAATCAAACACCTGATGGTATTGTAGTGCCAGAAGTGTTGAGGAAATATACAGGCTTTGATATGATCAATTAATCATGGAAAAACCAATTTATGTAGCTGATAAATTCGATTGGGATAGGGATATTTCAATAGAAGAACTTTTACAAAATGTAATTGCTATTAAAGAGTTTCCAAACCAATTGGCCAAAGTATTAACCAATATCAAAGAGGAAGATTTAACCAAAACGTATAGAGAAGGCTCATGGAATGTACGACAAATTATTCATCATTTGGCTGATTCTCACATGGTTGCATTTACAAGAACCAAGCATGTGGTTTCTCAAGATGTTAAAGAAATTCATCCTTATGATGAAAATTTATGGGCCGAACAATTGGATTACAATTTTCACCATGAAGCAAGTTTTATGATTTTGTTGGGTGTACACCAACGATGGAGCTTGTTTTTATTGGAATGCCTTAAAAATCCAACAGAACATTTGGCTAAATCGGTCTATCATACTGGTTCAAAGAAGCATTTGTCCCTAAGTCAACTCATTGCACTTTATGCGTGGCACGGACCTCATCATTTGAATCAAATCATTTTTGCACTAAATAATTAATTGTCCCTCATGAAAATTTACGAAAATATATTGCAAACCATTGGAAATACCCCTTTGGTTCGAATAAATTCAATTACCAAAGAATTGCCTTGTATGGTATTGGCAAAAGTTGAAACTACCAACCCTGGAAATTCAATCAAAGATAGAATGGCCTTGAAAATGATTGAAGACGCCGAAAAATCGGGCGCATTAAAACCGGGTGGAACCATCATAGAAGGTACTAGTGGAAATACTGGAATGGGTTTAGCCATTGCTGCTGTAATCAAGGGATATAAGTGCATTTTTACAACAACAGATAAGCAAAGCAAAGAAAAAGTTGATGCCTTAAAAGCATTTGGTGCCGAAGTAATTGTTTGTCCTACCGATGTTGAACCAGAAGATCCAAGAAGTTATTATTCAGTGAGTTCTAGATTGGCTGCGGAAATCCCAAACGCTTGGAAACCAAATCAATACGATAATTTAAGCAATTCTCAGGCCCATTATGAGCAAACTGGTCCTGAAATTTGGGATCAAACGGAGGGAAAAATTACTCATTTGGTTGTAGGCGTTGGTACAGGTGGTACAATTTCAGGTACAGCCAAGTATTTAAAAGAAAAGAACCCAAATATCAAGGTTTTTGGAATCGATACATACGGGTCGGTTTTCAAAAAGTATAAGGAAACAGGTGAATTTGATAAAAATGAAATTTATCCGTATATTACTGAAGGCATTGGGGAAGATTTTTTACCGGCAAACGTTGATTTTTCATTGATTGATAAATTTGAAAAAGTTACAGATAAAGATGCCGCTGTTATGACCAGGCGTATTCCCCGTGAAGAAGGAATATTTGCAGGAAACAGTGCTGGAAGTGCCATGGCCGGTTTGATGCAGTTGAAAAATGAATTCAAAGCTGGAGATGTTGTTGTGGTTATTTTTCACGATCATGGAACCCGTTATTTGGGTAAAATGTTTAATGAAGATTGGATGCGCGATCGCGGTTTCTTGCCAGCAAATGCCACCAAAACAGCCCTAGATTTGGTACAAAATCACATGAATCAACCATTAGTACACTGTAAATTAACCGATACTTGTGACCAAGTATTCAAGAAAATGCAAAAATTTGGCATTTCTCAAATTCCAGTGATGAATGATGATGGACAATTTGTTGGTAGTATTGAAGATAGCCATTTGTATTCAGAATTGTTGAAAGACAATTCAATGATGGACAAATCGGTTGATGCTGTGATGCTAAAACCTTATCCAATTGTGGCATTTTCAGAATCTATTGAGAAAATATCTTCAATGATTGACAAACAAAATAGTGCTGTATTGATGATGGATATGGCAGGAAATTGGCATATTATCACAAAACAAGATGTTATCCGTGCAATTGCAGAAAAAAACTAAAACATGGCAATTAAAATTAAAACACCAGAGCAAATCGAAGGTATTCGCAAGAGTTCTCATTTGGCTGCTGAAACACTAAAATACATGGAACAATTCATCAAGCCTGGAGTGAAAACCATTGAACTTGATCGAATTTGCGAAGAATTTGTAAGAAGTAAGGGCGCTGTTCCTGCTACCAAAGGTTACAGAGGATTTAAACATTCTTGCTGCATTTCTCCCAATGATGTGATTTGTCACGGAGTTCCTAACGACACTGCGCTTGAATTTGGTGATATAGTGAATATTGACGTTACAACCATTTTAGATGGTTACTTCGGCGATACGTGTAAAATGTACTATGTAGGTGAACCAAGTGATTATGCAAAGAAATTAGTTGATACCACCAAAGAATGTTTGCGAATTGGCTTGGAACAGTGTTTTCCCGGCAATCATTTGAACAATATTGGTTATCATATTGCTGAACATGCTCACAAGCATGGATATAGCGTGGTTTACGAATTTTGTGGTCATGGGGTAGGGATAAAATTCCATGAAGAACCCGATGTATCGCATATTGCCGATAAAAACACGGGACCAATACTTAAACCAGGCATGATATTCACCATTGAACCTATGATCAATGCGGGAAAAGCCAGATGTAAAATTGATAGAAAAGACGGATGGACAGCCCGCACGATTGACGGAAAATTGAGTGCGCAATTTGAGCACACTGTTTTGATTACAGAATCTGGTTTTGAAGCGCTTACAGACGTTTACGGAGATTTTTAGTATGAAAATTAGCGTTGTGCATTCAGGTAACTTCAAATTAGATGGCGGTGCCATGTTTGGCGTAGTTCCTAAATCTATTTGGCAAAAAGTAAATCCGCCTGATGAAAATAATTTGTGCAACTGGGCCATGCGTTGTTTGCTTGTTGAAGTTGGTCAAAGAAAAATTTTAATTGATGCCGGAATTGGTAACAAGCAATCTGAAAAATTCTTTTCACACTATTTATTAAACGGTGATTATTCATTGAATTCATCATTGCAATCTTTGGGAGTGGATTCATCTGAAATTACCGATGTATTGCTAACACATTTGCATTTTGACCATTGTGGTGGTGTGGTTGAAAAAGGAGAAAACGATCAATTAAGACTAGCCTTTCCTAATGCTGTTCATCATTTAACAGAATCTCATTGGAAACACGCAAACAATCCAAACCCTCGCGAAAAGGCATCCTTTTTGAAAGAGAATTTTGAATTGATACAACAATCCGGAAAACTCAATTTTGTAAATGAGGGAGATTTTTTGGCCGATGTGATTGAAATAAAAGTGTTTAATGGACATACCATAGGAATGATTGCACCGGTGATTCATACTCCTGAAGGACGAAAAATCATGTTCTGTGCTGATTTGTACCCGTCTGCAGCTCATATTCCCGCTAACTATGTGATGTCTTATGACATTCAACCATTGATAACCATGCAGGAAAGAAGTGAGGTAAATGAGTGGGCTTTTGAAAATAATGTTCTCTTTTTCTATGAACACGATTTAAATGTAGAAGCTTCTACAATTGGCAAAAATGAAAAAGGACAATTTTTTGCCGATAAAAAAGGAAATCTATTGGATTTGATTCAACGATTCATTGACTTATAAGCATAAAAAAAGGGGCAAGGCCCCTTTTTTTATGCTATTTACTTTTACTTTTTATTGTTGTTGTAAAAATTTGGCATCGAATTCATCGGCAGACATTCCTGTAATTCCTTCGTAGATGATGCGGATAGATTCCAAACTGGCTTGTTGATCTTGTTGAGATTTTGCCTGATTCAACATGTAAGCCTGGTACCATTGTTTAAAGTTTAATTCATCCTTCTTTAATTGATAATATTGGGCTCCAATTGCATAACTACGGCTGTCTAGTGGACTCAATTCAACGGCTTTATTCACAGTTTCCATTGTTTTGTCATCTTGTTTGGCTAATAAAGATTGCGCTTTCATTAGGTATCCTTCAGCATCGGCAGGACGTGCATCCAAATATTGATTCATGACTTTGATAGCCTCATCATATTTTTTCTGATTCATGTAAAATTGGTGCAGCGCAAACAATCCTTTGCTGTACTCCGGATAGCTTTCAACACTTTTCTTGGCACAAAGAATTGCCGAATCCAAATTTCCCATATTTGCGTATGCCGTGGACATATAAAACCATGATTCAGATGAAATAGGGTCAATGCTAATATATTCTTTTAGCTTTTCTATACCCAATCTGAAATTTCCTTCTTTTTCAATGGCTCTAATTCCTTCAAAATTGACCATACTAGGACGCTGAATCACACAACCAACGGGTTTACCATTAACAAGAGGAGAAAATACTGTTCCTTTTGGCGGAAATTCCCCAGATTTAAGTCTTCCTTGATCAAAGTATGCATTATAGAAAATAGCATAATCCCACATTTTTGAACCACGATCATCAAATCTGGTATATCCAACATGCACATTTTTGTCGTTTCGGCAATAATATTTCACTTGGTCCATTCCATAAGTAAGGACTTCAAATTTCTTATTTGGATTTTTTCTGGCCACATTTTCTAGAAACCATTCTGAACTTTGACGCAAGCCTGCTAAATAATAGTCCATTTCATATTGTCCGTAAGCGCCTTCTGTATTACCTACTATTTCATTAAAATAGATGTAACTTAAAGTTGTATTGGCCATGATGAATTTTGCTGGTAATAATGAAATAACCAACGCCAAAACCGCAGTAATTGGGAATTTTAAACGTATAATTTTTTGCAATTTTGCGTATCCAACCACACCAACAACCACAAAACATGGAATGGTGAACAATATTTGTCTTAATCCACCGTAAACTTGAGAGTGGTTAATAAAGATGTAGAAAATTGGAAATACAGCCGCAAAGATCATCAAGAATTCTTCCAAGGTAAATTCTTTTCTTTTGATGATGCTGGTGATGACAAACAATGCCAATCCAATTAAACTCACCAATGGTAAAGTTATCCAAACATATTTTGTGAGGTAATAGGAAGGAAGCATGTCTGAATCGTACATTTTTCCTTCAAATAACTGACGAATGCTTCCTGCGTAATTGGTGAACGATTTCAAGGCAAGGAAAGGATTTGTAAATGGTTGATCCCATCCATAAGGCCAAAAATAGATACCAAATAAGTAACTGGCTAGTGAAAGTCCCAAAATCCAAACAAACCATTTTCCAAATTTGTTCCAGCGCAGTTTTATAAATTGGTCAAATCCAATTGATTCAATGAATTTAAATCCAGCATGCATGATGAAAATGGCTATTGAAAGCAAACCTCCAATACGGATGCTTATGCCCAAAGCTGTTCCCAAAACCAGTCCTAATACTGTAGACCATCTAAAATTTGGAAAATTCGCAAATAATTTAATGGCATAATATAGCGACATCACATAACCCAACGCAAATGGTACGTCTTTAGGGTTGTTTAAAGATTCACCCAACAATCTTGGTGTTAAAATCAATATTACCAATCCGATACAAGCCCAAAACCAACTACCTTTTGTGAGCCTTCTTACAATCAATGCACCATAGAACATGATGAAAAATCCGAAAATAGCATTCCAAAAATGTCTAAAATTCATATAATCATCTACCCCAACAAAATGAGCTAAAATTGTGGTGAATGTATCAAAACTTGAACCGTAAAGGTGCATTACTTTTTCAGGATCAACCAAAGTTGCTGTGTTCACGCCTTCGTTTTGATAGGCCGCCGCCAAGGTCTTCATTTTTTGTCCCTTGAGTAGGTTCGTATCGATAGGAATCGATTGTCCAATTTTATCCAAATAAAAGTTGGCTGTTAATTTTGAATATTCATATTGTGTGAATTCGTCACCTGAAATTCCCGCAGTTTTGCTCATGTTTGTCATCAAGAACATGCCCAAAATGGATAAGATTATAAAGGCTGTTTTCGATAAATTGCTGAATGACTTGAAATAAAAATTGAGGGTGGTATTGAATTTATATTTAATATCTACCAAGACAGGAGTTTTAGGAGCCACTTGCGAATCAATTTGAATGATATGTTCTTTTGCACAAGATTTTTCGGCAAGGTAAACCACTTCTTTTTCATTTTGAGGGACATAAGATTGGTCAAACATTCTCTGTAGCGTTTCTTTATCGGCAACTAAGAAATGAGATAAATCGTGTGTGGCATTTGCCCCGAAGAGCATGTCCCTCCAAAATTTACTTTTAACAAAAGAAGAAACCACAAAATAACTTCCTTGTTTAAATGAAGTTGGAATTTGACCGATGGCCTTAGTAAGTACGTTTGATTTTACGGACGTTGCTGAAAAAGCCAAAACAAACAAATCTGAATCTTGAGAAATCAAATCTTCGAGCATTTCTTTCCCAAATTTAGGAGAGAGATAATTTATTTGAGTAAATGTATCATTTGTTGGATTTTGACTTGCATGAAAGTAACCCATTGAAAACGTCATTTTACTGCTAGTGCTTTTCGTTTCAGGTGAATTCTGTGTCTTCTTTGCCATAATTTAACAGCAAACATAAGAAAACTTCGCTTATTGGATAATATTCTTTTTAATTTGCAGAATAATTATGATCAAAGTAGGAATTATAGGATTAGGATATTGGGGTCCAAATTTGGTGAGGAATTTCCAATCGGTAAAAAACGTTGAAGTTAGGGCTGTAGCCGATTTTGATGATTCAAGATTGAAAAGAATTCATCAACTTTATCCCCAAGTTCTGTTGTTCAAGGATGCGGAAGAAATCTTTAATGATTCAGAAATTGATGCAGTTGTTTTGGCCACACCTATCAACACACATTATACATTGGCAAAGAAAGCCTTAGAGAAAAATAAACATGTATTGGTAGAAAAACCATTGGCTACAAGCAGGGCAGAGGTACTAGAATTGATGGATATTGCTGGATCGCGTGGGTTGAGTTTGATGGTTGATCATACATTTTTGTACACGGGTGCGGTTCAAAAAATTAAAGAAGTTATTGATTCTGGTGAACTAGGCAAATTGCAATATTTTGATAGTACGCGAATTAATTTGGGATTGTTTAACCCAAATTGGAGCGTGATTTGGGATTTGGCGGTACATGATTTGTCGATCTTTGATTACATTTCTGGGGGTAAAAAACCGGTAGCAGTGAGCGCAACTGGAGTGGCGCATACCAAAATGGGCATAGAGAACTTGGCTTATATTTCATTATTTTTTGAGGATGATACGTTTGCTCACATAACTTCAAGTTGGATAAGTCCTGTGAAAATCAGAAAAACATTAATTGGTGGAAGCAACAAAATGGTGATTTATGATGATGTTGAGCCAACGGAAAAGATCAAAATTTACGACAGTGGGTTTTCGGTAAGTAGTCCGGAGGATATGCACAAATGGTTGATTGACTATAGGTTTGGGGATATTTACATACCGAAATTACCACAAATGGAAGCCTTAAAAGGGGTAGCGGAAGATTTCATTGCGAGCATAGTAGAAAAGAAGGTACCATTGGCAAGTGCAGAAAGTGGTTTGAATGTAGTTACAATTTTGGAGGCGGCACAAAAAAGCTTACTTCAACGTGGACAAACGATTGAATTGTGAAAAATGCAAATAATTCATTAGGAATTGTCCATTCTAACATCTAAATTTGCGCACTTTCAAAGGAGGAACCCTTAAATTGACAAACGAAAAAAACGAAAACAACATTGAAGAAACACAAGCAGTTTCTGAAGTAGCGGCAAAAACTAAAGCTACTCCAAAAGTTGCAGCCCACGATGATTTCGACTGGGATGCCGACGACGCAGGATTTCAATCTTACTCAAAAGAAGAGAGAAACAAACTAGAAGATTCTTATTCTAAAACTTTCAGCCCAGTTGTTGAAAAACAAGTGGTAAAAGGTAAAGTTGTTGCTATCAACGAAAAAGACGTTGTAGTAAACATTGGATTCAAGAGTGATGGATTGGTTCCACGCCAAGAATTCAGAGACAGACCTGAATTGGCTGTAGGAGATGAGGTTGAAGTATTTGTAGACGTTGCTGAAGACAGAATGGGTCAATTGATCCTAAGCAGAAGAAAAGCATTGCAAGAAACTGCATGGGAGAAAATTGTTGAAGCTCATGAAAAAGATGTTGTTGTAACTGGATACGTTCGTTCTAGAACTAAAGGTGGATTGGTAGTTGATGTATTTAGCATTGATACTTTCTTGCCAGGTTCTCAAATTGATACAAAACCTGTTAGAGATTACGACCAATACGTTGGTAAAAACATGGATTTCAAAATTGTGAAAATCAATGATGTTTACAAAAACGTAGTAGTATCACACAAAGCATTGATTGAAGACGATATTGAAGCTCAAAAATCTGAGATTTTGTCTCGCCTAGAAAAAGGACAAGTATTAGAAGGTGTTGTGAAAAACATGACAAGTTTCGGTGTATTTGTTGACTTAGGTGGAATTGATGGTTTGTTGCACATTACCGATATTAGCTGGGGTAGAATCAATCACCCAGAAGAGGTATTGAAATTAGACGATAAAATTAACGTTGTA
>CAZBMF010000021.1:1746-30977 GCA_964492925.1 uncultured Rhizobium sp. | reverse complement strand
TAAAATATACCAAAGATCACGAGTGGATTTTGGTTGAGGGAAACACTGCAACAGTAGGAATTACTGATTTTGCTCAAAGTGAATTGGGTGATATCGTTTTCGTAGATATCGCAACTGAAGGTGAAACATTAGACGCTCATGCTATGTTTGGTAGCGTAGAAGCGGTAAAAACCGTAAGCGAATTGTTTATGCCTGTAAGTGGTGAAATCACTGAAGTGAATGCTGGTTTAGATAACAGCCCTGAGTCTGTTAACTCTGATCCTTATGGAGATGGTTGGATGGTGAAAATCAACTTGACCAACCCTTCAGAAGTAGATGGTTTATTGAGCGCTGCAGACTACAAAGCCTTAATTGGTGCGTAATTTGTGATTTAAATGCATAAAACAATCAAACTAATCCCCACAATTTTGTGGGGATTTTTTATTTTATTCCTTACCCTAAAACCCAAATCTCACAGTGGGTCAAGTTTTCCAATTTGGCTCGAAAACCTCCATCCCGATAAAATTGCACATTTTACCTTTTGGGCCATTTGGTATGTCATTTTTGACTTAACCTTTTTAACAAAACAATCCTCTGTTGGTAACAATGCTTTAACCAATGATACATTGGCTCATAAAAATATACAAGCATTATACTTTATTGGTATTGCCACAATTTTGGGAGCAATCATTGAACTCTTACAATGGAAATTAAATTGGGGAAGAAGCGCAGAGTGGTTGGATTTGTTGTGTGACTTTCTAGGATTAGTTGTTATATTCATGTACTCTCGCAGATTTGCAAGACTCAAATAGTATAATAACCATATCATAAAAAAAGCTCCTAAAAGGAGCTTTTTTTTGAGGTCGGAAGCGGATTCGAACCGCTGTAAAGGGTTTTGCAGACCCGTGCCTAGCCGCTCGGCCATCCGACCTTTTACAGGGATGCAAAGATAGTGAAATTTATATTCAAATTCAAATAATCTTTGAAAAAAACATTAGGCAAAATTCATTATTGCCTAACGATTTCACCATCAGCCATTTCGATAATCCTATCTGTTTTAGAGGCAAAATCGGGATCGTGTGTTACAATCAATAACGAAGTATTGAATTCATGTGTCAACTCCTTGAAAATGTCGAATACCATAGACGCATTCTTGGAATCCAAATTCCCCGTAGGTTCATCGCCCATGATAATACTCGGGTTATTTATCAGTGCGCGCGCAATTGCAACTCGCTGCTTTTGTCCCCCAGAAATTTGAGAAGCCATCTTTAACGCCTGATCTTCTATGTCGAGCAACTTCAGCTTTGAAAGAGCGTCGTGCTCAATCTCTTCTGGACTTTTTTTGCCAAGTTTTAAAGCAGGCATCATAACATTGTGAAGAACAGAAAATTCAGGAAGTAAATAATGAAATTGGAAAACAAAACCAATATGTTCATTTCTCACAACCGCCAATTGATTGGCTGTCATTCCACTGAGTAGCTCATTGTTCAAATAGATTTCACCCATGTAATCGGTGTCCATCGTACTCAAAATGTACAACAACGTACTTTTACCACAACCAGATTTTCCCATAATTGAAACAAATTCACCCTGGTTAACAGACAGTGAAATGTTTTTCAACACCTGAATGTCTATTGGGTCATGGAAATATTTGTTGACGTTTTTTACTTGAATTAATGGATTCATGGTTATTGTCCCCTAATTATTTCAACTGGATCAATTTTACTGGCCTTTCTGGCGGGTAAGTAACCGGCAAAAAAGGTTGTTACTATGGCAAAAACAGAACCAATCAAGTAATACAATGGATTAAAATTTACAGGAAAAGTTTTAATGGTTGGAATGGCTTGAGTTTCAAAAGGAGAAATACTGATCAAATAAGATACAGCAAGCCCCATAATTAAGCCTAAAATGCCCCCAACAATGCCAATGAGCAGTGCTTCAAAAATGAAGATTTTTTTAACATCGAAACCAGAGAATCCAGTTGCTTTTAAAATGGCGATATCGGCCATTTTTTCATAAATCATCATGTTTAAAATATTGTAGATTCCAAAGCCTGCCACAATGAGCAGCGTAATTGACACCGCATAGGTAATAATGTTTCTCACAGATGTGCCCGTTTCGAATTGTGCATTGGCAGTTTTAATATCTACGGCATTGATTTCTGGGTGGTTATGTGTGATTTCATCGGTCATTGGTTTCGCCAATTCAATATCAAATAGTTTAACGCTGATATCGGTGATGTAATTGCTCGCTTCTCCCGCTGCTTTTTGAGCAGTTTTAATGTTGGTATAACTTTGTAATTTGTCGATATCGGCCAATCCACTTTGAAAAAATCCCACAATTTTTAACCGAATGATTGAGCCATTTTGTGTAACCATTTGAACATAGTCACCCACCTTTAGCGATAATTTTTCAGCTACTCCAATTCCCAAAATTACCCCATTATCGGTACTCACCAAATCTTGTGGTAATCCATTTACAATATATTGTTGGAAGTTGTACAATCTAGTTTCTTCTAAAACATCAATACCAATAAGGTTTCCATTTAACAGAATGCTGCCAGATTGGTAAAAAATACGTGTAGAAACCTGTGGCGTAACGCCTTTTACTCTTTTATCTGCCCGAAGGGCATTCATGATTCCTTGGTTGTTTAAAACACTGGCTTGAGAGTTTTTGGGCTTAATAGAATGAACCACATTCATTGAACGCTTATAATTGCGGTCAAGGTCTATGGGTTGTTGTTTACTGGGTTTAATTTCATTGTAAATGCGAATATGAGGTGTCCTGTTTAAAATCAGTCCATCCAACAATCCATTTAATCCCGTCATAAAACTAACCAAAATGATAAAAGTACCAATGCCAAAAGTAACGCCTAATGCAGCAATGGCAGATTGCTTTTTTCTGGCCCATAAATGGGTCTTTGCAATGGTGAAAAGTACAGAATTGGCCATTAAGGTTTCAAAATTTCAGTGCCACTGTCAATTCCACCCACTATTTCAATATGGGTAAAATTCCTCAAACCCGTTTTTACTTCAATGTTGCCATTGGCAGTTTTAACATATTTGTTATCAATTAAATATGTTAACGGAATCACATGGGCATCCTTTTTAGTGTTTGTGACAATATTGGCTTCAGCCGTTAATCCAGGGTAAAAAACCGGGGTTTGTCCCTCAAAAATACCCTCAATTTTAAAAGATTGAGTTTTGGAATCTAGTGCAGGGTGAATGTTAGAAATTCTTGCTTTGAACACTTCAGAATAGGCTTCCAACTTCACAATGACTGTTTGTCCAATTTTAATTTTAGAAATTTCTGCCTCGTCTATTTCCATCTCTAAATAAAATCTATTGGCATCTCCAATGATCGCAAATTCTTGTTGAGGTACAACGGTTTCACCCATTTTATAAGGCAAGGAATATATTTTTCCATCGATGTAACTTGTGATGGTGAAATCCGAATTATTTTTTCGAGCAATGTCTAAGTTGTTTTTTGCTTGCTCTTTTGACCTACGGACAATTTGTCGCTGTGCTTCCAAGCGTTCTTTGATTCCCCAATAAAGATTCTTACTTGTTTCGTACTTTAATTTGAAGGCATCCAATTGATTTTGAGTGCCTATGTCTTTTTTGAATAAATTGAACTGTTTTTTATAATTTACAGAATCAAATTGCATTTGATTTTTGGCACTGTTGGTTTGTAACGACAATTCATTCAATTGTTTCTGATTTTCCTCAGTGATTTGAAGCGCCATTTCGGCATTTCTTACAGTCAATTCTGGTGAAGTGTTCTCTAACAAAGCTAAAGGTTGCCCACTCATTACCAAATCGCCTTCACTAACCAAGTATTTAATTAATTTTCCGCCGATAGTAAGTCTTTGGCTATATTGATTTACAGCTTTTATTTTAGCACTTGCATAAACGGATTCAACGATGTCTGTTTTGGTTAATTTTATGGATTCCACTTTGTTCTTGCAGCCAATTGAAATCACAATAAAAATTGAAATGACAGAGAGAGAGAATTTGTTCATTTGTTTCAAAATTCGATTTTTTGTTTATGTATTAAAATGACAAATGTCACATTTCCCAAACCAGTTGGCCGTTGATATATGTTTTTAGAATTTTTGCTTTTTGAAGGACAATGGGTTCTGCTTCGAGAAGATCTGAATCCAGTTCTACGAAATCTGCAAATTTCCCCGTTTCTAAACTACCTTTAATGTGGTCTTCAAAATTGGAATAAGCAGCCCAAAGTGTCATTCCTAGTAGGGCTTCTTTTCTAGAAATGGCTTGTTTTGGTAAAAATGGAACTTTTAATGTTCCGGCAATGTCTTTTCGTTGGGTGGCAGCATAGAACGTAGCCAAAGTTGAGATGTTTTCAACGGGGAAATCTGTTCCCAATGCCAATATTTTGGCGTTATTTAGTAAATTTTTATAACCGTAAACACCTGTAATTGGATTGCCATGAATTGATTTTTTGACAGAAGTAGTATCAAAGCAAAGTCTATTGAGCGCCCAAGGAGCATCCGATGTTGCATGTGTAGGTTGAACGCTTGGAATGATGTGTTTTTCGTTGAAAATTTTCATTTCCTTAGGAGAAACAATTTGTGCATGTTCGATTCTCCAACGAAGATTGGCATCGTTTGGAATTAATTTCTTATAACTTTTCAATAATAATGAGTTGGCGCTATCTCCAATTGCGTGTACACAAACTTGATAATTTTTTTGCAACAATATTGCGCTCCACAATTCCAAATCACTCATTTTCATGAGTTGTAATCCACGATGACCATTCCTGTCGCAATAATCATGTTTCAACAAGGCGCCTCGCGATCCGAGAGCACCGTCTAAATAAAACTTCATGCTACGAACATTTAACGTTGGATGGTCGAAAAAAGGATTTTGAGACATGGTAATTTGAATGTTTTCAGGATTGAAACTCAACATGGCATAAACCCGTAGATGGAATTGATTGCTTTTTTGAAGTTTATCGATGAATAGAATATCGGAATAATCTAAACCGGCTTCATCAATGGTGGTGAGTCCGTTGGCGTAAACCTGTTGCAGCCCTTTTTTTACAGCTTGCGAAAGAGTTTCTTCATCTAGTTTTGGAATTTGTGAAGTAATCCAATCAGCAGCATTGTCAATAAAAATACCGGTTGGCTTACCTGACTTATCTTTTACAATTTCACCTCCTAAAATGTTTGTATCTAAGTTCAATTTTAAAACTTCAATGGCTTTTGAATTGATCCAAACAGCATGTCCATCGACCCTCGACAAACAAACAGGTTTTTTATTGACTGCTTGGTCGAGCATTTCTTTGGTAGGAAAGTTATGATTGTCCCATAAATTTTGATCCCAACCACGGCCAACAACCCATTGACGGTTTGTTTTTTTTGAAAACTTTTTTGCCATTTTGGCAATTTTAGAGGGACTTTTAACTCCAAAAACATTCAATTCCTTTGTGCCCCTGCAATATGCGAGGAAATGGCAATGGGCATCAATGAATCCTGGATAAAGATAGCCTTTGTGCTTGATGATTTTCGCTGAGCTGAATTTTTTTTGTAAGTCAATTAAACTGCCCGTTTGTTGAATCATACCCCCCTGTATGGCAATGGCTTCAACGGTGTTCATTTGAGTATCAGCTACATAGATTTTTTTTGCGGTATGAATTTCTATGTTTCTCTGTGCCTTTAGTCCAGAAATTGTGGAAAATGCAAAAAATATACTTACAAAGATTTGCAATAATTTGGTATTATATTTGTTGTTGTAGTAGTACATTGTGATTTGTAATAACGAATACAAATTTCAAGAAATATTTGAACTTATTTTATTGATTATGAAAAAAATTATATTCGGAGTATTAGCGTTGTTGTTGATTGGCGGAGCAATTGGGTATTATTTATACACGAAACCATCAGAATTTGTGAGTGATGGAACACCTGATTTCACCATGAATTTAAGCGAGGTCATTAAAGAATCGAATTCATTGGATGCGCCTAAATTTAGCGCAAAATACACAGGTAAATCAATTGAATTTGATGCGGAAATTGAAAGTATCGCTGAAAACGGACGCTCAAAAACCTTGGTTCTCAAAAGTGGGGTTGAAGATTTTGTTATAAATGCAAATTTCCATGAGTCCAATTTGGAGGTGTTAGGCAAAGTGGTAGCTGGAGATAAAGTGAAATTACAATGCGAGTGCAGTGGTGTAACAAAACCGGAATCTGAAGATGATTTATTGTCTGAAGTAGTGTTGAATTTTACCCGTTGTGATTTAAAAAAATAATTGATTATGAAAAAAATAACTGTTTTCGCGGTGCTCTTGTTGGTCGGAATGACCTTGAATGCACAGGTTTATTCTACTTCAACTGGAAATGTTGATTTTGTGAGTACAACCAAATTTGAAGAATTTTCTGCACAAAACAACCAGGTTTCTGCTGCCGTATCTGCAGATAAAGGGGTTATACAATTCAAAGTTCCTGTAAATTCATTTCAATTTGAAAAAGCATTGATGCAAACACATTTTCAAGAGAATTACATGGAATCGGCAACTTTTCCGAATAGTACTTTTAAGGGTAAAATTAAAGATCTATCGGCAGTGAAGTTTAATGCAGATGGGGTTTATGATGTTGTGGCAGAAGGAACGTTGGAGATGCACGGTGTTACAAAAGAGGTAACAGTTCCGGGGAAAATAACAGTGAAAGGCAATACAATCAATTTGTTGGCAAATTTCAACATTTTGTGTTCTGATTATGGCGTTAAAATTCCCAAAAACAACGTCAATTCTATATCAAACGCAATTGCAATCAAAGTAAACTGCAATTTGGTGCCTAAAAAGAAGAAATAAATGAAAAAAATCATTCTTCCGGTAATCGGAGTAATTGCAATTCTAACAATTGGTTTGCAATCGTGCAAACATGAGAATTTAGAAGTTATCAATGGTGATAGTATTTGCTTTGAGCGCGATATTTTGCCCATTTTCGTTTCAAATTGTGCAATGTCTGGTTGCCATGATGCAGTTACAGCCGCGGATAAATATGATCTCTCAAATTACAATGCTATCTTGAAAAAAGGCATAAAACCCGGAAATCCCGACGGATCTGAAATTTGGGAAGTGATTGTTGACGGAGAAATGCCACCCAATGGTTCTCTTACAAGAGAGCAGAAGTCTTACTTGAAATCTTGGATTGCAGCTGGTGCAAAAAATGGCACAAACTGCACTGTTCAATGCGATTCTAACGTATACACTTACAGTGCTGCAGTAACCAAAATTATGTCAAATTGTACAGGATGCCACTCAGGAAGCAATGCATCTGCACAAATTGATTTATCAAACCACGCTGGGGTTAAAACGGTGGCTTTAAATGGTCGTTTAATTGGCTCACTTACCAGCCAAAATGGATATAGCCCAATGCCTCCTTATGGTTCCCCTAGATTAACAAATTGTCAGATTACCCAACTTCAGAAGTGGATTAAAAATGGCTGTCAAAATGACTAAAATAAGATTATTATTTTTAGGGATATTGACCGTAATAACTGTTTTTTCTTCTTGCTATTATGACAAGCAGGAAGATTTATACGGAAATAGTCCCTGTGTTACCAATGGATTAACTTACACAAAAGATATTTCTGTAATTATTAATCAGTCATGTGTTGGATGCCATGGTGCAACCAATCCATCTGCTGGAATATCACTACATGATTATAATACCGTGGTAGATTGTATCAACAATGGTAAATTCGTTGGCAGTGTAAAACAGGATGGATCGGCATCCAATATGCCGAAAGGTGGTTCAAAGTGGAACAATTGTCAATTGTCAAAATTAGACGCTTGGATCAAAGGGGGGATGGTACAATGATGAATTCAAAATGTTTTTTTGTTGCAATATTGTTGTTTGTAAGCAACTTGAGCAATGCGAAATGTGAATTTGATGGTAAAAATGATTCAGCAAAGTTATTGTTGTTGACAGAAACAGATATCAATTATTTGCCTTTAACAGATTTACCAATCCACATCAAGAGCAACAGAATCATTAATTTCCAAAGTTCAGCGGTTTTACCCAAGGGAAGTTTAGAAGTGAGTATTCAGCACAGATTTGGTGCGTTGAACACTGGAATAGATAATTTATGGGGAATTGACAATCTCAGTAGCATGAGATTGGGAATCGATTACGGTATCACAAACAATTTAACTGCGGGAATTGGAAGAAGCAGCCTCAATAAAACCTATAATGTTTATGGTAAATATAGATTAATTGGGAACAGCATTTCACCGTTTACATTGACTTATTTGGCCGACATGATGGTAGATGGAAGAGAAGAAAATACATGGGGATTAAAACCTTTTTTCTTTTCTCACAGAATCAATTATGTGCATACTTTATTGGCATCGTTTAAAGTGAAAGATTTTCTGTTTATTGGTATATCTCCAACATTAGTTCATAAAAATTTGGTAGAGTTGAGTACCGATGATAATGATATCTATGTTGTATCGGCCTATGTAAGGGCAAAGGTTATTCCGAAGGTTTATTTGACTCTTGAAGGAAGTAAAATCATTGAAACCTCAGTCAATGTCCCTCAAAATGTAAAACCATCCTTTGGTTTGGGCGTTGAATATTACACGCCAAAGCATGTATTTCAATTGAGTTTTTCGAATACAAGAAGTTTAAATGAGGCATACATCATGGCTGTTGATCAACCAGTTATGGATTTTTCTCAATTCTGTTTGGGTTTTAATATCGTAAGAAGATGGTAAAAGGATTTTTAAAGAATCTGGTATATTTCGTGTTATTGTTTAGCCCATTAAGTTTGGTTGCTCAAGACGAAGATTTATTGGCCGATGAACCTAAAGTAGAAGCGGATCAATACGTTGATTTTGCATTTAAAACAACCAAAGTTGTAAATCTGCAAAGCCTCGAAATGTTAGGAGCAGGAGTATTGGATTTTAAGATGTACCACCGTTTTGGTTCTATCAATCAAGGTCCAGTAAATGCATTTGGATTAGATAATGCGACAATCCGTTTTGGTGGAGAATACGGCGTTACCCCTAATTTAATGGTAGGAATAGGTCGTAGCAATTTAAGTTCTGTGAAAAACGTAGATGCATACTTCAAATACAGATTTTTAAGGCAAAAAAGAGGCAATCACATGCCTGTTTCTGCCTTGTTATTTTACGGCGTTGAAAACAAAATTGGCAGTGATTATGATCAATTAGACCTGCCGGCTCGTTTAACCCATACCGCTCAGTTGATTATTGGTAAAAAGGTGTCTGAAGGATTTAGTTTTCAGTTTTCCCCAACTGTTGTATGGGGCAACGAATATGGTCTCAATACATTCAATGGTACAACTGTGTCTTACATTGCTTTGGGAATTGGTATGCGTCAAAAAATTACCCCAAGAACCACCATGAATTTGGAATACATTCCTGTGCTCACTAACAATGAATATTTGAAAAATAGTTTTTCTGTGGGATTTGACGTTGAAACGGGTGGACATGTTTTCCAATTTCATTTGACTAACAGTTTGGGTTTGAATGAAGCACAATTTATTACTAGAACGAGAGAAAGTTGGGATACCTATGGCATTAAATTTGGATTTAACTTATCTAGGGTTTTTACCATCGTAAAGCCCAAATAATTAAGGTCCGAAATCTCAGTAAATTCCGTACTGGTATGGGTTTCCTATAAATTGATACACATTGATTTTGTATGAATCGGTTGACGTAACTTTACCTTCGATACCAATTCTTATCTGACTTTCAGTATTCCAAAGCGGTATATCAGACAATTTTACTGCGTGATAGGCATTTTTGAATCCTGCCTTCCAATATTCGTTACAAGAACTTGATCTCCAGTCAATTTGCTCAGATGTTTTTCCATTGACACGATTGTTCACAATTGCAGTAACAATGCTGAGTTTTTTTGTTGTGTCAAAATGGTCTAATGCAATGAAATATAAATCATTGCGATTGATGTTTTTTCCAAATTCCAGAAAGGCACATTCATTGTTTTGGAGTGTCAAAGATTTTAACAATTTGAGTGGTGAATGGTCTGAGGATTTTGATAGGAAATCAGATTTTTGCTGTGAATTTCTAAAAATAAAATTGTCAATTTGACCTCCTATGAAATTTTGAGGGACATATTGTCCGTTCAATTGATAATACAATAGGGGCCGTATTTCTGGACGTGTGCCCGAATTAGTGAGCAACAAGAGTTGTTTGTACTTTGATTCTTTGTTCTCTATGATTTCAAATAGCTTTTGATATGAAAATCCCTCAGAAATGTTCCATACGTTTTCATTTCGCAATGCATTGTGAGAAGGATTTACATTTTTTTGATGGTACAAAAAGACGTCCATCGGTCCGTCAATCATCGAGAGGGTAAAGGTTGGATTTACGGAGTTGAGTTTTTCAATTTGCTTGAAATAAACTTCATTGATCTCAACAGAATATCGTTTTTTAGTGAATCCAAGTTGGAACAAGAACAGTGTTAAAAAGGCAAATTGAAAAGACCAAAACAACCATTTGGGCAAATTTTGAAAGAAATATCCGATGCCCATAACGAACAATGGGTAAGAAAAAAACAAAACATTGTTTTGCAATACAGGTTTAAACAACAGAGAATAAACATAACCAATCAACATTGGAACGAACCATAAAATGAGAAACAAGATGGCCGTTTTTAAATTTGAATAAATAGATGTTTTTGCCGAATAATAGAATCCAACAACAACCATAATAAAAATCAAACTGAGTCCTAAAATGGAATGATTGAAAATAAACAGTAAATGATTCCAGAAGAAATCGGGGCTAGGTTTGCCTAACCAATCCAGACCGCCAATTTTCAGCTGTGCTGTAAAAATGGAAATCTGAGGAATTGCCAAAAGAGTGAATATTCCCAAGGCTTTGAGTATGGCATGTCGTTTTGTCTGATGCAAGATGAAAATTGCCGAAACGCAAACCATAACGGTTAAAAAAGCGAAATGATGCACATAAAAAGACCCTGCAATTGAAGCAGCCAACATCAGCCATTTTTTTGAATTGTTTAGTTCGGAATACAAAATCCGCAAGGCGAGTAAAACAAAAAATTGGCCGAAAATATAAGGTCTCACCCAGAGTGATAAATCTATTTGCCACCAGAGTGTGGCTGTTGCCAAACTTGCGAAAAGTGCAGATTTTTTATTGAATATTTTTCTTGAAATTGCGTAAATCAACACAATATTCAATAGTCCAAAAATGGATGTGATAAATTTAAGTGGGAGTGGGCTCGTGGAAATATGTTTCACCCAAAACCAGAGAAAAGTTTGAACCCCCGCAGGATGACCGTCTACAAGCACACCATTTTGAATATGCTCTTTCCAAGTAGCAGCATTCTGTGCCCTGAAAATGGCACTGAGTTCATCAGAATCAAATTGAAATTCTGAAATTTTAAAAAGTCTCAGAGCAATTGCAACCAACAGAATGCAAAATAAAGGGATGTGTTTTCTGAAATCTTCCCAGCTGATATTCATTAAGTTTTCTGTTTGTTTTTTTGAGCAGAAGGAAAAAGTATGTTGTTCAATATCAAACGGTATCCAGGACTGTTTGGATGAAGGTTCAAGTCTGTAGGTTGTTCACCCACCAAATGTTGGTAATCTTCAGGGTCATGTCCCCCAAAAAATGTCCAAGTACCTTTTCCCATACTGCCATGAATGTATCGAGCTTCATTGATTAGTGCATTTTCGCCCATCACCAAAACGTCACTTTTCACCAAATCTTTTTTGAAGGCTGTTGTTTGTCCCATAAAACCTTTGATTGTACGGGTATGGTTTTGACACAAAATACTTGGAATAAGATCCCATTTAGCTGAGTAATCGAACAAAGTAAACAAATCTGTTTCTTCGGTTACAGATCGAGAAAGAGGGTTCACATCGATATTGCTAAATTCGTAGATATATGGATCGTCTTCTAAAACGAAGTTTTTGAAAGCAAAACATTGGCTAAAATCAAGTTTCTGTTGTGCATTTCGATCGGCTGGATCGCCATCGAACATTACCTCGCAAATGTCTGTGTTTTGAGCGGCTAGGGCAATGTCGTATGTATCCGTTGCACTGCACATGGCAAATAAAAACCCTCCGCCAAGACAAAAATCTCTAATTTTGAATACCACATTTTTCTTTAGTTCTGCAACGGACTTAAACCCATGTTTTTTGGCCATATTTTCGCCCTCTCTAACTTCAGCTTGGTACCAAGGTGCAGTAGAGTAAGAAGAGAAAAACTTTCCGAATTGCCCAGTAAAATCTTCGTGGTGTAAATGCAGCCAATCGTATTCCGATAATTTTCCCTCAAGAACTTCATCATCAAAAACTACCGTATATGGAATCTCCGCATAAGTGAGTACCATAGTAACTGCATCATCCCATGGTTGTTTGGTTTTGGGAGAATAAACGGCAATTTTAGGCGCATTCAACAATTTAACCATGTTCATGTTTACCGATGGGTCGGCAATTGTGTTTTCAATGCCATTTGCTTCAGCATTCGATATCACTTCAAAACTTACACCTCGTGTTTTGCACTCTGTTTCTAATTGATTGTTGTATGGCGACATAAAACTACCTCCACGGTAATTGAGTAACCAAGTAACTTCAGATTTTTGTTTATCGAGAAGCCAAAATGCTATACCATAAGACTTTAAATGATTTTTCTGCGATTCATCCATGGGAATTAAAATCTGATTCGCTTTTGCAACGAAAAAAGATCCTAAAATGAAAATAGCAAATATGAATCGCTTGATTTTGAATGAAACAGTGAAAATCATTTGTAAAAGCGAAAATAAGTGTTCCTTGTCGTATTTTTGTTACGTGTTAGTAGAAATTGTCCAGATTATCGATGAATCACATCGCGTGAAGCGGTTTGTACTGAAATCCTTAGATGGTAGCATCTTTAACTTTTTACCAGGTCAATTCATTACATTGTTTCGTAAGGATTTACCGGAATTTGAAAATACTAGGAGTTATTCAATTTCGTCATTACCTGGGTTAAATTACTTAGAATTGTGCATTGCTTTAAATGAAAAAGGAATTTTTACTCCTTGGTTATTCCAGTTGTCGGTGGGTCAAACTCTCGAAATTTCTGAGCCTCAAGGTCAATTTGTGTATAATGAAGAACATGCTAATTTTAGCAATATTTTTATTTGCACCGGAACAGGTATTGCCCCGTTTTTGAGCATGATTGATAGGGCATTGAAACTTGGTGCCAATAGTGTTCATTTGGTGTTTGGTAATAGAATAATTCAAGATCAATTGTTTCAAAATCACATTGAATCTTGGCGAAAGCAATATCCTCAATTTCATTTTTACCCTGTATTTAGCCGCGAAACCTATGCTGAATATACGGGATATGTGCATCCTGTTTATGAAGGAATTTTGAAGGACATTGGTTCAGAGGCCAGGATTTTTGTTTGTGGTTGGAAAGATATGTGCGTGGAGACCCGACAAAACTTGAAAAATATGGGGTATAACAGAAAGCAATATTTTTTTGAACAATATGATTAGGTTCGAGTTAAATGGAGAATAAACGCTAAAGAATTGCAAAATATGCAAATAATTTTGTGATGTCTGATTTATCCGTTATTATTGCACACGATTTGAGGAGTTATTAGGTTTTTACCATAACTATTTTTCCTATCAAGGAACCAATCATTATTTATAATCCTAACATTATTCTCTTTTTTAATAAGATATGACAAATACACCGGATCTCGGTAAAATGAGTGTTGCTGATTTACGCACACTTGCTACAGCTTTGGAAATTCAAGCAGCGGATAAACTAAAAAAACCAGAATTAATTGCTGCTATTGAAAATGTTGCAAATGAAACCAAATCAGAAGGAGCATCGGAGGTAGTTACCAAGAATAAAATCACAGAAAATTCAGAAACTAAACAATCTAACCAAGGGGAAAGACGTGAAAAGCGTAAAAGAGTAAATCCCAGCGAAGAAGAGGTGGTTGCTGAAAATCAGATTGAAGGTGCAAAAAATGTAATATCTGAGAATTCTGAAAATAGAGAGAACAGGAATTTTAGAGAGAGAAGAAACAAACAGCCGAAAGTTCAAGAAGGTACAGGGGCAGTTGTTGAGTCTCAATCTAATAATGTTGATGCAAAAACAAATTCTGTAGCACCAAATCGTGAAAATGTGGAAAATCCTCGTAGAGAGCGCAATCAACATCCTCATAAAAATCAACAAAATCAACAAAATCAACATAGAAATCAGCAAAACCAAGTTAAATCAGCTGAGGTTCAATCAGAAGGCACAGAGCCAATAGAAAAGCCTCAACCTCCAAAGGAAACAGAAGACGAGAAGAGAAAAAGAGAAATTCTTGCTCAACTTATGGAAATGGAAGGGGTTGTATATACTCAAGGTGTTTTAGAAACCGTGCCCGATGGTTACGGATTTTTGAGGTCACCAGATTATAATTATATGGCTTCTCCGGATGATGTGTATGTGCCTGGTTACATGATCAAACAAAATGGTTTAAAAGTGGGTGATACCATACGCGGAAGCATTCGCCCCCCAAAAGACAATGAAAAATATTTTTGTTTGGTGAAAATTGATTCTGTGAACGGTAAAACGCCTGAAGAAGTGAGAGACAGGGTGGCATTTGAACATTTAACGCCACTTTTCCCAGATGAAAAATTGAATTTGTGCGACAACCCTAGAAACTATCCAAACCGAATTATCGATTTGGTTTCACCAATAGGTAAAGGACAAAGGGGCTTAATCGTGGCGCAACCGAAAACCGGTAAAACATGGTTGTTAAAAGGAATTGCAAACGCAATTGCTGCCAATCATCCGGAAGTATACATGATTGTATTGCTAATAGATGAACGTCCTGAAGAAGTTACAGACATGGCAAGAAGTGTGAGGGCGGAAGTTGTAGCAAGTACATTTGATGAACCCGCCGACAAGCATGTAAAACTCACAAATATGGTGTTGGAAAAAGCCAAAAGACTGGTGGAATGTGGACATGATGTGGTGATTTTATTGGATTCAATAACTCGATTGGCCAGAGCATATAACACCGTGCAACCTGCTTCAGGAAAGATATTGTCGGGTGGTGTAGATGCGAACGCTTTGCACAAACCCAAAAGATTCTTCGGAGCTGCCAGAAATATCGAAAACGGTGGGTCGTTAACCATCATTGCAACGGCTTTAACCGATACGGGTTCTAAAATGGACGAGGTTATTTTTGAGGAATTCAAAGGAACGGGTAACATGGAATTGCAGTTGGATCGTAAATTGGCCAATAAACGTATTTTCCCTTCAATTGATATTTTGGCTTCAAGTACACGTAGAGAAGACTTATTAATTGATAAAGTTTCGCTACAAAGAATGTGGGTTTTGAGAAATCATTTATCTGATATGAACCCAGAAGAAGCCATGAATACTTTCTTGAAATACATGCAAAATACCAAAGACAACAACGAGTTTTTGGTGAGTATGAACGGGTAAGTACGCTTTTTTCGAGTTGTTTTGCACAATTGATAGCTAGAAAATGAGCTTGAATTCAGTGTGATTATTTCATTATCAGTGAATTATTGAAGTTGCACAAAATTTAATACTCAATTAAAAAATGTGAATAAACCATCTCCCACAGAGGTTTGTTCAGTGTTAATTTTACATCCGAATTTACAGCTATGGAGAACAAATTAAAAGTTGTTACAGATTATTCTAAATTGTCGCCTGAATTATTAAACTTGTTTAATGAAACTTATCCTCAAGGAATTGCGGGGCATACCGTTCGTTTCCCAAATTCTAAAGGAGAAATCGTTACTGCAGTTAGACTGGAGACAGAAGATAGAATTTACTTGGTGAAGTTAAGTGCGAAGGCAAAGGAGATTTTAACAGAGGAAGATCTGGATGAAATGATTCGTCCATTGGGTAAAGATGCTGAAGCGGAAGCTGAAGAAGATGAGCCTGAAGCTGATTCGAAAGAGGAGCCTGAAGAAGATTGATAAAAAAACATTTGATTAATGGTTTTTTGTGGCCATTTTTGAAGGATGAATAATCCTGTTGCAGTTATCACCGGTGCTTCTCGAGGAATAGGCTTAGCAATTGCTAAAAAATTTGCTTCTGAAGGATTTGATCTCTTTATTGGAGGAACCAATCTTGGTAAATTATCAGAAACTAAAGCCTTATTAGAATCTGAATTTTCAATTAAATGTTCCTTTTTTGCAGCTGATTTGTCTCAACAAGTTTCATGTGACCAATTTGCGGAACAAGTATTAAAAGTTTACCCTGAAATTCATGTTTTGGTAAACAATGCAGGACAATTTTTAGGTGGGAAAATGATGGAGGAAGATCCCCATCAAATGCGACAGATGATGGACATAAATTTGTTTTCAGCGTATTATATCACCAAGAAATTGTGGAATTTTTTTGCAAAAAACGCAAAATCTCACATCTTTAACATGTGTTCTATTGCTAGTTTTACAGCATATCCAGCAGGCGGAAGTTACTCTGTAACCAAGTTTGCTTTGCATGGATTTTCTAAGTCGTTGCGCTTAGAAGGGATGGAAAAAGGGATCGCAGTTTCATCGGTAATGCCGGGCGCAACCCTAACAGATTCATGGGCTGGCGTTGAATTGCCTGAATCGAGATTCATGAAAACAACAGATGTTGCAGAGATGATTTTTACTGCCTGGAGAATGAATGAAGCCACAGTTATGGAGGAGATTATTCTACGTCCATTTTTAGGCGATATTTAAGAATTGTCATTTTATTGTCACTCAAATTTGAGCAGATATACTTTTGGTGGTATCTATAGGAAATTTTGTATATTTGCGTATAGATAAACATTCAAAAAGTTATAGAAATGAAAAAATTACTATTTTTTGGTTTAACAGTTTTAGCAGCGGTTTCTGCAGACGCTCAAACTTTAAACACAGGTAAGATTCATGCTGAAGACATGAATCCAGGAGTGAGAGCACAAGACTTGCGTAAAATGAATACCACTCGTAGAGGAAAAGAAACTGGTGGTGGCAATTACAATTATCTACAAGCATATGGAGACGAATTAATGTTAGGTGATCCAAAAACTTATGTACGTTGGATTATGCCTGATACCAATGCTGCAATTATATACAGCGGTGGTGAAAAAGATCACGTATCTATGTGTGTTGTTGGAAGTATTTTTGATCCCAAAGATTCAACTTTTGGTTCTGCGGGTTTGCCAGTTTTAACCAAATTCAACCCATACTCTGTTGACACAATCAGATGGGTTCAATACTATGTTCGTAACGTAGATTCAATTGATGTTGCAGGAGTTAAAACAAATGTTGTAGATACTCTTTACTTGCAGTATTTCGATATTTCTGGTATTGATTTTCGTGGATTTTCTTTTCAAAACAAAAGACATTTGAACGCAGCGCCGAAAGTATCAACATACACTCCTTACAACTTGTTGAACACAGCTGCATTAAAAACAGATACATTCTTCCTTGATAAAACTTGGGCTGATAGTTTCTCAGTTGAAGGTGGTCAATTGTTTGGCAGAACCAACGGATCAACTCCGGGTATTGTTTCTCAATCAAGTAATGGTACAGCCATCACGAATAACATTATGGCATTCGCATTAACTTTCAAGCCGATGATTAAAGCGGCGTTGGGTGATACTATTGTTAACTGGGGTAAAACAGGTTATACTCCTAAAGTAAATGCATTGGGTCTTCGTATGGGTTATTTCACTAACACAATGCACGAGATTTATTCACCATATCGTTACAATAACTCATTCTGGACACCATTTGATTTGGCTGGTGGTCAAACTATCAACGGTTGGAAATCATACTACCCAACATCTGCATACAATACAACTTCATTCTGGGCATACAACGTAGACATTACTTCTGAAAATCTTTCTGCTAAAAATGTTAGCAAAGAACTTTCTGGAACTAAAGTTTATCCAAACCCAACTTCAGGTGCAAACAATGCAGTTGCGGTTTTCAATTTAAACAAAGCTAACCAAGTTAGTGCTCAAATCGTAGATTTGAACGGTAGAGTTGTTCGTGCATTTGAAGCACGTCAATTCAATGCAGGAATGAACCAATTTGGTTTAAATACTGCTGATTTAGCTCCTGGTATCTACACTGTAGTACTTCAAAGTACTGCTGGTACAGAGTCTACCAAATTGGTAGTTGAATAAAATATTCATTGAATTAAAAAATAAGAGCCACCCATTAGGGTGGCTCTTATTTTTTTTGTTAAATTTGAGTGAAATTACTCAGATGAAACAGTTTTTTTTAGCAGCACTTTTAGTTCTTGCCATTTTGGGTGCAAAAGCACAAACTTTTTTTGGACTTCAAAATAGTAATTATGCGGGTGCGCACATGATTTATACAAATCCAGCGGCACTTGCAACAATGCCATTTAAAAGAAATGTCAATTTTTCATCTATTGGTTTTAACCTAAACAATAATTATGTATCATTAGAAACTCCGTTCTCATTTTGGAATATGGTAACCAACAATGTAGAACCTCAATATTTGAATGATAAGGGCAACATTGATTGGCAATCTTCTTGGTTGAAAGAAAATAACTCAGGAGATAAAATATGGGCAACTGCAGAGTTGGAATATCGTGGACCAGCTTATGCAACAAGATATTTGGATCGGTTGGTTTGGGCAACTGCAACACGCACAAGAAACAATGTTTCAATTACAAATGTGTCCCCGCAAACTGTAAGTTGGGGAAAGTCATTGCTTGATTCAGGCACTCAATTAAATTTATTAGATGTTACAAATCAAACATTCAATGTTAGCGCTAATTCTTATCAGGAATTTTCTGGGTCACTTTCATATTTGGCTATCAATCAAGATGAACTAAAACTGAGTTTGGGTGTAACTGGTAAAATATTACTTGGTTTAGGAAGTTTCAATATGCACAACAATGGAAGTAAATTTAGTGCATTTGGTCATGATTCTATTCGTGTAGATTATGCAGACATAAAAGTTTCATACACGAATTTTGATTTTCTAAGTCAAATTATGAAAGGCGTGATTTTAGGTAGTTTCCCAAGTTTAAATAATATTTCAGGTTTTGGCTATGGAGTTGATTTAGGATTTTCAATTGAATCTGGCAATTCCGGCAGGGAGGAAGCACCTTCTAAAATTGTGAGCAATAAACAATACCGCTGGAAACTTTCAGGAGCTATATTGGATCTTGGACATATCAATTATTCTTCAAATGCGCAGAGTTACCAAATAAAAACGGAGAAGCCGGTAAGTATGAATTTAATGACACCAGAGTTTCTATTGGCTGCATCGAATGGTTCAACCGGGGTATTCAATTATGTAACAGATTTTGCAAAACAAAAAGGAATCTATCAAGAGGTTCAAGAGGATATTGCCATGAATTTGCCAACCACAGTTCAAATTCAATTTGATTATGCATTGTTGAAATATTTCAATGTTGCAGCGCATTGGCAACAACGGCTGTCTTCTATTCAAGAGAACCAAATTTTAGGAAATAGTAGTTTGGTGGTAGTGCCTCGCTTTGAACACCGCTGGTTTGAAGTGTCAACACCAATTTCGTTTTACGATAACTATGAACAATTTGGATTTGGATTATTCACCAGAATAGGACCAGTATTTTTTGGAACAGACAATTTCTTGAAGAGTTTTTCAAATACCAAATACTCGGGAATGAATATGTATTTCGGAGTGTCTTCGTTATTGCCTTAATCCTCAATTACTTCTACATCCACAAAATCATCTTCTGATTTTGTGGTAGGATTTTTAGACAAAGGATTCTGTTTATTTTGAATCATTTTGTTTAGGAATAGAATGGTAGAAAGACTTAATAAGGCTGTGATTACCCATATAACAATGGCAATGTCAATCCAACTTCTGTCCCTCAAAAGCCAAACAAAAAAACCTGTAAATAATTGGCGGATTATCCACGATCTGAATTTTTGATTCCTTATTTTTTTTAAATTAGAGGGATCAAAACCAGGGAATCCATTCATGTTGTTACCGACTTGAAATTGGAACATCATTATTATGATTCAATTCTTTTAATTTTGGCACCTAATGCATTTAAACGTTCTTCAATGCGTTCGTATCCTCTGTCAATTTGTTCAATGTTTCTAATTGTGCTTTTGCCTTTTGCACTCATTGCCGCAATGAGCAAAGCAACACCTGCTCTAATGTCAGGAGAAGACATAGTAATGCCTTTTAGTTTGGTTCGGCGATCGAGTCCAATAACAGTTGCTCGGTGCGGATCACACAAAATAATTTGTGCACCCATGTCAATCAAATTGTCAACAAAGAACAACCTGCTTTCGAACATTTTTTGATGAATGAGCACTGTTCCACGAGCTTGAGTGGCGGTAACCAGTGCAATCGATATAAGGTCAGGGGTAAATCCTGGCCAAATTTGATCAGAAATGGTTAATATAGATCCATCAATAAAGCTATCTATTTCATAATGTTCATTTTCAGGGATATAAATATCATCACCCTTTATTTCTAGCTTAACCCCAAGGCGTTCAAAGGTTTTAGGGATAATGCCGAGCATATCAACTCTACAATTTTTAAGTGTAATTTCACTTTGGGTGATGGCCGCCATTCCAATAAATGAACCAATTTCAATCATGTCGGGCAAGCATCTGTGTATGCACCCATTCAAAGTATTAACCCCTTGAATGATAAGTTTATTTGAACCAATTCCATCAATTTTTGCACCCATACTGTTGAGCATTTGGCAAAGTTGTTGCAAATACGGTTCACATGCAGCATTGTATATGGTGGTTTCTCCATTAGCCAAAACAGCAGCCATTAAAATATTGGCAGTTCCGGTTACAGAAGCTTCATCTAAGTGCATGTAGCAACCTTGTAATTTTTCACTGTGCACTCTGTAGAAGTTTTCTTCGGCCAAATATTCAAATTTTGCACCAAGATTGATAAATCCTTCAAAATGAGTATCTAGTCTTCTTCTGCCAATTTTATCGCCTCCGGGACTTGGGATGTATCCTTTTCCAAAACGAGCCAACAGTGGTCCTACAATCATGATTGACCCTCGAAGAGCTGCACCTTGTTTTTTAAATTCTAAGCTATCAAGAAAGTCCAAATTTATCTCATCTGATTGAAAAGAATATTTGCCTCTTTCTAGGCGAGTAACTTTCACTCCCAGATTTTTTAGCAATTCGATGAGTTTTAATACATCTCTAATTTCCGGAATATTCTCAATGATAACCTCATCTGATGTTAATAAAACAGCGCAGATAACTTGTAATGCTTCGTTTTTGGCACCTTGAGGGGTAATCTCCCCTTTTAACTTGTGACCACCTTCAATTTCAAATATTGACATGAAAATTAATATCTGCGGTAATTCTTTCCGCGGTTGTTGTTCTTCTTGTTGTTGTTATTGTTCTTATTGTTATTTCTTCCAAAATTGTTGTTCTTGAAGAACTTCTTTGGTTGGTTCATGCTCGCATCGGCCGAAACGGTAATTTCTGAACCTTGCAATTGCAATTGGCCTTTAGAAAGAATTTTTAAATGTTCAGCAATGACTTCGTTGCTCAGATTCTCATTGTTCCATATTTTACAACTGTTGAACATAAACGAAGCGATTAAATTCACCATTTCTTGGCGGATTTCGGCATCTTGCATTTCCGAAACTTTATCAACCATCATCTGTAAATTTCGCCCGTAAAACCTAAATCGAATGTTTGTGGTTGGGTAACCAATTGTTGCTGGCTTTTTTGCTTTTTCCTCTGGTTTTGGAATTTCAAATGGACAATCTACATCTAAATTGTAATTGCCAATCTGGAATATATGTCCCCAAAGTACCTCTTTATAATTTGATTGTGCTTTCAACTCAGGATTGAGTGTAGCCATAATATTAACCAAATGATGAACCCATTGGGTTCTTTTTTCTTTGTCTGCAATTGTTTGAATATGAGCTACATAGTCTTGTATGTGCCGACCAAATTCAGCAATTTTAAGATGTTCCCTTTGGGTGTTATAATCGTTTTGGAGAATCGTCATTTTTATAGATGCAAATTAATGAATGATTTCGATAAAATGAGAAAACTTTTGTCCAGATAAAGTGTTAATCAATCAAAGAAAAGTTTATGAAAGCAAAGATAATAGAAAATTACATTTCGCATTACAACCGTAGTGGGAAAATGCCCCTCAGTATTTTTCAATTTTGCGAAGATTTGCAAATTTCGGAAGCTGAATTTTATCAATATTATGCTGATTTTTCAGCCATTGAATCAGATATTCTAGCCCAAATTTGGGATGAATCTGTTCAGAAAATATCTCAACAAGATTATTATCAAGAATTAACAGCTCAGGAAAAATTACTTTCAGCGGTGTATGCTTTTTTTGAAAATTTGAAAAATTACCGTAGCTATTTGCTGTTGAAACACAAGGATTGGAAAAATCCACTTCAAAATATCGAAAATGTAAATGAATTGAAAAAAATCTTTTTTTCTTATTTGGATGGACTTTCATTCGAAAACAAAGGGCTGGGTGTACCTCAAATCGATAAAGTACTAGACAAAGGATTAAATCATGGCTTGTTTACTAATTTGCTATTTGTGATGCATTTTTGGATGAAAGATAAAAGTGCAGGATTTGAAAAAACGGACGCTTGTATTGAAAAGTCATTTTCACTCTCATTTGAGTTGATTTCAAATCAAGGAATTCAAAAAGTCTTTGATTTTGGAAAATTTTTATTGGCAGAAATGAAATGAAAACACAAGATAAAATCCCCAGCACCAAACTTGAACGTGCGGTAAAATTGGTTGGTACAGGTGCTAAAATTGGTGGGAATTATCTCAAATATTACGCAAAAAAAAGCATCACGGGCAATGAAGATAAAACAGAGTTGCATCTTGCAAATGCTGAAGATATTTATGACTCTTTGAGTGAATTGAAGGGGAGTGCACTAAAGGTTGCTCAGATGTTGAGTATGGACAAAAATATACTGCCAAGGGCTTATTCCGAGAAATTTGCGCTTTCACAATATTCAGCACCTCCAATGTCGCCACCATTGGTGCTAAAGGTTTTTCAAAATTCAACAGGAAAATCGGCTTTCGAAGTTTTTGATTCATTTAACGTTCAATCATTGGCAGCAGCGAGTATTGGTCAGGTGCATTTAGCAGAAAAAAATGGCGTAAAATTGGCTGTGAAAATTCAATATCCGGGTATTTCGGACTCCATTCAAAGTGATCTAAAAATGGTAAAACCTATTGCTAATGCCATGTTTGGTCTCTCTGAAAAAGAAATGAAAAAATATTTTCAAGAAGTAGAAGAGAAGTTGATTGAAGAAACCAATTACAAATTGGAATTACAAAGAGGACAAGAATTGTCGGAAGCTTGTGGTCACATTCAACACATTCATTTTCCAAAGTATTATCCGGAATACAGTTCTGATAAAGTATTGGTGATGGATTATTTAAATGGATTGCATTTGAAAGAATTCTTGCATACAAATCCCTCACAAGAAGAAAAAAATCAAGTGGCACAGGTATTGTGGGATTTTTATGAATTCCAATTGCATCAATTGAAAGCAATTCACGCCGATCCGCATCCTGGAAATTTCTTATTTCAAGAAAATGGGCAAGTAGGTATTATTGACTTTGGATGTATCAAAGAAGTTCCAGAAGATTTTTATTACAATTATTTTCCGCTGTTAATTGATGATGTTCAACAAAATGCGACATTAATAGACAAGCTTTTACGAGAGATAGAAATTATTTTTCCAGGAGACTCAGCTGCAACAATTAAAGAATTATCTGAAGCATTTTTGAAAATGACCACTATTTTAAGTGAGCCATTTAAAAATGAAACTTTTCATTTTACCTATGACTTTTTGGATAAAATTTATGCCATTGGAGAAGAAATTTATCAAATTCCAGAGGTGAAAAAGCCAACTCAGCCAAGGGGTAGTAAACATGCACTTTATGTAAATAGAACCTATTTTGGAATTTATAGCATGATGGCTGATTTGAACGCTGATATTAAAACGAAGCCAGGAAATTGGCGAGAAGATCTCCTTAATTATCATGGCCCATTTAAGGAATTGGTTTAAATTTTCACATCCAATGTAAATAATAAAGATCTTCCATCAGATGGCAGAGCACCGGGACCAGGATAACCTCCTGAACGTCTTGTAAAGTATTTTACATCCATTAAATTATTCACGGATACTTTGAATCCAATGTTCTTTTTGAACTGGTATTTCAAGTTTAAGTCGTAAACTGTATAACTCGGTATTAATCCGTTTTGACCATTATTAGAGGCTGCAACTGTATTCAATGCGTCATTGAATACTTGTGAAACATAACTATACTGAGCACCAATAGTGAATACATCTGAAAGGCCATTGTCCCCCAAAATGGAGAAATTTATACCAGCTCTTACAATGTTTTGAGGTGCATTTTCTACAAAATTGTTTTTTAAATCCTTTTCAATCATCATTCCGGCACTGTTTTTCTCTGAAATCAAATAATGCTGGTAACGGGCATTGTTAAAGGCATAAGAAATATAGACAGGTAGTTTAAATTTTTTCTTGAGGGATGTAGGAGCCAGTGCATCAATTTCAATGATAGATTCAAATCCAGTTGTGAAACTGTTCCCAACATTGGTTTTTAGGGTGTACAATTGATTCAAATCGTTGTATTTAGACAATCTGCCAATTCGATTGTTGTATTGCATGGCGTAAACACTCATGTCCATATACAACCATTTTCCAATTAATCCGCGAATTCCAAGATCTGAATTTAAACCAGAGGCGTCTTTTAAGTTATTGTCAACCAATTCTGTACCTGGTACTGCTTGCATATCTGAGAATAATATTGGACGATAAGCTTGATTGATATTGCCATACATTTCTAAACCATTTTTCAAATGGTATTCTAACCCAAAACCGCCAATAACAACATTTCTAATTTGATTCGGCGCATCAATTAAAATGGGTGTTCCGTCTGTATTCATTCCAGATCTTCCGCTTGCATTTGAATTGATGTGTTCAATTCTAACACCAGGAATTAGTAGCAAATTATTCTTAATTCTGAATACTTGTTCCCCGTAAACACTGTAGTTGTTTGTGTTGAAAGTTTGTTCAACTGGAAAAATTTGGGAGGTAGTGAAGTTTGCATCTGTACCAGTACTTCCCACACCTTTTTGAAATCTTTGTGTGTTGCTATGGAAGTATCGAATTCCAGCGGTGAAGGTTTGTTTTATCCCGGCAATTTGGAAATTTTTCAAATATCCAATTTCAATGCCTTGGTTTCTATATTTGTCAATCGACAATTCTCTACTGGCATATTGCATGGTTGATTTTACGATGGTATCTGGAAAATTTATGGCTTTTGTGAAGCCAACACTGTTTCTATCTGCAATCATGCCAAAAGCAGTTACATTGATTTTTTGATTGTTGGTAATATCCCAATTGAATTTTACATTCCCGGTTAACCAAGGTGTTGAAAACCAGTTTCTTGATCTGTAGCTTTTTGTGATATCACCTTGCATTTCCGCATCTGTCAAACCTCCAGGTTGTTGACTTTTCATGTTGTAATTGGTGACATCAAAGCTCAAGTTCATCTTTTTAGAGAACTCGTATCCCCCCGAAAAATAAAGAGTTTGGGTTTGATACTGACTATTTTTACGAAATCCTTCGGCCGACCTTTTGTCATAAAAGGCATAGTAGTAGATTTTGTTTTTTCTGCCACTGAATGCAATGAAATTGTTATAAAGTCCAAAACTTCCAATTGTTTGTGAGGTATGAACTGCAATTGGATTGGTTTCAGTTCTTCCATCTCGCATGATATAGTTTAACATCCCTCCAAATTGAGGTCCGTATTGCAATGCACCTGCACCTTTGATAATTTGAATGCGTTGAATGGCTTGCATTGGCGGGTTGTAATAAGCTTCTGGATATCCAAATGGGTCAGCGGAGATGTCAGCCCCATTTTGTCGCGTATTGAATTCCCAACTTCTGTTAGGACTTAAACCGCGGGATGCGATTCCAATTTGAATGCCTGAGCCGTCACTTTCCCAAATATGAATTCCTGGTACTTTCGCCAAAATTTGGCGCATATTGTTGTTTACCACAATTGTATTCAATTGGTCGAGTACAATTACGGCGTTTTTCTTGCCGGCATTGATCTTTGTTCCTACAATTTCAGGTGAGGGTAAAACATCTCTCTTGTTTTGTTGCCCAACTAGTGAAATTTCCGATAAATATTCAATGTGATTTTTAGAGGTGTCATTTTGTGCATTTGTGTTAGCAGAGAAACCACAAATAGCGGCCAAGGCAAGAATGATTTTATTGGACATCTTATTTAGATTGATTCTAATTTGATGCAAACTTATATCTTATTTAGAATAATTACAAATAAAATTAGATTATTTTAATATTTTCTTTCTTTCCAGATAGTTTTGGTGGGAAGAATAAAGAATATTGCCGTACCAATGGTGACAAAATACATGTAAATTTCATACATGAAATGATTCAATAGGGAAGGGTTAGGTTGGTTTAACAATCGGTAAATACGGTTAATTTGAATGGTTTGAAGGATGAATTTAGCGAGCCATAATCCTAAACCCAATTTCCAATTTAGGAAAATTGTGACTGGAATTACAAAATAGAACAACGCGTAAATACCAAACAAAATCCACCAATACCAAGGAAGCTCTTTGCCACCACTCAACCATCTTTTTCGTTGGTGCAACAATGGAATAAAGCCATTAATTTTTTCTGTGAAAGCGAGAACATGGGGATTCATAACGTTGTTCCATTTCCAGCCTTTTTTGCATATTTCAGCGTATAATTTGTAATCTTCTGTAATCGAAAATTGAATTTTACTGTAACCACCAGTTTCCCAGTATGCAGTTTTGCGAACAATCATGTTATTCCCAACTGCGGTTGCCGGAATCCCTGAAAAAGAAATCAAATTCAACAATCCCATAAAATAAGTCCAATCAATTTCTTGCAACATCCCACCAATACCCGCGCTTTTTACCATGGTGGTTCCGCTTGCAACCCCCATTTCATTCGACAAACTACCCAATAAGCCAATGGCCCAGTTGGGATTAACACAAACATCTGCATCTGTAATCAAGTAAAATTCACCGGTTGCGTGCACATCAAGTTGCGCCATCACCCTTGCTTTCGCTTTTAAATTGGAACTGTCATCTACAATATTAATCAGTTTGATGTAGTTATGATGTTCATTTCTTCCAAAATCATGAATAAAACCTTCAACTAATTCTTTTGTTCGATCAGTGCTTTGATCATTTCCCACAATAATTTGAATTTTATCTTTGGGGTAATTCAATTGATGAATTGAGTTCAAACAATTGATTATATTGTCTTCTTCGTTTCTGCAAGCAATTAAAATGCTAATTTGTGGAAGATTAAGTTTTTCTGTTTGTTTCCCAAAAAACAAATTAAGTAAATCGGCATTTTGATAAACTTGATATCGAAACAACCCAAATAATTGAATCAATTGTATGAGCAAATACAGGCAAATTAAAAGGTAGAATACAACCATCATCAATTATAAACGTTTAAACTGAAATCCTTTGTTCAGCATGTTTTTTATATATATAGGTAAAATTTCATTGGTCTGATTTCGAGATTTCAAACTGTCGTGAAAAACCACTAAACTGCCATTTCTTGTTTTGAGAGAAATCTTTTGGATGCATTGATGAATGTTGAGGTTTTTGTCATAATCATAGCTCAAAATATCCCACATAATGATTTTGTAACCTCGTTGAATTATTTGCGAAGCTTGCTCCTTTCGAATACGTCCATAAGGAGGTCGAAACAACATTGAATTGGTGTAAACGGATAACCCTTCTGCTGCTTTTTCCATGTTTTCTAAATAAGTTTTTGAGGGACAATTCCAGCCTTTCAAATGATTATGGGTGTGATTCCCAATTGAATGTCCTTCAGAAACAATACGTTCCATGATATCTGGATATTTCAATACATTTTCACCGACGCAAAAAAAGGTTGCTTTGATATTAAAATGCTTAAGAATGTTAAGAACTTCAGTAGTGGCAATGTTGTTTGGTCCGTCATCAAACGTTAAATAAATACTTTTTTCGTTGGGGTTCAATCGCCAAGTATACCGATGAAAATATCTGTGAATGATTGAACTTACCTTGTAAAAACGCATAACAAAAGCAAAAATGATAGATTTTTTTGATGAATGCACAATGGGAAGCATTAAATTTGTAAATATGTCTGAGAAAATCACCTTAGTAGGCGGCGGATTGGCCGGAAGTTTGATGTCTATTTATTTGGCAAAAAAAGGATATGATGTGCACTTGTATGAACGTCGTGGCGATATGCGCCAAGGAAAATATGAAGGTGGCCGTAGTATCAATTTGGCACTATCTACAAGGGGAATCAATGCATTAAGCAAAGTTGGCTTGGTAGACGATATTTTGGGAATTTCAATTCCGATGTCGGGAAGAATGATGCACAGCACTCAAGGCGATTTGGCGTATCAGGCCTATGGCAGAGACGATCAAGCGATTTATTCGGTTTCAAGAGGTGAGTTGAATATCAGATTGCTTCAGTTGGCTGATCAATATGAGAACATTCACATGTATTTTGATCATAAATGCGTGCATGCAAATTTGGAAACCAATGAAACTACCTTTGTGAATGCAAATGGCGAAACGGTGAAAGACAAAGCCGATGTGGTGTTATCTACCGACGGTGCTTTTTCAGCCGTGCGAGATGCCATGATTCGATACCCTCGCTATAATTTTTCTCAGAGTTACGAAAACTATGGTTACAAGGAATTGGAAATAGTGCCAGGGGCAAACAATCAATTCCAGATGGAAGAGAATGCCTTACATATTTGGCCAAGAAAAAGTTTTATGATGATTGCCTTGCCAAATCCTGGTGGTAATTTCACATGCACTTTGTTTATGCCATATGATGGCGAATTAAGTTTGTCTACATTGAATAGCAAAGATGCATTAGTTCAGTTTTTCAATGAGTATTTTCCAGACGCTGTGCCAATGATGCCTAATTTGGTTGAAGATTTCTTTGGAAATCCAACCGGACATTTGGCTACAATGCGCTGTTACCCATGGGTGAAAAACCATGTTGCCTTAATGGGCGATAGCGCCCATGCTGTTGTGCCATTTTATGGTCAAGGGATGAATTGTTCGTTTGAAGATTGTGTGGTTTTGGATCAATGTATCGATCATTTCAAAGGCGATTGGACCAAAATTTTGGATGAGTATCAAAAATTA
>CAZBMF010000021.1:0-1736 GCA_964492925.1 uncultured Rhizobium sp. | reverse complement strand
GGTACCGTCCATTACTCTAGCTCGTATATTTAATTATTGAAATGAGAGATTTGGTTGGCTCACCAGAATTTTTGCATAAGAAACACGTAGAACACGAATTGGTTGAAAGGTACAGCGATATCTATAAAAGTCAGTATGAAAGGGTAACTTTTAGCAATGATGGTTACTTAGATGCCTTAAATTGGGGGGCAAAAAACGATGCTTTGCTCGAAACCATCATTCAAAACAAATGGGAAGACCGTGTGAATGATGAAGCCTTCATGCGCAAACTAATTCTAGATACGCAGAATTAAGAATCATTTTTTCGATTTATTTTTTGCATCGATCACACTGTCGATGTAATCTGGATTATACAATGTTTTGTATTGTTTTTTCTGGGTATACTTTCGCCCCGTTTTTTGGTGATATTCTTTGTTGGGTTTTAGAATACCCACATAAGCCCAAACTGCAATTCCAGTGATAATTGCAAAGAAAATAACGGCAACTATCAGTTTTTGTTTCTGTTGTTTTTCCATGATATAATGTTAAAAAGGGTGGGGTATATTGAGTGATTTTGAGAGGATTTCAATGTCTTGTGCAACGGCATCAACCAATGGAATCCCAGAGATTTGACGGTTGATTTTTAAATGGTGTTCAATTTCACCAGGAATTTTCACAGGATTTTCAACGTTAATTGGAGTCGAACCTTTGAAAGTTTTGATCCAGAGATCCATATTGTGTTTTACGATTTCTTTATCTTGAAATCCATCCATATCCCAACTTCCTACAAAATGCCCAATTCCTTTTCCTGGTTGATTGGGTAATGGGTCAAGGAATGAAACGAACGGTGGTACCCATGGTCCAAAATTAGCTCCTGTTATAACCCCCGAAAATATATCGACCCATGATCCTAGTCCATATCCTTTATGGTAGGCGCCATTGGCATCTCCCCCTAGAGGTAAAAGCATCCCTCCAGATTTAAGCGCAGATGCATCATTGGTATCAATTCCATCATTCGTAAGCGCCCAACCGGAAGGAATTGGCTTATTTACTCTTTCTGCAATTTCAAGTTTTCCATTTGCTGCAGCAGCCGTAGCCATATCTAAAACAAACGGTATTTCATTGAATGTAGGAACGGCTACGCAGATAGGATTTGTACCCAGCATACGCTGTTTGCCGTTTGCTGGAGTAACCAAAGGACTTGCGTTTGTCATAGAAAATCCAATGAAATCATGTTCCAAAGCCATCATAGAATGAAATGCGGCAATGCCAAAATGATTTGAGTTTGAAATTCCAACCCAACCACTTCCAAAATCGTGGGTCATTTCATTGGCAATTTTCATGGCAAAAGGAGCTGAAAGAAGCCCTATACCTTGATCTGCATCTAGGTGTGCCATAGTTTTTTTTCGCCGTTCAACTTTGAATTTAGGTGTAGGATTGATTCTGTTTTTTTCAATCAAACGCACATATCCGGAAAGTCTTGCAACTCCATGACTGTCGATTCCTCTTAAATCGGCTTCGAGTAAAACATTTGCAGCCAAATGTGCATTTTCATAAGAAAATCCTTTCTGAATAAATACTTCAGCAATCCAAAGATGAAGTTTTTTGGAATCTATGGTTACCATTTTAATTGCCTGTTAGCCATTTTTGTATGGCGCCCTCTTTATTCCAGTAATTTTTATCAAGTTGAGTTTCGTTCAAGGTGAAACTGTATTCAACTTCAGTTGCTGGGGTTAATTCTCCTTTGATTGTTCTGA
>CAZBMF010000020.1:9172-31201 GCA_964492925.1 uncultured Rhizobium sp. | reverse complement strand
TATTTTTGGTACAATTTTTGCGGGAAGAAATACGATTTAATGGATTGGAAGCGCTCAAAATACAACTACAACAAGACGAACTTCACACTCGAAATATTCCGTTATTTTAGAATTGTTGCCTTCATTTTTGCGTTTTTCGCAACAAATGTATTTGGCCACAATCAGTTTACGGATACCAGTGAAGAAGACGTTTTCGATGAAGATATCGAAGCGGTTGAAGATGCCCCAAACCAATCGTTAGAATCACTTCAACTTCCTGGGTTTTATCCGGAGTTTGACTTTTATTACAACTGGGATACCAATGCACTAGACCCTTATAAATTCAATGTACGCAACTTCCACCATGAAATTCCTGTAACAATTCTACATTCTGAGTGCAATTATGTTGTGCCAATTGTTGGTAGGTTAAATTCAGGTTTCGGATGGCGCGGAGGAATACCGCATCAAGGCATTGACTTACAATTAAGAACTGGCGACACCGTTGCGGCCGCTTTTGATGGAGTGGTGAGAATGTCGCGCTGGTATTCTGGATACGGAAACTGCGTAATAGTTCGACATTATAATGGTTTTGAAACCCTTTACGGACATTTGTCACAGCGATATGTAAAACCTGGCCAATTGGTTAACGCCGGCGAAGTTTTGGGTTTAGGCGGAAGTACCGGACGAAGTACAGGACCACATCTACATTTCGAAACAAGGTTTTTGGGTAGACCAATCAATCCAATGCACATCATTGACTTCAAAGGCGACAGCTTGGTCACTGGAACATTGGTTATTTCAAAAAACACATTCAATTTACCATATTCTAAAAGCAAGTTTAAATTCAAAAAAGGCAAGAAAAAATGGAAAAAAGGTAGCAGTAGATACAAGAATAAAAAAATCAAACGCAGCAAAAAAGCTAAAAAATCTTCAGGTTACAAATCTAAGAAGTCAAAAAAAGCAAAAGCTAAAACAACCAAGAAAAAGTCTTCTCGCAGAAAACACACTTTTGCCTATCCCATACAAAAACACTGTATGATAGAATTTACAGTTTAAGATTTCGTTATATTTATTCAACGAAAACCAAAATTATTTGAGCGGTTCTCGGTATTTTTGTAAAATCGAACTGTGAGTATCATTGTAAATAACTTAACGAAGATTTATGGCAAACAACACGCCGTAAACCATATCTCCTTTGAAATTGGCACAGGAGAAATAGTTGGTTTTCTTGGCCCCAACGGTGCTGGAAAATCAACCACCATGAAAATGATTACCGGATATATCCCCCCAACAGAAGGTGGAGGAACGGTTTGTGGCATTGATTTCGTTGAAGAATCAATTGAAGTGCGCAAAATCATTGGCTATTTGCCTGAACACAATCCTTTGTACCTGGATATGTATGTAAAAGAATACCTTTCTTTTATGGCTGGTCTGGCGGGAATTAAAGGTAATCAGATAGAAAAATCTGTGCAAAACGCTTTGGATTTGACCAACTTACATCCCGAAAAACGCAAAAAAATAGGACAACTTTCAAAGGGATATCGTCAAAGAGTTGGGTTGGCACAAGCGCTTATTCACAATCCCAAAGTACTCATTTTAGATGAACCCACGAGTGGATTAGATCCAAATCAGGTGATAGAAATGAGAAATGTGATTACACAATTGGGTAAAGAAAAAACAGTTATGTTGTCTACGCACATCATGCAAGAGGTAGAAGCCATGTGCAGTAAAGTGATGATTATCAATCACGGAGAAATCATTGCCAACAATAACATTGAAATATTGCAAAATAGTGGCAAAGACACATTGTCGGTTTTGGTTGAATTTGGATCCAAATGTTCAAAATCTGAATTGCTAAAAATTGAAGGGGTAACAGCCGCTGAGAATATAGAAGGGAATCGTTGGAGAATTACGGGTAATAGTAAACAAATCAGACAACAATTATCTCAATTTGCATTGTCAAATCAATTGGAAATTTTAGAATTAACTGCCGATAAAAACTCATTGGAAGATATATTTAGAAACTTAACAAGTCATGTGGGTCATATTTAAAAAAGAAATTAGAAGTTTCTTAGGATCATTTATCGCCTACATTGTAATGGGCGTATTTTTATTGTTAACTGGATTGTTTTTGTGGATGATTAAAGGCAACAATGTCTTTGATCTTGGAGTTGCAAGCCTTCAGGTAATGTTTGAGGTATCACCTTACATTTTGATTTTCTTGGTTTCAGCCATCACCATGCGCAGCATTAGTGAGGAAAAACGATTAGGAACACTTGAAATTCTAACCACTAAACCTATTCAAGACACTCAAATTATTGCAGGGAAATTCTTGGCAGCAGTTGCACTGATTGTGATTGCCATCATTCCTACCCTTTTTTATTACTATGCTATTTACCAATTGGCTTCTCCCGTTGGAAATATTGATACTGGCGCAACATTGGGCAGTTACATTGGTTTAATTTTACTTGCTGCTTGCTATGCCAGTGTAGGGATGTTCACTAGTTCACTCACCGACAATCAAATTGTTGCACTCATTAGCTCAATGCTGTTAAACTTCTTTTTGTTTGGGGTATTGGGCATGCTAGGTGACATCTCTTGGTTAAACGTAATTGGTAAGAGTTTGGAATGGTTTGGACTTGAATTCCATTATGATTCTATCAGTAGAGGGGTAATCGATACAAGAGATGTAATATATTTCATTGGATTCATCTTGGTATTTTTAGGTTTAACAAAAATTGTATTTGAAAGCAGAAAATGGTGATGAAAAAGACGAATAAAAAGATACAATCGTACATCAATTTTGGAGTACTACTGCTCATTATAGTGTTAGGAAATGCATTAAGTTCTGTGTATTATAAACGATTTGACTTAACCAATGAAAAGCGCTATACTTTGAGTCAAACCAGCATCAATCTTGCGAAATCCCTCAAGGAAAAATACTACTTCAAACTTTACCTCGATGGAGATATGTCGGCGAAATTCAAACAATTGAAATTAGAAATCCGAGACATTGCCTATGAATTTAGAGAAATATCTGGTAAAAAGTTAGAAATCGAAATTATTGATCCTTTCAAAGATGTCAAAGAAAAGGAAATGAATGAGATTTTGGACCTCTTTGCTCAAAAAGGCATAGAGCCGGTGAGGGACATGGAAAGCGAGAATCCAGATGAAACCAAAATCAAATATTTGTTGCCTGGTGCTGAATTGATGAAAGACAACCGTTCTGTACCGATCAACTTTTTCGAATACGATGTTGCCCAAACCCCTGAAGAAAACATTCAAAGGGCCATAGACAATATAGAATATGAAATTGCCAATGGATTGCGTCAAGTAATAGCAGATCAAAGAAAAAATATTGCGGTAATTGATGGCAACGGGGAAATGTTAGATGGCAGAGTTGAAGGTTTTGCCGCGGAACTTTCAAAGTATTACAATGTTTCAGCCATGAACTTAAACACAGCTGATCCTGAGGCCGGAAAACCTTTCATTCAAAGCATGGAAAAAGACCCTGCTAACGCTGCAACTATTTTGGTTAACAGCATGCAAAGAAGGTTAAATTTGAATGATCTAGTGATGGTCATCAAACCCATTAAAGATTATTCTCCAACAGAACTTTACCTACTAGATCAGTATATTATGAATGGGGGAAAAGTTATTTGGTTGATCGATATGGTGAATATGGAAATTGATAGTTTCAGAAATTACAAAGAAGTGATGGCTGTTGACTATGGTTTGGAAAACATCACGGCTAGTTTATTTACATATGGTGTTGGGCTTGAAAACACATTGCTTGCTGATTTAAAATGCAATCAAATACCTATTCCTGCTGGCAAACGAATTGAACTTGTTGATTTTCCTTATTTCCCATTATTTGGGGCTAACGAAATGCCACATATCATCAACAAAAACATGGGAACTATTTGGTGTCAATTCCCAAGTACATTGAAAGCAAAAATCAGAACTGATGTAACCGCAATTCCTATTTTGAGTAGTACTCCTTACACAAAGGTAATCAACGTACCTGCCACTGTAGATTTGGAAAATGTGTACATGCAATCTAGAGATGCTAAATACCGAGAAAGCATGAATCAAGGTATTCAAACTGCGGGTATGTTGTTGGAAGGTAAATTCAAATCTCCGTTTGTATACCAGAAAAAATATTCAGAAATACCCTTCAAAGCCGAAGGAAATAGTAAAATGATAGTCATTGCCGACGGTGACATTATTAGAAATCCAGTTAGTAGCAGTGGCAAATTCTTCCCTACCGGTTATGATAAAATTTCACAATTCACTTTCGCCAATAAAAAGTTCCTGCTGAATTGCATTGATTATTTGATTGACAACAATGGATTGATTGAAATTAGGGCAAAAGAAAGGACTTTGCGCTTATTGGATCCTGAAAAATCCAAATCTCAAAAAGAGTATTTTCAATGGTTTTCCATGATTCTTCCAATTTTCAGTATAATTATTTTGGGGTTGGTAAACTATTTCGTTAGGAAAAAACGTTATATCTAAGCAATTTTTATGTACGAATTTATTGAGGGAACGGTTGAACAAATATCTCCAACCCATATAGTGATTAACAATCAAGGAGTTGGATATTTAGCCAGTATAAGTCTATACACATTTGAGGCTGTTAAAGGGAGCAAACAAGCCAGAATATTCATTGAACAAACATTTCGTGTTGAGAATCAAAATCCTACGGGAATTGTATTGTATGGATTTTCTCATCCCGATGAACGCCAAATGTTTCGTTTACTTACTTCAGTAAGCGGAGTTGGAAACAACACTGCCTTAATCATGTTATCGAGCTTGGATGCAGAATCCATCACATCTACCATTTTGAATGGCAATGTTGGTTTGTTAAAAAGCATCAAAGGGATTGGTGAAAAAACGGCTCAGCGTATTGTTTTGGAATTGAGGGATAAACTAACCGGTGGCAAAAAATCTGGTTTGGGCACCATGTTAGACCCATCTAAAGTAGATGCCATCACAGAAGCACTAACTGCGCTCACTATTTTGGGATATCAAAAAGCAAGTGCTGAAAAAGCGTTAGTGAAGGTGAGTAAAGAACTTGGAGGCATGGCAACCGTTGAAGAATTAATCAAAAATTCACTGAAAATATTGTAAATTGCACGATTGTAACATAAAAACTGCCTATTAGCTAGAGCTTTACCAAAGAAAACCGATTTGTGATGATCAAAAAAATCTGTTACAGCAAATTTTTACAAAAAAATGTTTTGCAATTTTCGCAAAGAATTTTGCCATTATTTTTTGCACTTTTTGCAACAACTTCGGCGTGGGCTCAATCTGATACTAGCAGTATCAAATATAAAATTTCAAAACCCAACGGAAACGATAAAAACAACACAACCAATTCGAACATAGATTTGGATGATCCGTTGAAAATTGAATGGAAATACAATCCCAAAACAAACCGCTATGAATCATTCAAGCAACTAGGATCTCTCACCTACCCTACAGGACAAAGCTTGAGCGTAACGGAGTATTTCCAAATGGTTTCAAAGGATAAAAATAGCGAATATTACCGAAAGAAAACCCAAAACACAGATTATAGCAACCCTACATCCAAAGGAGGAATTTCAAATTATATCAATGCAGAATTAAGCAATCCGGCAATTTCAAAGATTTTTGGAGCCGGTGGTGTTGATTTTCAGTTGAGTGGTTCTGCTATGATCAAACTCGGGGGTACCATCAATGAAATTAGAAATCCTAATTTTAGCAAACGCCAACAATTATATTTTGTGCCGGTTTTTGACCAGCAACTTCAGATTGCAGCAAATGGTAGTATTGGTGAGTTTGTAAAACTGGGCATTAATTACGACACCGAGGCACAATTCGATTTCGACAATCAAACCAATTTAGGTTGGAAAGGAAAACCTGATGGAATTCTGAAAGATGTTCAAGTGGGGAATGTGAGTTTAAACCTTCCAACACAGTTAATTAAACCTGTTCCCAATTTGTTTGGATTCGCCAATAGCCTTCAGCTAGGCAAAACAACCATTAAAACGGTATTTAGTCAAAACAAAGGACAAAGCACTGAAACTGTTTTAAAAGGTGGTGCTCAAATGAATGAGTTCAAAATAACCGCCGACAATTACGACCAAAACAAACATTTCTTCTTGTCGCAGTTTTTTAGAGACAATTATAACAAGGCATTAGAAAATATGCCAATTGTGGCAAGTGGCGTGGTAATTAACCGAGTAGAGGCTTGGATTACAAACAGAAATGCCAATGTAGAAACACCAAGGGATATCATGGTTTTCCAAGATTTAGGAGAAGCCAATCCATACAGAAGCAATCTTGGGGGAAGCCCAACAAAAGCTGCAGATAATGCTGCCAACACCCTATATTCTTCTATTCAAAATGATGATCAAGCAAGACGTTTAGGTACAGCAATCGATAGAGTCTATCAAATTTACCCGAATTTTGAGCAGTCGGTAGACTTTGACCTACTCAATTATGCGCGTCAATTACAATCAAATGAATTCACTGTAAATAGTCAATTAGGATTTATTTCATTGAACCAGCCATTAAACAATGATGAAATTTTAGCGGTTGCATTTGAATACACTTACAACGGTGTAACTTATCAGGTGGGTGAGTTTTCGAGAGACATCCCTCCGGGTGATCAAAAATTGCTTTATTTAAAAATGTTGAAGGGAAATACCATCAGAACCAGACTCCCTATGTGGCGTTTGATGATGAAAAATATTTATAGTTTGAATACATATTCCCTCACTTTAGAAGATTTCAAACTCAATGTAATTTATGCCGATGATACCAGTGGTGCCGATTATGGATATTTGCCAATTGGAACAGCAGATCTCCCCTATTTAAAAGGAGCTCAACCACTTATCAAGGTTTTTGGTTTAGATAAACTGAACCGACAACAAGAAGCAAAACCTGATGGCGTTTTTGATGCGATTGAAGGGCTTACGGTGCAAACTCAGTTTGCTCGAATCATATTTCCGGTAGTTGAACCATTCGGTGACTTCTTGCGAAGCAGGTTTGAAAACCGATCTGATTTGGCTGATTTTTATTGTTTTGATGCATTATATGACTCAACAAAGTTTTTAGCCGCCCAAGATGTGAAGCACAACAAGTTCTTCATACAGGGAAGTTATAAAAGCTCCAATGGCGCTGAGTTATTTTTAGGGACTACCAATTTACAAAGAGGTTCTGTAAGGGTTACCGCCAATGGCAGACCATTGCAAGAAGGAATGGATTATGAAGTGGATTACGCCATGGGTCGTGTGAGAATCATCAACCAAGGATTATTACAGGGAGGGGCTGAAATCAGGGCGAGTGCAGATGGACAAAGTTTCTTCAATATACAACAAAAGACGCTTTTAGGCGCCAGGGTTGAACATAAATATTCTAAAAACATGATGTTTGGTGGAACCATCTTGCACATGTATGAAAGACCACTCACCACAAAAACCAACTTTAATGAAGAACCATTATTAAACACAATTATTGGTGCTGATTTTGCTTATTCTTCTAAGTCGAGATTTATCACTAAATTGGTTGATAAACTTCCTTTTATAGAAACTAAAGAAATTTCTAACATCACAGCTTATGCTGAATTTGCTCAAGTATTTCCCCACAATTTCGCATCACAAGGTGATCAGCGCGGGGTATCAAATCTTGAGGATTTTGAAAATGCTGAGTTACCAAATGATTTCAAAGTTGTAAACAACTGGGTAGTGGCTTCTATCCCTCAAAAACAACCAGATTTATTTCCGGAAACCAAGTTGGGTGATAAAAAATCTTGGTTAAGTAAACACGCAAAATTGAGTTTCTATACCATTGATCAATTGTTTTACAGAGATGCTGATATGCCTACGAACATTCAAAATAGAATTGATGAAATTTTGAGTGATCCGTACATGCGTCAAATTGATCAACGTGAAGTATTTCCACAAAGAAATTTTCCTCAAGGTACACCAACTATATTACCTACTTTAGATCTGTCATTTAATCCGAGAGAAAGAGGTCTATACAATTTCAATTATGATCCATCTTTGATTGATGCAAATGGTAGATTGTTAAATCCTACCAACAGCTGGGCTGGAATTATGAGAAGGGTTGATCAAAATGATTTTGAAGCGGCGAATATTGACTATGTAGAAATTTGGATGATGGATCCATTGATTAAAAATCCAAATCTAAATGGTGAATTATTGCTGCATTTCGGAAACGTGAGTGAAGATATCTTACCAGATCGCAGAAAATCATTTGAAAATGGACTTCCTACGTCCTCATCCACAGTGAATTCAACAGATACTTCTGCTTTTGGTATCATTCCCACAAGTCCTCAAATTAATTTTGCCTTCGACAATAACCCAACAACCTTAAAAACCCAAGATTTAGGTTTAGATGGGCTTGCAGATGCGGAAGAAAAAGTATTTTACGACACGTCATTCTTGAAAAAAATTGAAGCCAATTTTGGAGCAGGGTCTCCTTATTATCAAGATGCAGTAAAGGATCCATCGAATGACAATTTCACGCATTATCTTGAAAATGACTACACTACAACAGATGCTGACATTGTAAAACGATATTCTCGTTTCCAAGGGATGGAAGGAAATTCAAATCCTGATAAATTCACTGGTCAATACGCGGATATGCCAAAATCTTCATCTCCTAATCCTGATTTTGAAGACATCAACCGTGATTTTACCATGAATCAGAGTGAGGATTATTACCAATACCGCATAAAAATTAGCGCTTCTGAATTACAAATGGGCAAGAACTACGTTGCCGACATTGTAAACAATACCGTAAACCTTAGAAATGGTTCTGACCAAGCCATAAAATGGTATCAGTTTAAAATTCCTATTCGTCAATTCGAAAAAGCGGTGGGCAATATCTCCGATTTCAAAAGTATAAGATTCATGAGAATGGTTCTTACTGGGTTTAATGATGAGGCGGTGTTGAGAATGGGTTATATCAATTTGGTTCGTGCAGATTGGAGAAGATATACCAATTCGTTAAAAAATCCAGGTGCAATTGTACCTACAGATCCAAACGATGGAACCAAATTTGTTGTTAGTACAGTAAATTTAGAAGAGAATGGCAAGAGAGCTCCAGTATCTTATGTTACACCTCCAGGGGTTGAAAGGGTTCAAAACATGGCCAGTTTGGGTACTGTTTTAGAAAATGAACAATCTTTATCATTACAAGTTTGTGATCTAAAGCCCGGCGATGCCAGAGGCGCTTTTAAAACTGCAAATTTTGATATCCGAAATTATAAACGTTTACAAATGTTTCTTCATGCTGAAGAAAGCGGGGGAAGCGCAATTGCCGATGGAGAAGTTTCTGCTTTCATTCGTTTCGGAACAGATTTAACAAACAACTATTACGAATACGAAATTCCGTTAGCCCTAACACGTGGATTTGTAAATGGCAATTCACCAAACAGCGATAAATTGGTATGGCCAGATCAAAACTTCATTGATTTAGAATTTCAAAAATTAATTGAACTCAAAATTGCCCGCCAAAATGCCAATTGGCCTATGACCGCTCCTTATATTGGGGGATACAACAACGGTAAAATTTCAGTGATGGGGCTACCAGATTTAAGCAACGTAAAGGTGATGATGATTGGTTTGAAAAACAAATCCAATCTCCCGGCTTGCTTTGAAATTTGGGCCAATGAACTCAGGGTAAAAGAAATAGCCAACAGTGGTGGTTGGGCGGCTTTGGCAAATGTGCAAACTCAATTGGCTGACTTTGGACAATTAAACATGGCAGGCTCCATTAGAACCATAGGATTTGGAGACGTAGATAAAAAATTAAACGACAGAAGTTTAACGAATAATTTCAATTACGACATTGCCAGTAATTTGGAGCTTGGAAAATTCTTCCCAGCAAAAATGGGGGTAACAATTCCTATGTATATTGGTTGGTCTGAGAATTTCATCCGGCCTAAATTTAATCCACTAAATCCAGATGTAGAATTGGAACAATTTTTATCGAGCATCGCCAATACAGAAGCACGCGATAAAGCAAGATTAGCAGCAGAAGATTATAGCTCTTTATACAGTTTCAATATCAGCAACTTTAAAGTAGCAAGCGGTGGAAGTAAAAAGCCAAAACCTTGGGGTATCTCAAACTTCAATGCCAGTTATAGCTATCAAAACAATTACCGCCGTAACCAACAAATTGAGGAGCAATTTTATAAAACCACACAAATAACATTGGGCTATAACTATGCATTTACAACCAAGTTTATACGTCCTTTCTCAAAAATTTTCAAATCCAATTATCTTGCGTTAATTCGTGATTTCAATTTTAATTTGATTCCTAGTTCTTTCAGTTCGCAAATGCAATTAAACCGATTGTATAGCGAATCACAATCTAGAAACAACAACTCATTCAAGCAAGTTAATCCGAGATTCTACGATAAAAACTTCACGCTTACACGAAATTTCAATGCCACTTTGCCATTAACCAACTCAATAACAATTTCTTACATGGCAAATGTAGCAGCACGTATTCAAGAACCATATGGTAGAATTGATAGTAAGGAAAAACAAGATTCTATCTATCAAGAATTTGCAGGGTTTGGTAGAATTTCAAAATTTTATCAAACAACCAATGTTACCTATACCCTTCCTTTCAGCAAAATAGGATTCCTAAAATGGATATCCAGTTCTGCCGCTTATATTGGTAGTTATGAATGGAATCAAGCCCCTCCGGCATTCACTACCCTTGGGAATAGAATTCAAAATAGTCAAGACATTAACATCACAACACAATTCAATTTCACCCAGTTGTATACCATGATTCCTTGGTTAAAAGATTACAACAAGCCTAAATCAAAATCTAAAGGCAAAGGAAATGACAAGGGAAAATCCGCCCCAACTGAAGAAGGTCCGAAATTTGAAAGTGCCATAGAAAAAGGAAAAGACGACAAACCAAAAGTTAATCCCGTTATCATGGCGGTGGGTAATTTTATTACCATGTTTAAAAATGCCAGTTTGAATATTCAAAGAAAAGAGGGCACAGAATTACCTGGATTTGCATACCGTCCAGATTATTTCGGGCAAAATTTCAAACATTTGCAACCCGGTTTGGGGTTTGTTTTAGGGCTACAAAATCAAAATTTAAGATTCCAACTAGCAGAACAGGGTGCTCTAAAAAATGATATTCGACAAGCCAATTTCTTTAAGAATAATTTCACACAAAACATTTCAGGAAGTGTTACCATTGAGCCTATTAAGGACTTCAGAATTAGAATGGATTTTTCTAGATCAGAAACTCGCGGAACTCAATCAATTTTCAAATACGATGGTTTCCAATGGATGGATCAAGGGTTAACTGAAAATGGTACCTTTAGTATCACTGGTTGGTTCTATGGAAATCACTTTGTTCAAGATAGAAACGAAAATGAAAACCATCCAAACCAAAATTTTGATGATTTCATTAGCAACCGATATACAATTGCTTCGCGATTACAAACCGATAAATTGGGCTATTTCCAAATTGACCCAACAACCAAATTCCCTGTTGGATTCAGTAAAAACTCGCAAGATGTATTGATTGGTTCATTCTACTCTACCTATAGTGGTTTAGATGTTGGAACTACAAGTATTTCTAACCTAAAAGGTTTCCCAACGATTCCACTTCCAAACTGGAACATCAATTACAATGGACTAACTAAAATCAAAGCGTTGTCGAAAATTTTCACAAATATCAATTTCAAACATGCCTACAATGGGAAATACTCTGTTGGTGATTATACGCGAAATTTAAAATATCAAGAAAATGAAACACCAAGTGCAGGTGTAGATTTGACACCAAAATATCAAATTGCCAATGTAACAATTAGTGAAGGATTTATGCCGTTAATTGGAGTGAACATAACAACCAAAAATAATTGGACATTAGGTTTTGAATACAAAAGATCTAGAATTTTGAAATTATTTGCGGCAAGTTTCAATCTTACCGAAATGAGACAAAATGAATTCCAAATGACAGCTGGTTACCGTGTAACAGGACTTACATTACCATTTAAACGAAGAGGTAGAAAAATCTATTTACCTAATGACTTCAGATTTGATTTGGCAGTAAGCATCAATGATAATGTTACCATCATCAGAAAAATTGATGTGAATGTAAACCGTTATACTGCCGGCATGCAAAACATTCGTATTACGCCATCTGTTACCTATCAAATCAATCAGAAAGTTAATTTTGCTTTGAGATATAACAGGGTAATCATGGATCCCAAAATCGCAACTCAATTTTACACTTCATTGACTGATTTTGGAATTGAATTGAGATACACATTCAATTAATTTTCTCATGCGCAAATTATTTAGTTTACTATTTACAGTTTGTACTTTTTTTCATCTAAAAGCACAATTAATTCCAACTGGAAATTGGAGAACACATTACAGCTACCAGTTTGCAGTTTTGTGTGAAGCATCTAATAGGTTTGTTTATGCCTCTAGTGAACAAGGTTTCTGGAGAACCTCCAACAATGGTGAAATGAAAAAATTGTTGAAAGAAGATGGTTTCCATGCCGCTGAAATTACCCATTTAGCCTATAACTCAAAACTTCAAACCCTCTTCATTGGGTATATTGATGGAAATATTGACCTCTTAATCAATGATCAAAAAATTGTCAATATTCCTGGATTTTATAACAAACCTCTTCAAGGCGACAAGAGAATCAATCATGTTTCCTTCAACCAAAACGATGCACTAGTTTCTACCAATTTTGGATTGTTGGTAGTAAATATTAAGCAATATGAAATAAAAGACAGTTATACTTCCATCGGGAAAAATGGTTCTTCAATTAGAATTTTATCAAGTGCAGTTTTAAATGACTCAGTCTTTGTAAGTTCCATAGACGGAATTCTTTCCGCAAAATGGAGTTCAATAGTAAACTTAAATGACTTTAACCAATGGAATTATTGCTCATCTAAAAAATCATGCACCCAATTATGCACCTACAACAATGACCTGTATTTTTTACAAGATAGCATTGTATATACCTACAAAAATGGTTTAGAAATTCCATTAACCACTCAAAAAACATTCACCCCGAGGATATTTTCCAACGACAAAGGATTACACATTGTTCAGCAAGGGAATATTCTCAATTATTCACCAACTGGACTCACTAAAACCTTTGTAAATGTTGTGGTTGCCGCTACGCAATTTCCAGATGGAATTTATTGGTTTTGTACCGGTTATGGCCCTGGTGTTATTAAAAATGACAATCCCAACTATGCCTTCATGCCAAACGGACCATCTTCCCCTTCTGTTTTTGCTATGTCGAAATCAGGCAGTCAGTTAATTTGCTCTGGTGGAGGTGTTTCGAATACTTTTGGTAATGGATTCAATACATCAGGTTTCTATATCTATAACAACAATGAATGGACATCGAACCCAGAGTCGCCAAAAAAGAACAACATGTATGATTTCACTTTTGTGTGTCATCGAAAAGCCAACAACCTTTATTATATTGGATCACATACTCAAGGAATTCTTGTTTTAAAAGGAAAAGAAATTGTAGATCTAATTGATGAAACAAATTCGCCTTTGGTAAGAGCTGATGTGGTAAATTTCATTCGCATTGGTGGTATGGCGGAAGATTCAAAAGGTAATTTATGGATTGGTAATTACGGAAATAGTCGTGCGCTTTTATGTTTAACAAAATCCAATACTTGGTATAGTTTTAATATAAACACCACTGATATCACCGGAATTTGCATTGACGCAAATGATAGAAAATGGATTAAAACACCGTCTGGGATTATTGTTTTTGATGAGGGCAACATCACCAATAATTTTGATGATAAAATTGTTGCCATTAATAGCAGCAATGGTCTGATTAGCAACGAAGTATTGTCGATTGCAGCCGATAAAAATGGTTATGTTTGGATAGGCACCTTACAAGGTTTAAACGTTTACACTGGTTCTTCCAATATCTTTAAAAACCCAAAAGTTGATCGATTTATCATTGAACAAGATGGATCAACTGGATATTTAATGGGGGAAGAAACCATTAACGATATCCTAGTAGATGGAGGGAATCGAAAATGGATGGCCACAACCAATGGTTTATTTGCCATAGACGAATATGGTCAAAAAGTGATTAAACACTTCACTGAAGAAAATAGTCCTCTGTCGGGAAATCGCATTATTTGTTTGGGACAAATTGATGAAACTGGAGAAATATTCATTGGAACTGCAAAAGGCATTGTATCTTATCGAAACGATGCAAAAACGGCCAATGAGAGTTTTGGTGAAATCATTGTTTATCCGAATCCCGTGCCACCAAAATACGATGGATTGATTACCATTGAAGGTTTAGCCAATAATGCAGAAATACGCATAACAGATTCACAAGCGAAGTTGGTTTACAAAACAAAAGCCAATGGAGGAAAAGTAACTTGGAATGGATTGAGACTGGACGGCACAAAACCAAACAGTGGGGTATATTTCGTTTTTGGAATCAACCAAGATGGAACTGAAACCGCTATGGGCAAATTTATCTTTATAAAGTGATTTGTAGGCCATCATAGGCCAAATCGATTCCATCTGGCAACTCTGCACAAACTTCATCGTGAAATCCTATCTGATGGCTCATATGCGTGAAATAAGTTTGTTTTGCACCAATTTTTAAGGCAACCCGTTTGGCCTCATCTAATGTAAAATGTGAAATATGGGTTTCTCTTCTTAATGCATTTAAAACCAACACCTTTACCCCCTCAAGTTTTAACAATTCTGTTTCCGAAATATAGTTTGCATCCGTTATATAAGCAAAATCACCAAAACGGAAACCATGCACCGGCAATTTAAAATGCATTACCTCTATAGGCAATATGGTTAAATTCTGAATTTTAAATTCGTTGTTATCTATGATATGAAAATCTATTAAAGGAACTCCAGGGTATTTAAATTCCGAAAATATATAATCATATTGATTTTCTAAAGCTTTTAAAACACGGTCACTACAATACACTTGAACGTGTTCATTTTGCAAATAATTGTATGGTCTAATATCATCAAGACCAGCGGTATGATCCTTGTGTTCATGTGTAAACAATAACGCATCTAACCGAGAAATACCGGCACGAATCATTTGGTACCTAAAATCAGGTCCTGCATCCACCACGATAGAACGTCCTTCCCACTCAACGTGTATAGAAGCCCTTAGTCTTTTATCTTTGGGGTTATCACTCAAACAAACAGGACTTTGGCACCCAATGGGTGGCACACCTTGAGAAGTTCCAGTACCTAAAAATGTGATTTTCATAAAAAAAGGGTCGCTTTGCGACCCTCGTTATTATTAAATATTGCTTAAGTGTCCTTTCAATTGCATGATAATTCCAACTTCCATATTGTTGGCTTTTTTATCATCAGATGCCCAAATGCTCAACCAATCAGTGGCATGAATCACCTCAAATTGTGAAACCAAAGATGCATCTGTTAAAGGATAGTCATAAATTACATTTCCTAAATCAGACAAAACCTTCTTAACAAATTCAAACCTAGCCGAAACTCTTGAATTTTGACGGCTGTTCAAAAATATAAAGTTGGTATCATGTTTTTCATAATAGCTTTCAATCATGTTGTGGTTAGCTTCTGGGAGAACTGAAATAAAACCCTCTCCTTTCGCATTTTCTTGAATTTGTTGACAAAAACGAATGGCTACAGCTTCATAATTTTTATCGGTAACCACCACAAACTTATTGTTAATTGTTGGCTGAAACAAAGTATGCATTTCTTTCGCCCTAGCCAAGGCTTGTGTTGGATTTTCAAACATAGATTTAACGGCAGAAATTTCATTGGACATGTCTTTACCCAAAACTTCACCTAAAATCATGATCAAATTTCCAAGTGCAAAACCTAAAGTCATGCGAGGTTGATAACCGTTTGCAATGGTATAAAACGGCAATTTATTTTCTTGAGCAATGCTCATCAATTCACCACCCGCAGCCATACAAATGATATCACATTTCTTCGCAACTGCTTCTTTATACATCGTTAGGGTTTCTTCTGTATTTCCAGAATAAGAACACAAAATTACCAAAGTCTTTTCGTTGGCATATCCTGGCATTGAATAATCCGAATAAACTTCTACCGGAATGGGCATTTCATTCCAGAAAAACAATCGTGCAATTCTACCTCCAATTCCACTTCCTCCTAATCCACCGATTACAATGTTGTTGTAATTATTCGCTCTCTTACCATGAGTATGGTAATGACTTAGTACATATTCTAACTGTTCTTGAAAATTTTCTAATGAAATTTCGTGCGTAATAACTGACATAAAGCAAAAATACAATTCTGGTACATGAAATCAAACTTTCACCTGATTGAATAACAAAAAAAAAGACCACTTTCGTGGTCTTTTTTAGTAAAAGGTTATCAATTTATTGATTCCAGTCAAATTTATATCTGTAATCTTGAATATTTGCACTCTTAGTCAATACTTCAGAAATTCTGTTCGACAAATATTGAGGCTGATTCATGAAGTCCATTTGATCTTGTTGTGTTAACACAGATGCAGGCACAGAAACGTCAGATTTCTTATCAAGGAAAACCACAGCAGCTACATTTTTACCTGCAAATGCTCTAGATGTAGTTTTATCCTTCAAACCAAAAACTGTTCCCAACACTGGCAATTCTTGTCCCATTTGAGGCACAAAATTCTGTCCAAATCTAACACCATCCAAAGAAGTTACAAGACCATTCACGCTGCTAGCAAGTGCTTCAGCAGTTTTCGCTTTTTCCATAGCTTTAGCCAATTTCTCAGCAGCTTTTTTACCCTTTAAACGCTCACGCACCAAAGGTTCAATCTCTGATTTAACATTTTCTAAAGTAGCATATCCTACGTGCTTGATATTTTCAACTTTAACAATTACTTGCTTGTTTGAGAAAGCAAACACTTCAGAAACATCCCCTACTTTTCTCTTGTTGTCGAACAACCAGTACATGATAGTTTTTGAATCGGCCGCTGCTTCAATACCAGGGATACCTTTTTGATCTGTTGTAAAGTCTTTAGAAACACGCGGTAAAATAGATGATTTTTCCGCAGCTTTATCGAAATCAGATTTAATAGAATTTTTAAAATTGCGGCTCTTTTCATCAACCAATTTAACCGTTGGTGAACCAGCTGTAATTTCAATTACATTTTGAATGAAGCTAATTTTTGATGCATCTGGACCAGCTACCATTTTGATGATATGATAACCAAATTGTGTTTTAACCAAACCAACTTGACCCACACTTGCTGTTTTACAGAAGTTAGCAAATTCAGGTACAAATTTACGTGGGTCAGACCAACCTAAATCACCACCATTTCGAGCTGAACCTTGGTCAGTAGAGAATTTACCTGCCAATTCAGCAATGTTTCCACCACCTTTTACTTGAGCAAATAACTCAGAAGCTTTTTTCAATGCCTCTATAGAATCTTTAATGTTTGAACCATCAGGCAACTGACCGCTCATAGGAATCAAAATATGGCTTGCTTTTACATAGGCAACAGTATCGCTTTTTTGTTTTACTTTTTGCCAAATATAGAATTTACCTTCTTTATACAACGGACCAATAACTGAATTCATTGGAGAATTCCAAACCACTTCAGAGATTTCCATTGGTGCTTCTTTTGGAAGTTCAGCACGAGAAACTAGTGGAGTGGCAGTTAAAGTATCCGGCTCACCTGCTTTCATACCTTCTGCCGTAGCTTGTGCTGTTTTAATGGCATACATGGTATCCTCTCTTGAAGGCACAATGTCAAAAACAACATATTTGAAACCGCGAGCTTCTTGAGTTGATTTGTAGCGTTCTTTGAACTCCTCCAAATAATCCTTCAAATCATCTTCAGTTACTTTAATGTCCTTCTCAGGAATAGAATTGATATCAACTGAAACCACTTTTCCGCTTGCAGATTGGTTTGCAGCAATGTATTCGTATTTCTTTTCAGCTTTGGTTTTGTAAGCACATTTTGACAAATATGTAGAATAACGAGTGGTTAATTCGTTTTCCTTCATTCTGCGCACATACTCAGCCAATCTAGACTTCATTTGAGGGTTGCTCTTTGCCTGACGGAAAATGCTCTCAACTTTCTTTGGGTCAAATTTACCGTCTGTTTGGAATGAAGGATCACCTTGAATTGATTCTTCAGGGTGAGTACCTACCATCATTTCGTTGTAATCTTCGTCGGTTACTTCAATACCCGCTTTCTTGATTTCAGCATATACAAGTCTATTTTTCAATAACTCATTCCAAGCTTTTTGGAACAACTCTCCACGGTTTTTCTCCGTCATTTCATATTCAGGATTGCTCTCTTTTTCTGAAATGTATAACTCTTGAGCAATTTCTAAAATTTCTTTTTCTCTTACTTTTTCGTCATTCATTTCTGCAATCACATCTCGGTTTTCATCTCCTTGAGGTGAATTCTTTCCAGAGATCCAATCTCCTACCACAAATAATACCAAAGCCACGACGATAACCACCGCTACCCATCCTGAATTTCTTAATTTCTGTATAACTGCCATAATTTTATTGCACTATTTTTTTAAAGAAGGCAAAAATAGGTTTTCACGACCGATTTTTCAAACCTTTTTTCATCTAATTTTTTTTTAATCTAACCACACCGATTTTTTGAATATCATCCCTTTACGTCGAACTATAAATGTATAAAATCCATGCTTCAACATCCCCTTTCGCAAATAGATTTCATTGTAATTTAAACCATTTGGATTAACCACTTCTATCACATTGGTAATGATTGACTTGGAGCTATTTTTCACTTCAAATGTATAGGATGTTTGATTCGGAAACGACATACAAACCACCAGTGAATCAGAATCGAAATTTCGGTTTACTAACAAAACAGGATCCATGCTTGGGTTGATTTTTTTTAATTTAGAATTCCACCCAATCAACATAATACACGGTTTTCTGATGTCGTCGGAATACGCTGTTACTGCCGCCAATGATTTTCTCCCTACAGCACTTAATCCTATATAATCGCCCATGAATTGGTTTTGACCCGGCAATATAATTGGCTCTTTGGTTAATTTTAAATTTTTTGAGGGACGTTTACCGCACAAACGAGACATATAGATATCGCAAAAATGTCCCGTTGAACTATTTCGTTTATCGTACCAAATCAATTGAGGATTCCTGGCTTGATCGTCTATCGCCAAATAGGGTGAAAATTGGTCTGCACCCTCAATATCGCTATTTACTTTTATAGGAGAAGAAAAATTCCGACCACCCTTTTGTGACACCACATAAAAGACATCCAAATCTCCCTGCTCCGAATTACAAGCAAAACCTACATAAACTCGGTTTTTTCTGTCGGCAACGGCAAATGGCATTCCATTAGTTCTAACCAAACCCTTTACGGATTCAAAATTCCATCCCCCAGACATCCTACAAACCGCTTCATCTTTCCCCCAAGTTTTTCCCGCATCTGAACTTCGGTCCATCCAAAGCGTGTCCGACCTCGACCAAAAGCACAGTATTTGTCCATTGCCAAGAACTGCCACAGTTACCCCTTCCGAGGTTTTATCGTCATCTTTGGCATTGCCACTCACATCGCTTACCGTAACAGGATCCGAAAAACTTACCCCATCATCTGAACTGCGGGAAAATCGTATCCGAGTGGAATCCTTTTGATTCGCACTTCCATATTTGTCGAATTCAGTCCATGTTAAATAAATATTTCCCTTGAAAGGACTTTTCTTACCCTCATCCAAACTAAACCAAGGTTTATCTTGCATTTTTTGTCCATTTCCACCCACACAAACGGATTGAAAAACCACCCCATCGGTGGATCTTTCAAAAACAATACAATCAAACCAAGTAGGCCATTTTTTTGATTTATTTTGCGCTAAATGCGTTAAATAAACGGTTCCATGTTTTGCAATTTTCACAACTGGATCACCGTAAAACCCAAAAGGTGAATTGGTTACAATTTCCGTCCAATTTACCCCTCCATCTTGTGTATGAAACACCTTAGATGTATTATAGGCCAACCAAATATCGTTTACATTATTGGGATTGATGGCCACACTAGGCTCATTGCCCTCCATCACCGGTTTTCCAAAAAAGGAGTTGGTGATTTGTCCAAATAAAAAATGAGGGACAAAAACAGCGAGCCAAAGCAGTTGTTTCATCCCTCAATTATAAAATAAAAAATTGAATTATCCTTTTTTTGATGCTAGCCAACGTTCAGCATCGAGTGCTGCCATACAACCGCTTCCTGCAGCCGTAACCGCTTGACGATATACTTTATCTTGAGCATCTCCCGCACAGAATACACCTTCAATATTGGTATAAGAAGAACCAGGTACAGTTTTAATATAACCTTGTTCATCCATATCAATAAACGGCTTGAAAATATCGGTATTCGGATGGTGTCCAATTGCAACGAAAAATCCTTTGATGGCAATTTCTCTCATTTCATTGGTTTTATTATTTTTAACACGCACACCTTCAACGCCATTATCTCCTAAAATTTCATCTGTTTCAGAATTGAAAAGCACTTCGATATTTGGTGTACTCATCACCCTATTTTGCATGGCTTTCGAAGCTCTAAATTCATCTTTTCTAACAATCATGTACACTTTAGAACATATTTTCGCTAGGTAAGATGCTTCTTCACATGCAGTATCTCCAGCACCAACAATGGCAACATCTTGTCCTCTGTAGAAAAATCCATCACAAACTGCGCAAGCACTAACACCCATTCCATTTAATCTTTGCTCAGATGGAATACCCAACCATTTTGCAGATGCACCTGTAGAAATTATCACAGATTCAGCTTCTATTTCTTTGGTTCCATCAACAATTACTTTTTGAGGGCCGCCGTTTTTAAAATCTACCGAAGTTACCATTCCAAAACGCACATCAGCACCCAAACGAACCGCTTGCTTTTTGAACAATTCCATCATCTCTGGTCCCATAATTCCATCAGGATAACCTGGGAAGTTTTCTACTTCTGTTGTAATGGTCAATTGACCACCCGGTTGAAGTCCCTCATATAAAACAGGCTTCATATCAGCCCTTGCTGCATAAATGGCTGCAGTGTAACCCGCTGGGCCACTGCCGATAATCAAACACTCTACTTTTTCTATAGTTTCAGACATAATATACAAAATTATTCGTAAAAAAACAAACGATGTGTGACAAAGTTCACAGAGAACTTCAGATTAATTTAAGGTTAAAAGTTCGCGATACTTTGGAAGCGTCCAATCTGCATCATCCACCAATCTTTCAATTTCATCACAGCATTCGCGAATATCATCGAACAAACCTTTCACCTTTTTGTTGTATGCCAATGCTTTTTCACGTGCATCTTCCAAACGGTTAGCGATGGCTCTCTCGTTGGTCATTTCATTGTTTAATGCATATACCCTGTTGATGTTCTTACTTAACTCAGAAATGATATCTAATTGAGCAACAACAGTTTCTTTAGCTTGACCAATATTCAACAATGTTTGAACGTTGTCTGCCAATCTCTTTTGGTAGCGAATTGCCGATGGAATCACAAAATTTTGAACCATTTCGTTCAATACGCGTCCCTCAATCTGAATTCTCAAATTGTATGATTCATAACGAATTTCAGTTCTTGCCTCAAGTTCTTTGTGGCTATAAATTCCATTTTTCACAAACAAATCGATGCTCTCTGGCGTCATGTAGAAAGCCAAAGCTTCAGCGGTATTTTTCACATTGCTTAAACCTCTTTGAGCAGCTTCTTCAACCCACTCATCACCATATCCATTTCCACCGAACAAAATTCTTTTGCTCGATTTCAATTCATCTCTCAAAACTTGTTTGATAATTTCTTCTTTCGCAATTCCATTATTCGCTGCAATCTGGGCATCCACTTTTTGTTTAAACTTAACCAACTGATCATTGTATTCGATTTGAAATCTAACTAAATTTTATACTTACTTATTAGTTTTGAATTGAGAAAGGTTAGTAATATATCCATCAACGTTCCAGACATTTCCATTTCGATCTATTTTAATCTAGACTTATTTT
>CAZBMF010000020.1:0-9162 GCA_964492925.1 uncultured Rhizobium sp. | reverse complement strand
TATTTAAAACCACCATTGGACTCGCGCAGTTATCAGAACTTCCAACAGCCCTAAATTCGAATTTATTTCCAGTGAACGCAAATGGAGAAGTTCTGTTTCTATCCGTATTGTCTAATAAAATCTCAGGGATGTTCGGAATTTGAATTGAATCCTTCACCGAAGTACCTTTAGATGTTTGTGTGTTGCTCTCGAAATCTTCCAAAACATGTTCCAACGTATCACCCACAAATACCGACATAATTGCTGGAGGGGCTTCGTTTGCACCCAAACGATGGTCGTTTCCTGCAGTTGCAATACTAGCACGCATCAAATCTGCATGATCGTGAACCGCTTTAATTACGTTGATAAAGAAAGTTAAAAATTGAAGATTTTGCTCTGGGCTTTTACCAGGTGATAACAAATTCACACCAGTATTGGTAATCAAACTCCAGTTATTGTGTTTTCCACTACCATTGATTCCTTTGAAGGGTTTCTCATGTAACAATACTTTAAAACCATGATTTGAAGCAACGGCTTCCATTACGTCCATCAACAAAGTATTGTGGTCTACCGCTAAATTCAATGTTTCAAATTGTGGTGCACATTCAAATTGTCCAGGAGCCACCTCATTATGACGTGTTCTCAAAGGAATACCCAATTGATGAGATTTCTCTTCAAACTCAACCATAAATGCTTGCACATTTGTAGGAATTGAGCCAAAATAATGGTCTTCCAACTGTTGACCTTTCGCAGGCGTATGTCCGATTAACGTTCTGCCAGCATACATTAAGTCAGGACGCAATCTGAACAAATCTTCTTTTACCAAGAAATATTCTTGTTCTACACCCAAACTAACTGAGCAGTCGTTTACATTTTCATCGAAATATTGACAAACATCGGTAGCTGCTTTGCGAACAAAAGCCAATGTTTTCAACAATGGTGCTTTATAATCTAAGGCTTCACCCGTGTAAGAAATAAAAATTGTAGGAATACAAAGAGTTCTTGCACCTGCTTTTTCAATGATAAATGCGGGTGAACTAGGATCCCATACTGAATAACCTCTTGCCTCAAAGGTATTACGAATACCACCATTAGGGAAGGACGATGCATCAGGTTCTTGCTGGGTTAAAGATTTTCCAGAAAAAACTTCAATACCGGTATCGATACCCGTTGGTTCAAAAAAACTATCGTGCTTTTCAGCTGTTGTTCCTCTTAATGGTTGAAACCAGTGGGTGTAATGTGTTGCTCCCATGTCCAACGCCCAATTTTTCATCCCTTCTGCAACGCCATCAGACATCTCGCGGCTTACTGCATGGCCTTCGTTGATTGCCTTTTCTATGGCTTTTTGCGACTCTTCAGACAAATACTGCTTTTGTGCTTGTGGACCGAAAACCATCTCTCCGAAATACGAAGAAATTTCATTCCCAGCTACGAAGGCTGTTGACATTACCGATTCATTTGATGATTTTTTTTCAGACATTTTCTTGGTTGTGTAAGATTTCTGCCGCAAATTTAGTTTGAAATTCGTGTTATTCACCATTTCAGTTTAAAGATTTATTCAACAAGTGTAATTTTGACACAATTGCGCCGTTTTTCCATATTTTTCAGACAAGTCAAATTCAATATCCACAAAAATCTCACATTTTAAAAATTATCCCCAAATTAGCAACAATAACATTAAATTCGCCCAATAATTTCACTCATGGGGCACTCCCGTATCGACAAACTCACAGCAGCCGGCCTTTTGATCACGTTGGGGATCATTTATGGCGACATCGGAACTTCGCCATTGTACGTTATGAACGCAATTGTTGGCGACAAACTCATTTCAGAAGATCTAGTATTGGGTGGCATTAGCGCCGTATTTTGGACATTAACCATTCAAACTACTATAAAATACGTGATTCTCACACTCCAAGCCGATAACAAAGGTGAAGGAGGCATTTTTTCGCTTTACAGTCTCTTACGACGCCGTTTTCCTTATCTTGTGGTAGGAACGATGGTGGGTGGTGCCATGCTATTGGCCGATGGAATTATCACTCCGCCAATTTCAGTTGCCTCTGCAATTGAAGGCTTACGATTCATTAACCCTACAAATGGTTATCATATTGATTTGAGGGACATTCACACTGTGCCCATTGTAATCACAATTATCATTGGTATTTTCCTATTTCAGCGCGCCGGAACAACGGCCGTGGGTAAATTCTTTGGTCCTGTAATGCTTGTTTGGTTCTCTATGTTGAGCGTTTTAGGATTCTCACAAATGTTGGCGCATCCGGAAGTGTTGAAAGCCCTAAATCCAATTTGGGTCTATCGTTTTATTACTTCCTCCCCCAACGCATTTTTACTGCTAGGTGCCGTTTTTTTGTGCACAACTGGGGCCGAAGCTTTGTATTCCGACCTTGGACATTGTGGCAAAAAGAACATTCAATATTCTTGGATTTTTGTGAAATTCTGTTTGCTTGCAAATTATTTTGGGCAAGGTGCTTGGCTTTTGAAACATATTGGTCAGCCGTTAGGTGAAATGAGGGTTTTCTACTCTATCATGCCAGACTGGTTTTTGCCTATTGGAATTGCAATTGCAACTATGGCTGCTATCATCGCTTCTCAAGCCCTAATTAGTGGCTCGTTCACCTTGGTTTCAGAAGCCATTCGTTTGCACTTCTTCCCTAAATTCACTGTTAAATTCCCAACAGCGGTGAAGGGACAAATTTACATCCCCACAGTAAATACTGCCTTACTTGCTGGTTGCATTGCAATTGTTTTAATATTTAAAGAATCTGCTGCCATGGAAGCTGCCTATGGTTTGGCAATCACCGTTACAATGCTCATGACGAGTATTCTGCTATTCTATTATCTTAAAACCAAAAGGTGGAATATCATTTTAATTTGGATTATCATGCTCATTTTCTTTGCGGTAGAATCAGCCTTCTTGATGGCCAACCTCGCAAAATTCATGGAAGGTGGTTTCGTTACCTTGTTTATTGGTGCTGCCATTATTGCTGTGATGTATGTTAGTTACCGCGGTGGTCAAATCAAACAAAAAATGGTGATTACTGAGAAATTGACAAATTACCGCGACAAACTCAGATCCCTCAGTCAAGATACCACACTCCCAAAATTCGCAACCCACCTAATTTACCTGAGTAAAGCAAAACAAGACGATGAAGTGGAATCTCCCCTCATCTATTCCATCTTGCACAAAAGACCAAAACGTGCCGATTTTTATTGGTTTATCAATGTAGATGTTACGGATGAACCCTATACCATGGAATATAAGGTGTCGGTGATTGAAAAAAACGACATCTATAAAGTTCGTTTCAGACTTGGATTCAGGGTGCAACAAAAAATCAGCCTGTATTTGAAAGGTGTAATCAATGAAATGATTGAAAACAAAGAAATTGATTTAGACCCGTATTATCATGGTTTCTCAGACAAACATAGTTTAGGAGATTTCCGTTTCGTACTCGTTGAAGAAGAAATGAGCACCGAAAATGAACTCCCTATTTTCGACAACCTTGTGATGGATGCTTATGAAAAAATTAAAATCATGGCAGGAAGACCCGAAAAATGGTTTGGACTCGATGGAAGTATGGTTACAAAAGAATTGGTTCCAGTGGTTATTGCCCCAAGAACCGATGTTCAACTTAAAAGAATTCGCTAAAAATGCAAAAAAAATCCATTTTATTTTTCCTCATTTTTTGGGGGATATCAAATTTGACACTTGCTCAAAATATCAGTTTTGACGATATTTTTTCAAACCGTTCATTGAAACCTACTCCTGCCAAAATTGGGCAATTTACAGCCGATGGAAAATCCCTCATCGCTACAAAATACTCAGGAAATAGTTGGTGGATCATTACCCAAAATCCAAGCAATCCCAGTGATTCACTCAAAACTTTGTTTCATTCCAATTGGTTTAGCCAAAAATTACAACAAGGGTCAACAAAATTCTCTACCGATTACCAATTCATGTTGGTGGAAACAAATCCCAATCAAATTTACAGACATAGCTATTCAGTAATGGCTTATGTGGTGGATATTCAAAACAAAAAAACCATTGAAATACCTGGACGCGTGTTGTACCCAACATTGAGTCCCGACAATCAAAATGTAGCTTATGTAAAAGAAAATAATCTCTATGTTTTCAACTTGCAAACCAAGCAAGAAACCGCAGTTTCCAAAGATGGTAAAGTGAACCAAATCATCAATGGTGCCGTTGATTGGGTGTATGAAGAAGAATTTTCAATGAGCACCGGTTTTGAATGGAGTCCTACAGGAAAATATCTCGCTTATTACCGTTTCGATGAATCAAAAGTAAAGGAATTCTCTATGGATGTTTTCGACGGTCTTTATCCCTCACAAGAAAAATGGAAATATCCAAAAGCAGGCGAAGCAAACTCTGTGGTGGATGTATTTGTGTACAACATTGCCAGCAACAAATCAGTTCAAACTTACATTGAAAGTCAAAGAGATCAATACATTCCAAGAATCAAATGGACACAAACCGACAAGCAGTTGAGTATTCAAAGATTGAACCGTTTGCAAAACCATTGGGAGCTGCTTTTTTGTGACCCAACTACTGGAAACTGCTCCGTAATTTTGGAAGAAAAAGACCCGGCTTACGTTGAAATCACCGACGACCTAATGTTCCTTCCAAATTCTACAAAATTCTTTTATACCTCAGAAAAATCGGGCTTTAACCACTTATATTTATTTGATTATGCCGCTAAAAAAGAAGTTCAAATTACGGAGGGACAATGGCAAGTAAATAAAATTTACGGTTACAATCCAGTTACGAAATCGGTTTACTATAGTTCAACTGAATTCTCAACCATCCAAGACAACCTATGGAAAGTTTCAATTGATACAAAAAAACGACTCATGTATAGATCTATGTCTGATGGCAATCAAACAATCATCATGAGCAAAAATGCTGCTTGGTATTATGTAATGACTTCAAGTTTCTCTGAAAAACCAATTTATACAACGGTGTTGGTCGATGGTTCTAAAGAAATCATCACTGAATCTAAAATTAAACTTCCAAAGAAATTGGATCTTTTTGAAAGCCTTGGCACCATTAAAATTGAAGAAAATACAAAGTGGACAGAAACCATGAGTAAGTTGAATTTAGGCTCTTGCAATTTCGGTCAATTTAGAAATTCAGAAGGAACATATTTGAACTATTGGATGATCAAACCTACCAATTTTGATTCAACTAAGAAATACCCTGTTCTCATGTTTATGTATGGAGGACCTGGACACAACACGGTTAGAAATGCTTATGCTGGTCGTAATTTCTTATGGTTCCAACACCTTGCAAGCCAAGGATATATTGTATTTAGTGTAGACAACAGAGGAACCGGCAATAAAGGTGCTGCTTTTAAAAAATCAACCTACTTAAATCTTGGTAAATTAGAACAAGAAGATCAAGCTGCTGGTGCAATGTGGCTAGCTACACAAAAATATGTGGATGCAGCTAGAATTGGTGTTTGGGGATGGAGTTTTGGAGGATATTTAACCTCTTTGTGCATGGTTAAAAGTCCAGACATTTTCAAAATGGGAATGGCTGTGGCTCCTGTAACCCACTGGAAATACTACGACAACATTTACACTGAAAGATATTTGAGAACTCCTGAATTAAATAAAATTGGATATGAAGAAAACTCTCCATTGAACTTCACTTCAAATTTGCGTGGGAAATACCTCATTGTGCATGGAACCGCCGACGACAATGTGCATTTCCAAAATGCCACAGAAATGATCAAAGCCATGATTAAAAGTGGTTCTAATTTCGATTCTGAAATTTACCCTAACAGAAACCACGGAATTGGCGATTTAGATGCTCAAAAACATCTTTTCAGAAAACTCACTACCTTTGTAAAGGAAAATTTATAAACCCTTTTACCTTTAAAATTGTTTAAATAACATGTTACCAGAAATAGGAAAAAAAGCTCCCAATTTTTCGGCTCTAGACGAAAATGAAAAAACAGTAAGTCTCGCAGATTTTACAGGTAAAAAATTGGTTTTGTATTTTTACCCAAAAGACGACACCCCAGGGTGTACCGCTGAAGCATGTAGCTTGAGAGATAATTATCAAGATCTTTTGGATAAAGGATACGCCGTTTTAGGAGTAAGTCCCGACGAACCCAAAAAACACACGAAATTTATTGCCAAATACAACCTTCCTTTCAGCCTATTGGCCGACACCGACCAAACGGTTTGTAATGCTTATGGCGTTTGGGTTGAGAAAAGCATGTACGGAAGAAAATATATGGGTGTTGCCAGAACAACTTTTATTATCGATGAAAATGGCATACTCACTGAAATTATCGAGAAAGTGGATACCAAAAACCACGCTTCACAAATCAAATAAATCATGACATCTACCCCACCCCTAAACTTTGGTGTAATTGGAAATGGCAGCTGGGCAACAGCGCTTATCAAAATCCTCACCGAAAATCCATCAATCTCTATCAATTGGTGGATGCGCGATGAGAATACCGTAAATTACATCAAAGAATTTCACCACAATCCTAAATACCTTTCTTCTGTTGAAATACATCCGAATGTTATTAGTGCTACAACCAACATTCAAAGTGTTATTGATCAATCTGATGTAATACTTCTCGCTGTTCCATCAGCATTTGTAGACAATGCCCTTAATGGTGCAACTTTGCCTCCAAATAAAACTTATATCACAGCAATTAAGGGCATTGAACCACATTCTAAAATGGTTATTGCCAAATACCTCAATCAAAACTTCAATATCCCTTTTGAAAATATTACACTCATTTCTGGTCCTTGTCACGCCGAAGAAGTAGCTCTCGAAAAATTAAGCTATTTAACCATCAGCGGACTATTGCCCGAAACAACCGCGAAAATTGCAAATCTTTTTGACTGTAGATTTATCAACATCAGTCAAACCCAAGATTTAATTGGTGCCGAATATGCTTCAGTTTTGAAAAATATTTATGCCATTGGTTCAGGAATTGCACATGGACTGGGCTATGGCGATAACTTCCAAGCTGTATTCGTTGCTGCTGCAATTCGCGAAATGGAAACCTTTCTGCACGAAATTCATGTTGAAAATAGAGATGTTAAAGAAGCCGCTTATCTGGGAGATTTGTTGGTGACGTGCTACTCTCAATTCAGCAGAAACCGATCATTCGGAACCATGTTAGGTAAAGGTTACTCCGTTAAATCAGCACAACTAGAAATGAATATGGTGGCCGAAGGTTATTATGCAACCGAATTGGTTTACGAGTTGGCGGTGAACAACAACATCGATATGCCTATCGTAAAAGCAGTATATGATGTTGTTTACAAACAAGGTAATGCAAAAAGCATTTTTAATTTCCTTGCAGAAAAACAACTTTGTTAAACATTTTGAACATATTATTGTTACTTAATCGATGACATTTAAAATTTATACCAGAAAAGGTGATGATGGCAAAACCGGACTCATTGGGGGAGATCGCGTAGCGAAACACCATATCCGTGTGGAATCTTATGGAACTGTTGATGAATTAAATAGTCATATTGGTTTGGTGAGAAGCTATATTACCAAAACCGATGAAGAGAAAATTTTGGCCGATATTCAAAACAACCTATTTACAATAGGATCTTATTTGGCTTCTTCAGCGAGTAGCAAAATGAATTTACCTGAGTTTCATGAATCAAGTATCAACATCATTGAAAATGAAATTGATCGATTAACCGATTCATTGCCGGAACTTAAAAACTTTATTCTACCAGGTGCTACCTCACAAGGTGCTCAATCACATATTGCCCGTTGCGTTTGTCGTAGAGCTGAAAGATTGGTGGTTCACCTTTCTGATATCGAAGAAATTGAACCTTTTATCATCAAATATTTAAACCGTTTGAGTGATTATTTGTTCACCCTTGCCAGATTCTTAGATATGAAATTTGGAGGGACAGAAATTCCGTGGATACCCAGAACTAACAACTAACTCAACTTTTACCCTAACAAAAAAACAACCGTTCAATGATTTCAAGCTTTGAATTGAATAATTTTAAAATTCAACTTGCATATTTGTTTGAACAAATATAACTTTGCATAAAACTATGAGAAAAAATATATTCTTTTTAACAGCCGCAGTAGCATCTTTGATGTTTGCATCATGCGGAAGCAACGCGTCTGAAGCAGGTGCAGCAGACAGCGCAATGACAGCAACTGCTGGTTCAGCAGCTTACGTAGTAGACCAAAACAGCACTCTTGGTTGGGGTGGTTCTAAAGTAGTGGGTGTTGGTTCACATGCAGGAACTATCGCTATTTCTGAAGGTTCTATTTCTGTAGAAAACGGAAACATCACTGCTGGTTCTTTCACAATCGACATGAAGAAAATTGTTTGTACTGATTCTGGTTTGCCAGCTGAGTTCAACGCTAAATTAATTGGTCACTTAGGTGCTGATGATTTCTTCAATGTAGAGAAATTCCCAACTGCAAAATTCGTTATTTCTAGCGTTAAAGCTGAAGCAAATGGTGAGAACACGCACGTTATCTCTGGTAACTTAACTTTGCGTGATTCTACTAAAAACATCAGCTTCCCAGCTGCTGTTGCAATCACTGAAACTGGTTTAACTGCAAAAGGTAGCACTACAATCAACCGTTTGGATTGGGGTGTAAACTACGACAAAACCAACATGTCTCTTACTGAGAAAGCTGCTGCGAAATTGAAAAATGGTGTTGTTTCTAAAGACATCACTATTTCTTTCGATTTGAAAGCTTCAAAAAAATAATCCCACTATAGGATCATCAACGATAGCAAACACATCGTTGAAATAATACTCTCCTATTTAGTTAAAAAAGCGCCAGAAACCTCTGGCGCTTTTTTTATGGCTTATCTCCCACCGTGAAACAATTTGCCAAACAAACATCTAAAAAACAAAGAAGTACTTAAAACATAAACTGAAACAAAAATGTGTCAATTTCATCACCCGTAAATGACGAACAGCATCAAAAGTTTATAACGACCCGTTGTATCACAATTATTTTCTAAAAAATTAAAATTTAAGGTTGGTTCATTTACACAAAAAAAAAGCGCCAGAGACCTCTGGCGTTTTTTATTGTATAATTTTGGTTTTAGATTAATTTAAGATTGAGAAACTATAATCCCGATAACTATCGTGACATAATCCTATAATCCTATAATCCTATAA
>CAZBMF010000019.1:0-31493 GCA_964492925.1 uncultured Rhizobium sp. | reverse complement strand
AAAGGGACATGATTGGTAATTGGAGTGGTGCTGGTGATTGGAAAAAAGCCATTACGGTTTATCAAGCCCTTAGCAGCGATGCTTCCCTAGGTTTGGGTGCAAATGTTTCATACGCGTTGGGATGCAATTTAATAGAAGATGAAGCATTGCTCCAAAAATTAAATCAGCACGATGGACAATTGGAAATTTCTAAGAGATCTTCAGCTGACCTAATGAAAGAAGCGGTGAAATTGGCTCAAAAGTCTGATATAGTTGTTTTGGCATTGGGTGAAGCCTTCGGTATGAGTGGTGAAGCCGCGTCTATGTCGAACATCGACTTGCAATCTCAGCAAAAGGCATTATTCAAAGCCTTAAAAGCCACTGGAAAGCCAATTGTGCTATTGTTGTTTAACGGCCGTCCTTTAACCATAGAGCAGGAATACAACGATGCAAGTGCAGTACTCGAATGTTGGTTCCCAGGTACAATGGGTGGAGAAGCAGTGAAAAATATCCTTTTCGGGGATGTGAATCCTTCTGGAAAACTCACCATGTCGTTTCCGCGCAATACAGGTCAGATTCCTATCTATTACAATTCGCGTAAAACAGGCCGTCCTTTCGATGAAAATCAAAAATACACATCGAAGTACCTAGATGTGGCCAATACGCCTTTATTGCCCTTCGGATTTGGTTTGAGCTATTCCCAATTTGAGTACAGCAATTTAAAGTACAACGAAACTGTAAACGGACTGATCAATGTTTCTGTGGATGTGAAAAATAACAGCAACAGAGTAGGAAAAGAAGTGGTGCAATTGTATACAACAGACGTTGAAGCTTCTATGACCCGTCCTTCTAAAGAATTAAAACGTTTTAAGAAGGTTGAACTAAAAGCTGGTGAAACTTATACCGCGCACTTTCAACTTTCAAAAAATGATTTAGGATTTTATAACGAACAAATGAAATGGATTTTTGAGCCTGGTGATTTTGTAATCTCAGTTGGTGGCAATTCTGATGCTCCTTTAAAAACCACCATTTCAATAAAATAAATTTGCAATTCTATTTAAGTAAAGCCCCAGAAATGGGGCTTTTGTGTTTTTAGTAATAGAAACAATGGTTGGATGTTTTAACCAATTTCAAACAAAACTGATTACAATGTAAATGAGATCATCTTCAATGTTGGATACGCTTTTTATTGTTTGGTTCTATTGATGGTAACATTATGTCCAACAACAAAATTCACCGAATTGGCAATGAAGCATTTTTCATTGGCCGTTTTGTGCAGTGAAAGTGCCAAGGCTTCATCTGAATCTTCGGAAATGGTAACGGTAGGATTTAAGGTGGCAGATGTCATTTTGCCTTTCCCTTTTTCTACAGTTAAAGTTCCAGAATAATTGTCTGTATACGATAATACATTCACCCCAGCATCGGCACAAAGGTGGAAATACCACAACATGTGACAAGCGGAAAGTGCATTAAGCAGTGAATCTTCCGGATTGATTTTATTTCCGTTGCCAAGGAAAGCGGGATCCGCTGAACCTTGAATTTCAATTTTCCCAGGCGATTGAATGATATGGTCGCGTGAATAAGCATCGTATGCTGTGGTTCCGTTGCCTTTATTGCCTGTCCAAGTAAGTTGCCCTTTGAAATGATGTTCTGCCATGTTTCGAATTATTCTATGGTGAGTTTAAAAGATGAGTTCGGGCAATTTACATGAAAAATGTAATTAGGGTTGGCAGTTTTGTCAATTTTATCCACCTTGTACAAGTCTTGCTGCAAGGCAAAATGAGGTCGGTAACTCTCCACAACATTTGCAGAAGGTGCAACAAATTGTTGGTTATTTATTCGCATAATTCGCGGTTTTGGACTATCATCTATTTGATTTACATTGGTTTGTGGTAGTCCATGCATGATGAATTTCAACACTTTGTAATGGAAGTTGAAGTTGCCAATTTTGTTGATGTTGAATTCAATTTCTTGAGACATGGGTTTCCCTGTAATTTGAATGCTCACACACGGAGAATTGGTTGTTTTGAGGGATATCCCATCGTCGTCGTAAAAATATCCCTCATAATCACCCATTTCACTGTAGTAAACGTGGAAATTTAAGGTATCAGTTTTGCTTTGGGTATTTTCAATTTTTTGAGGGATAATTTCTGGAATCACACTTCCAGCTTTAACAAAAATTGGCAATTGACTCAAAGGTGAAGCCACATAATACTTTTGGTTTGCGGCGTATTGAATATCACTGTGTAAAGAATACCATTTGTTAGATTTTGGAACCTTAGGTAAATAAACCTCAGTGCTTTTTTGTGTGCTTTTTGCTGGGGCTACCAGTATTGAATTTCCTAAAATGAACTGGCTTTCAAATTTGTCGTTGAATCCGTTTTGGTGATTTTGCTCAGATAATTCTTGGAAATAGGCCATCGATTTTAATGCCGGAAATTCATTGTTTTGCATGGTCGCATACAAATAAGGCATCAATCTATAGCGCAGTTGCATGTAATAACGGTTGATTTCGGTATGGATATCGCCGTAACACCAAGGTTCTGATTGCGGCATATCGATCATTTTGTGTGCCCTGTAAAAAGGAGTGAAGGCAGCGGCCGACATCCATCTGGTGAAAAGTTCTGGTGTAGCAGGATTCATGAAACCCCCAACATCGGCACCTACCAAATCAACCCCACAAAGCGACATGTTGGTTAACAACTTGAAGCTGAGCATCATGTGTTCGTCAGACGCAACATTGTCTCCTGTCCAAACAGCAGCATACCGTTGAATGCCCGCAAAACCTGCCCTGGTGAGTGTGAAAACCCGTTTTTGCAACAAGGTTTCTGCGCCTTCTCTTGTGGCAAGTGCCATCTGCATACCGTAAATATTTCTATTTTGTGTGAGGTTGCTGATATGTCCCTCACGATTAAAACGGATATACGTAGGCACTTCTTTGCCCCAAGCTGCAGGCTCGTTCATGTCGTTCCAAAGTCCAGAAATTCCCAAATCCGTATAGAATTTCACTGATTCACTCCACCATTTACGGGCTTTTGGGTTTGTAAAGTCAGGGAAAGCGCACAATCCTGGCCAAACGCCTGCTTCATAGTTTTGTCCGTTTGGATATTTTAAAAACAAATCATTTTTGAGGGCCTTGTCGTAAGCTTGATATCCTTTTTCAATTTTTATACCGGGATCGAGAATGGTGATGATGTTAATGCCGTTGTTTTTGAGTTCGTCTACCATTAGTTTTGGATTTTTAAACTGCTGTTGGTTGAATGTAAATACCTTGCAAGCATCCATGTAATGAATGTCTAAATGAATGGCATCTACCGGCATGTTCTTCTTTTTGAATTCAGCGGCGAGCGACATTACCTCGTCTTGGGATTTGTAACTCCAACGGGATTGATGAAAGCCCAAACTCCATTTAGGAGGAAGGGGTGTATGTCCGGTTAGATTTCTGTATTTTTTTGCAATTTCCGCGGTGTTATTTCCAAGAATTAGGTAGTATCTTAAATGGTCATCTTCAACAGAAATAGAGGTGAAGTTGCAGGCAGCCCCAAAGTTGAAATAACTTTTGCAAGAGTGATCTACATATATGCCATAACTATTGTGGTTGTTTACGCCAATGTAAAATGGTATGGAAACATACAAAGGGTCTTGCTCTAAACCATAGGCGGGAACGTCGGAATTCCACATAGTATAGGCGTTCCCTTTTCTATTAACAGGGCCAGTTTTTTCACCAAGTCCTATGTACTTATCTTCCATAAGTTCAAAGTTTTTGCTGATTTTGTGGTCCTCGTTGATCCAATTTAGGTTGGCATAGTCGCGAAGAATGACATTAGAATTAAAATATTGATTGCTCAATTCTTTGGTAGATTGAGAAATATTGATTTCTCTAACCACAATGTTGTAGGGTTGTTTTTCTATTTCAATGATGTAATTACCAATGAAGTATAGCTCCGTTGTGTTTGAATTGCCACCTTGTACTTTTTGAAATTTGAGTCCTCGATTTTTTAATAGTTCCATCCTTTTTTCATGAAAAATAGTGTAAGAATGATGCCATTTTTCTTTGTTGTTTTTAGGGAAATATGAAAATTCTAAATAGTCAATTGAATTGGAATTGGACATTGGAATCAATTCAAGATCAAATTCATTGGTTTGAATCAATAAACTTGATTCGTTGCTGATTTTAATGGATGTAACATTGTTGGCTGCAATTAGAGCATTTGCAGAAAATGCAAAAAATAAAACGCCAAATATGAATAGGTTGCGCATATAACTTGTAAATGTGGTGAAAATTTTGTATATTAAAAAGTTAGGATGTTTATAAATGTTGTTTGAAGAGCCAAGGCAATAAACCTGGTTCTGCAAATGCGGAATCCCAACTGTTGTGATTGGCATTTGGATAAAGCGTTAATTGAACATTGATTTTATTAGATTTTAATTGTTGAACCAAATCAATGCTGTTACTAGGTGGAACAATGTCGTCTTTTAATCCATGGAAAAACCACCATTGAGTTTTTCTCAGTGGTTTGAAATTCGAAATTTTACCTCCTCCACAAATAGGGAAAGCAGCCGCGAAAGTTTTGGGCATCCGCTTCATCAATTCAATGGTGCCCATGCCTCCCATTGATAAACCTCCAATGTAAATTCGATTGCTATCTAGGTATGATTGTTTTTTTAGGTGTCTCACAAAAGCCATTAAAAGTTTCATCGCTTTGGTGGACGCTGTGTCGTCGTTAAACTCAAAATGGGGTTTCCCCGTTGAATCTACTGTTCTTTTAACATTGCTCCAATAACTGTTTTTAGGGCATTGAGGGAAAATGGCGTGGCAAGGATATTGTGACAATGAAGCGCGCCAAATCCATTCACTTCCATGAGAAAGTTGGCTGAAATTGTCGTTCCCGCGTTCGCCAGAGCCGTGCAAAAAGATCACCAAAGGCAACCGTTTCTCCCATAAACTTGAATAATTGAATTCTCGGTAAGGAAGTGTGTCGCCTTGGTAAATGAACAATCGTTTTCTGTATTGATTCTCTACCACAAATTTGGCAGTATCTCCATAATAAATGGTATTTTCTGCTGATAAATTCTTACTCGGTTTAGTTAGATTACACCCAACAATCATTAAGGGTAAACTCAGAAATAATGCGGTGCGAATGGAATAGGTGAAATCTTTTAATTTCATGGATTGCAAATATTGTCAATTTTACAAAAACAATTGTTAAATTGCTTCACTTTTAATAGAAACAATGAAAAATTGTGTGCTGAAAAATATTGTATTCTCTGTTTTTTTATTGGGTTTACTTTCGCTCCATGCTCAAACTAAAAAGGTAAATTCTAAACCGAAAAATAGTTCCACATCTCCAAAGAATCATCCCGTAACTTCAAAGATAACCAAAACTGACAAAGTAAATCGGAATCAATTCAAATTAAATGCCGAGGAATCTCTCATTTTTGATACTGTGCAGTATAGAACGTTTCAATATTTTTGGGATGGGGCAGAACCCAATTCAGGATTAGCACCAGAGAGGATTCATACGGACAATAACTATCCAGAAAATGATCAACACGTGATTACTACAGGTGGAAGTGGCTTTGGAATTATGGCTATTACAGCTGGTTATTACCGTGGTTGGATCTCTTTGAATGATTATTTATCGCGCCTTGAAAAAATGCTCGGATTTTTGGATAAAGCCGATAGGTTTCACGGTGCATGGCCACATTGGATTGATGGTAATACAGGGCAAGTAAAACCTTTCTCTAAATACGATGATGGCGGAGATTTGGTGGAATCTAGTTTTTTGATGCAAGGTTTGTTGTGTGTGAAAGGATTTTTATCCGAACATCAGAAATGGATGCCTCAACAAAAAGAAAATAATCTTGTTTTAGAAAGACGAAAAGAGCGTATTGTGCAAAAGATCAATCAATTTTGGAATGAAATGGAGTTCGATTGGTATACCAATGGAAAAAATGTGCTTTACTGGCATTGGAGTCCCAAAAACGGCTGGAAAATGAACTTCGGTGTAAGGGGTTATAATGAGTGTTTCATCATGTATGTACTTGCTGCCGCTTCTCCTACGCACCCAATTTTGCCCGAAGTTTACCATTTCGGCTGGGCCGATTCTGGGAGAATTGTCAATAAACATCCCAAAAAATTTGGTAATTTTAGTTTGAATTTTAGATATCAAGGAAATCCACCCAATGGAGGGCCATTATTCTGGGCACATTACTCGTATTTAGCCCTGAATCCTATGGGATTGTCAGATAAATATTGTGCCGATTATGGGTTGGAAAATACCAATTTAACAAAGATGAACCATTTGTGGTGTGTTAAGAATCCGTTGAAATATAAAGGATATGGTGACAGTTCGTGGGGTCTTACTGCGGGATATTCTGTAGGTTTTTATGCGGCTCATGCACCAGATAGCTTAAACGATAAGGGTGTTATTTCTCCAACTGCGGCAATTTCTTCGTATCCTTATTCGCCGGTTGAATCCACCAAAGCTATGGTGAATTGGTACAAGAATAAACGCAAATTATTGGGCCAATATGGGTTTTATGATGGATTTTCTGATCAAGAAAATTGGATGTTACCACATTATTTGGCCATCGATCAGGGACCCGTGGCGGTGATGATGGAAAATTATCGATCGGGACTTTTTTGGGATATTTTTATGGGGGACAAAGACGTGAAGCGTGGATTGCATATTCTTGGAATGAAAGTGAATCAACAAAAATAATGTCCCTCAAAATAAACAAAGGGCAGGAAATAAATCCTACCCTTTGTTTGGAAAAACTAAACTAAACTATTTTCAATAAATAACTTTGAAAATCAACTTTTATTGTGTGTTAATGAATAAAACGATCCAATTCATCAATGCTGCTAGAATATTGGAATGCTGAGTTCACTTGGTAATATTGATCAGGATTGATACAGAATCCATAGGCGAATTTTGCAAATTCCAAACGGCTACTTTCATAAGAGAACTCCATCATGATGTCGCCAATTTGATCTGCGGAATAACCATTTCCACGAACTGCTTGTTTGGCGATAATCAATTTGTCGCTCTCAAAAGAACTGTTTCTTAATTGGTAAATTAAATCTTCAAAGGCACTATATGATCCGTGTCGATTTCCCGAGTTGTGGTTACATCCCCTGTTGTGGTTGCAAGAATTGCAGTTGTTGTAAACTACTTGAGTTCTTGGGGCAATATATACAGGATTTCTTCTTACAGGAATTCCAACATTGATGCGAATTTGAACTGGAGATCTCTGAGTATGAACAATGGCTCCTCTGTTATGGCCATGATTGTAATTCCCTCCACGGTTGTGGCGATGTTGTGCATTTGCAGGAGATAATATTGCAATTGCAATTCCGAGTACTAATAAGTTTTTCATAATGTAATTCTCCTTTCTTAATTAAGTATATACAAATGACGTGCCAAATAAATATTTGTTACAAATCGAATTCAATATTGATTCATGATGAATGGAATGTTAAGAAAATATGAAGTATTAAAGCGGAGTGTTAAGAGATGGTTCTGTTAGTGTGTAGAAACATAAAATAGGCTTAACAGTGCATTAATACATCAATTTTTATTTTGTAACCGTATGTTAAAGAAAGTAATTGTTTTCATTTTTGGGATGTTTGCTTTGAATTTTGTTCAGGCTCAAACCTCATCCTTGATTGTTGGAAAAGTATTGTCGGAAGAGGGAAAACCGTTGGCGGATGCCAAGGTTGTTTTCAATTCCAAAGAATCGGTGTTGAGCGATGTAGATGGTAAATTTAATGTGAACCTTGAAGTGGGTCAAGTGGAATATGTTTGCTTCGCTAGTGGATTTGATACCTTGATTGAGAAATTTGAAGTTGCCACTGAAAATAACTTTTTGACCATTGTTTTATCGAATACTCAGAAAATGGGTGCGGTAGATATCCAAGCAAAGAAAAAAGTTAAATCTAATACGGTAACGATGGCTATTGAGACCAAAAAGATGTCTGCTGGTATGGTTGAAGCCATTAGTGCTGAAGATTTTCAAAAAACCAACATTAGAACAACCTCTGATGCCTTGAAACGAATTCCCGGTGCAACCATTATGGATGGTAAGTTTGCCAACATTCGTGGTATGTTTGATCGATATAATGCTGGTTATTTAAATGGCGCGCCATTGCCAAGTACCGAAAGTGATAGAAAAGCGTTTTCATTTGACATTATTCCGGCTTCATTGCTTGATAATATTATTGTGGTGAAATCTGCAACTCCAGATGTTATTGGCGACTTTGGAGGCGGTATCATTAAAATTAATACCAAAAGCATTCCTGAAAAATTGAGTCAATCTGTTTCAATTGGATTTCAATACAATGCAATTACTACATTTCAAGATGTGAAATCTTTCAATTTGTTGGGAACTGAATATTTAGGAATTCCGGCATCTGAGCATAAAATTCCAACATTAAACTCAATGAAACCTGGATCTTCAGCAGCTATAAACATTGAAGAAACCAAGAAATTTAACAATGATTGGAAAATTAGCAATATTCAACCTTTGTTGAGCCCTCGATTTAGTTATACAATTGGAAAACCATTTAAAATTGGCAAAAAAGAACTCGGATTTTTGGTGAGTGTAAATTATGCCATGACACAAAAATATAGCCGTGGATTGGTTGAAAATAGAGATTACGGTACCAATTACGTATATAAAAGTTTCAACGATGATATTTACGGTACAAATGTTCAAAATGGTGGTATCGCCAATTTGTCCTTCAAAATCAATAACAAAAATAGAATTGACTTCCGCAATTTGTTGAGTTTAACGTATGATGCAAACACAACAGTAAGAAATGGTATTTCCGATAAAGATAATGATTTATATGGTGAAGCTTATTCAAATATGGTTACTTTTAATCGTTTGATTAGTTCACAATTGAATGGTACCCATTCGTTTGGTCAAAATAAACATGCTTTGACTTGGGTATTAAACTATGGTAATACCAACAGAGAAGTTCCTGATTTCAGAATCGCAAACTATGCATTGCCAGGCAACACAGACCGTCAGTTGGTAATTAATCCATTCTTTAATACTGGAACTGGAAGATTTTTCTCTAATTTAGAAGAGCAAACATATTCTGCGTCAGTTGATTATAGTTACACCATCAAAAAAGGTAAAAACACCCATATTTTGAAAACGGGTGCATACATGCAAAACCGAAACAGAACTTTCTTAAGCCGTCAATTTGTTTACGGCCCAATGGGAAGCAGTGTATATAGTAACAATATGCCCGAGGTTGATTTGGCAACTAGCAAGTTTGCGGAAAATGGACTTTATCTTTCTGAAATTGATGTTGCCGATAAAGGAGAGTATGATGCATTTAGCAAATTGGCAGCAGGTTATATGATGGCGGAAAATCATTTTCCTTTGTTTGTAAAAGAAGGTAAGCCATACTCAATCAAGGTGATTTACGGTGTGAGATTGGAACAATTTGAACAAGAATTGGATAACGCCTACTTTAGAAAATTGTCGGCAATTACACATGTAACAAAGAAAATGGCTACTCCTGGAGTGAACACGAACTGGTTGCCTTCAGTCAATGTAAATGTGCCTGTTTCTGATAAAACGTCGATTAGAGTCGCTGCGTACAGAACTTTAAACCGACCAGAATTAAGAGAATTGGCACCATTTGCCTTCTACAACTTTAATATCAACTCAGAAATTTTAGGTAACAATCAGTTAAAGAGTGCTACCATCGATAATTATGATTTACGTTGGGAGTTCTTTGGTAAGAAAGAAAACATGTTTTCTATTGGTGGATTTTATAAGCGTATAACCAATCCTATTGAGTTTTCATTAGATCCTACACAACCATTGATTAGAACATTTACCTATCAAAATGAGCGTATTGCCGACAATTATGGGTTAGAAATTGAAGCGCGTAAAAATTTGGGTAAACTGGTGGTGTTTACAGGCTTGAATTTCTTTAAGGATTTGACTTTCTATGGTAATTTGTCATTGATCAAATCTGAAATTAAATTCGGTCAAAATAGCAACGGTGTGGTTTCGAGACCTTTGCAAGGTCAAAGTCCTTACGTAATCAATTTGAGTTTATTTTATGAAAATAAAAATGGATTCCAAGTTAATACGAGTTTCAATAAAATTGGACAAAGAATTGCCTATATTGGTGTTCCACAGAGTGTTCAACGATTTGGTGCCGACATTTATGAATATGGTAGAAGCGTTTGGGATTTACAATTTGGTAAAAAAGTGGGTAAAAAAGGCTTGGTTAAATTAACCATTGGCGACATTTTGGCTCAAAAGAATGTGTTTTATCAAGATTTAGATAGAAATGGTGCATTGAGTGAGGGAGAATACAATCCTACTACAAAAACTGGTGACAACAAATTGTTTAGTTTCACAAATGGCACCACTGTAACCCTGAATTATTCAATTACTTTCTAATTGAATTTTAACATACGCAGAAAAGGCCCGGTTTGGGCCTTTTTTGTTTATTAATTCTCCGTTAATTCTGGTTGAAAAGCAAAACACAATGATAACATTGTATTAAAAATGTACTCATAATGCGGTTGTTCTTTTGCAATAGAAAAAATTAGAATTATGAAAAAAATTGGACTATTATTTGCTGCAACTGCAGGTCTTGCGATCTCTGCTTCAGCACAGTTTGTTGAACAAGTTGGATTTGTTGGTGCATTGGAGAATGATGCTGCCAAAGATTGGACAAAAGGATGGGCAAATTGGAATCCTAAAACTGCAGTTTATGGTGTTGCTACAGATTCTACTACCTTGTCGGATATTTCTGGTAAGAAAGTGATTTCTGGAACAGTTACATTGAATGCTTCAACTGTATATTTACTTAAGAGTTTTTGTATTATTCCATCTGGTGCTAAATTGGTAGTACCTGCTGGAACTATAATACGTGGAATGGCTGATGCAAATGCATCACCTAAAATGTATGCCACAATTATCGTTGAACGTGGTGGTATGATTGAATTGAATGGTACTGCTAGCAGTCCTGTAATATTAACTTCTAACAAGCCAGTAGGTTCTCGCGATAGAGGCGATTGGGGTGGATTGGTTATTACCGGTAAAGCTGTAAATAACCAAGGAACTGATGTTCAATTGGAAGGTTTCTCTAACGTAGCGTTTGACAATACTTTGGGTAAACATGGTGGATCTGATGACGCAGACAACTCTGGTACTATCTCTTATACTCGTGTTGAGTTTGCAGGTTATGCGTTCGAACCAAACAAAGAAATCAATGGTGTTACATTCGGTTCAGTAGGAAATAAAACAACTGTAAACGGTTTGCAGGTTTCTTACTCTGGTGATGATGCTTTCGAATGGTTTGGTGGTACTGTAAATGCAAAACACTTGATTGCTTTCAAAACAACTGATGATGATTTCGATACAGATTTCGGATACCGTGGTGCTGTGCAATTCGGTATTGCATATAGAGACTCTTCTCTTTTTGATTTGTCTTGGAATGCTCCTTCAGGATCTTCTACTTCTGAGACTTTTGAATCTGATAACGATGCAAGTGGTTCTGGATTAAAGCCTTACACTGCCGCTTTGTTCTCTAATATTACTTGTATTGGACCTATTGGTGAGGGACAAAAATATTCAAATTTGAGTAAAACAGCTCAATCAGCTTTTCGTCGTGGTGCTAGAATTCGCAGAAACAGCCGTTTGTCTATTATCAACTCTATTTTCATGGGTTACAGGAACTTTGTGATGTTTGATGGTGATAGCGTATTGGTTGCTTCTGGTGTTAAACCTAGTGGTAGCATTACCGAAACTTCTAACTTGTTCAGAAACAATTATATTGTGAATACCTCTGCGGCAGCTACTGCGGGTGCTACAAACACTGGTTTGGTTGAGGTAGATAGTAAAAATACTCCTGCTGGTTTAGACGCTTGGGTACGTTTGGCTGCAAATGGTAACTCAATTGATGATGTTGCTTACGATAAAGGTACAGTATTGGTTGATATTGCTAACAACGATTTCAGAATTGTTGCTGGTAAAATGACAACTACAATGGCAAACTTCAACAACAGTGTGGTTGATGTTTATGGTAAATTTAATGGTGTAAATCACTTAGCTGAACTTGCTTCTGTAAGTGTATATCCAAATCCTGCCGTTAATCAAATTAACTTGGATTTTACTTCTAAGTTTGGATTTGCAGCAACTTTGAAATTGATGGATCTTTCTGGTAAAATGGTTGCTTCTAACCATGTACAAGTTTCTGAAGGCTTCAATACAATGAGCATTGAAACTTCAAACTTGAACAATGGAATGTATGTGATGGTGTTGAGTTCAGCACAAGGTCAATACACTCAAAAAGTAATGGTAAGCAAATAAGTAATCTTATTTTCAAATAGTTAGTGTTAAAGGCGGCCAAAGGCCGCCTTTTTTATGCTGAAAATTTTCCGACCAATCAAGAAATTGACAATAAAACTTATAATTGGTTTTTCAATTGTTTAGATGTTCTGAGGCTATTAGTATTTGCAATTTTGCGAAATTTATTACCCTTATTATTTGCATTTTTGCAAATAATAAGGATGAATTTTATTGCTGAAGAGCAAAAAAAAATCCCTCTTTTGAGGGATTTTTATACGTATTCTTTGATATTGATTAGCTCAATCCAGTGATTTTGCCGTTCACTACATCCATGCCCAAGGCAGACGGTTCTTTTGGTAAACCTGGCATTCTCATGATATCTCCAGCTACAGCCACAATAAATTCTGCACCAGCATTGATGATGAGTTGGTCTATTCTAATGGTGAAATCTTTTTCTACACCTACTTTTTTGGCGTTGTCTGTGAATGAAAATTGTGTTTTTGCTATACAAACAGGCCATTTGTCGGCACCAAGTTCAATGATATTTTTGAGGGATTTTCTTGCGTTGTCGCCCAAAATGATGTTCTTGCCACCATATACTTTTTGAACAATTTTTTCAATTTTAGTTTCAACAGAATCTTCAAGATCATAGGTGTGGTTAATGGCTTTAGAAGGACTTGTTTCAACAATTTCCACCACTTTTTTAGCCAATTCAACGGCACCATCTCCACCTTTTGCAAAGCCTTGGTTGCGTGCAAATGCAGCTCCTAATCCTTTGCAGAAATCTTCAACCATTTGTAATTCTTCTTCGCTGTCGAAATGGAATTGATTCAATGCCACCACAACGGTTTGTCCGAAGTTTTGTAAATTTTGGATATGGCGTTCTAAGTTAGCTAGACCTTTTTGTAAACCTTCTTTGTTTGGAAGTTTGATTTCTTTTTCAGGAACCATTCCGTGAAGTTTCAAACTTTGAGTGGTGGTTACCAAAACAGTTGCTTTTGGTGTCAATCCAGCCGCTCTACATTTGATATTAAGGAATTTTTCTGCTCCTAAATCACTTCCAAATCCAGATTCTGTAACGGTATATTCTGAATGTTGTAAGGCCGCATAGGTAGCTTGTATGCTGTTGCAACCATGTGCAATGTTGGCAAATGGACCACCGTGAATGAATGCAGCGCCACCTTCGAGGGTTTGTACCAAATTTGGATGGATGGCATCTTTGAGCAAGGTGATAATTGCACCTGTTACTTTCAAATCATCTACCCTGAACGCATGTCCCTCATGAGTATAACCCAATAGAATTTGCCCGATTCTTCTTCTTAAATCATCAAGAGAAGTAGCAAGGCAAAGGATGGCCATAATTTCAGAAGCTGGGGTAATGTCAAATCCAGTTTCTTGAGGAATGCCATTGGTGCTTCCACCTAATCCGGAAGTGATATAACGCAATGAACGATCATTCACATCCAAAACCCTTCTCCATAGAACTTTTTTAAGCGCAGTTGGTTTTCCTTGGTTGTTGTACTGGTAATTATCAATCAAAGCTGCCAAAGTGTTGTTAGCAGAGGTAATTGCGTGAAAATCACCTGTAAAATGCAAGTTAATATCCTCCATTGGAAGTACTTGAGAGTATCCACCGCCCGCAGCGCCACCTTTCATTCCGAAACATGGGCCTAACGAAGGCTCTCTTAACGCCACAATAGCATTCTTGCCAATTTTCTTGAGTCCTTGGGTAAGAGCAACAGAGGTGGTTGTTTTACCACTACCACTTTTGTTTGGTGTAGTTGCAGTTACTAATATTAGATTACTTTGTTGAATTCGGTTTTTATCTGCCTTGAAATCAATCTTGGCTTTGAATTTACCATAAGGTTCTAAACTGTTTTGGTCAACACCAATTTCTTGGGCAATTTGAGTGATGGGTTTCAAATTTGCCTGTTGTGCAATTTCAATGTCACTAAGCATTCGGCTAAATTAGGATAATTTGGTTTTAACTGCAAAAATTCTTGGGTCTTTTTCGTCACTCTGTATATTTTTTCATACAGATTTACTTAGTGTTATAACGACACAATATGAGTATATTATTTCCAATTGTAATAATGGATTTCTCTTTCCGTCGTTCCATCTTCAAATAGATTAATCACTACGAATGCTGGGGCAAATTGTTGGTATTCCCCTTTCCACCAACCGCCAGAAACGGCTCCATTACAGTAATAATCTGTTCCCAAATAGTTAACATGATCAATCAAGTGTATATGTCCACTCAAACATGCCCTTACCTTGCCATTGGAATGAAATAAGTCTTTCAATGTGTGTGAATCAGCATGTAAGGTGTTGTCGGGTACAAACCAATTGTTTTTTGAATGTCTCAATTGGTCAAACATGCTGCATACAGAAATGATTGGAATATGAGAACTAATTAAAATATGCTCATTATCTTTGGTGTTCGCAAGTTCTTTAGTTAGCCAATCCAATTGTTCATCATCCAATTTTCCATAGTAACCAGGTATGGTTTGACGTTTATGAATGCTGTCTAATACAATAAATTTCCAATTGCCCTTTTTAAAAGAATAGTAGTTTTTGGCCAACTTATATTCTTCACAACACCAATTTTTACCATCATTCTTGTTTATTCCGGGAGTTGCCCAGCCGAATAAATCGTGATTTCCAATGCAATGATAAATTGGAAGATTGTTATTTTGATTTATGATTGAATGAAAGGTATTCCACTGGTCTTTTACCCTGCTTTTACTTAGAGCAACTGCATTCATGATAGAATCTCCTCCATTCAAAATGAAATCTACTTTTATTTTGAGATCATTTACAGCGCACAAAGCTGCTTCGAATCCGTTTCTAGAAATTTTATCGTTTTGAACGTGAATATCTGTGAGGTGTGCAACCCTTAATACTCTTTTCTTTTTTAAATTAGCTGTTGATTCAGTAAATCCCAATGAAGGAGTTACGAGGCCAACGGTTGTGGCAAGTCCTAAACTTTTAAGAAAGTTCTTTCTATTCATTGCGGCAAAAATCCTGCCCCAATGTTTTGAAGGTTTTTGTAAAACTTTATAAAATTGTCAATTGAGCACTTCTGAATGCGCCTGATTGTTGTTGTAACCTTAACAAATTTTAAAGAGAATGATTTTATTCAGAAACCTCAAAAGTAATGCTTCCAAGTGTGTCAATATTCGTGGAAACAACTTGGTTGGGTTGAATAAATGCAGCGGAAGTTGCAGCACCAGCCATAATGTACATTCCGGCTTTTATGGGTTGGTTGTACTGGTGAGCCAGTCTGGTTGCAGCGGCTAGAGATTTCCAAGGATCTCCTAAAATGTCATTTGAATTCCCTGATTCCACAATTTCACCGTCGATGAGCAAATCAATTGATAAATTTCCAATCGGAGTATTTACAGGATACCAATCCCCAACAACAAAACCAATGGATGAGCAATTGTCGGCAATTACATCTTCCAACGAAAATTTGAAGTTTTTATAGCGAGAATCAATGATTTCAATAGCACCCGCAACACCACTCACATAGTCTTTTACTTCGTTTTCATCTAAAACGCCTTCAAGGTCCCTCGAAAACATAAAGCAAATTTCAGGTTCCACTCTTGGGTGAATGTACTTTGAAAAATGCGTTTTGCCGTGGTTTAAAATCAACATTGAACTTGTTAAACGACCCCAAATCATGTCGTTTACGCCCATTTGTTTCATTTTCGCTTCTGAAGTGAAGCCCATTTTAAGTCCAATCAAAGATTCCCCTTCATGGATACGATGCGCTATTGAAAGTTCTTGAATTTTGTAAGCTTCTGATAATGAAATAGTTTGGCTCAAACTGATTTGGTCTACCTCATAAGCATTGGCTGCTGCTTCGTGAATTTCCTTCGCAAGCGTCTCGATCGTTTTCATGAATGCAAAGAAAGTGCATTTATTTTTACAATCAAATTTCGCATTGAACGATGTACCTTTGAAGTGAAATTATGACACCACAGGAGAAAATTGAAACTGCTGCTTTGAAGTTGAGAGAAGCGCAGCAAAACTACCTTCCTTGTTCGCCAATACGCGAAATTATTGGCGATACTGATATTGAAACGGCGTATGCCATTCAGAAAATCAATGTTGAAAAAAGAATTAAAAATGGAGCCCGTAGGGTAGGTGCGAAAATTGGATTGACATCGTTGGCCGTTCAAAAGCAACTGGGTGTAGATCAGCCAGATTTTGGTATTTTGTTCCACGATACAGAGGTTAAAAACGGGGGTGAATTGTCAATGAAAGAAATTCTACAGCCCAAAGCCGAAGCGGAATTGGCCTTTATCTTGAAGTCTGATTTGTCAAAGGGTAATTTCACGGAAACGGATATTATAAACGCCACCGATTATGTATGTGCCGCCATTGAAATTGTGGGTTCTCGTGTTGAGAATTGGAATATTCGTATCACAGACACTGTGGCCGATAACGCCTCTGCCAGTCATTTTGTATTGGGTGATTTAAAACTCGATCCTCAGGAGGTAGACATGGTGAACTGTAAAATGTCCCTCATGAAAAATCAAGAAATTGTTTCCGAGGGAAGTGGGGCGGCATGCATGGGATCTCCGGTTTCGGCGATGGTATGGTTGGCGAATGTAATGTGTGAATTGGGTACCCCATTGCAAAAAGGAGATGTTGTGTTATCAGGAGCGTTGGGTCCGATGGCAGCAGCTCAAGTTGGCGATGAGTTTTTGGCAAGTATAGAAGGATTTGGCGAAGTAGCTTTTAAAATGGTAGACTAAATGACAAAGAAATTTAAAGCAGCGATTATAGGTTCAGGGAACATTGGAACCGATTTGATGATCAAAATATTACGCACTGGTAAATACCTAGAAATGGGTGCCTTTGTGGGCATTGATCCTGAGTCAGATGGTTTAGCGAGAGCTCAAAGAATGGGTGTTGCCACCACACATGAAGGCATAGATGGCTTGTTGAATATGGAAAATTGGAATGAAATTGATTTCATTTTCGATGCCACATCGGCCAAAGCACATGTCTCAAATTACGAAAAAATTAGCAAATTTCCAAATAAAAGGGTCATCGACCTCACACCAGCGGCAATAGGACCATTTTTGGTGCCTCCTGTAAATTTCGATCATCTACAGGATGTTCCGAATGTAAATATGGTAACTTGCGGCGGTCAAGCAACCATACCAATGATTGCAGCAGTATCTAGAGTGGCCAAAGTACATTATGGCGAAATTGTGGCATCGATTGCTTCAAAGTCTGCTGGTCCTGGTACTAGAGCTAATATTGATGAGTTTACAGAAACAACCGCTCATGCAATTGAAAAAGTGGGTGGTGCCACCAAAGGTAAGGCCATTATTGTTTTGAATCCTGCTGAACCTCCTTTGGTAATGCGTGATACAGTATTTACTCTGAGTGAAATGGCCGATGAAAATGCCATTCGTGAAAGTATTGCAACCATGGTAGCGGAAGTGCAAAAATATGTACCAGGGTATGAATTGCATCAAGAAGTTCAATTTGAAGTAATTCCGAAAGATAAACCTGTGTTTATTGAGGGACTTGGACACGTGAGTGGCTTAAAAACGATGGTGCTTTTGCAGGTGCGCGGTGCAGGTCATTATTTGCCAGAATATGCGGGCAATTTAGACATCATGACAAGTGCAGCATTGGCTACTGCTGAAAGGATGGCCGAAACTATGAAAGGAGAAACAAATTAATGTCAAAATTATACATTCAGGATGTGACCCTAAGAGATGGTCAACATGCTATTAGACATCAATATACCAAAGAACAAATGTTGGAAATTGCCGTGGCTTTAGACAATGCCAAAGTGGATGCTATTGAGGTAGCCCATGGTGATGGTTTGGCCGGAGGAAGTTTTAACTATGGTTTTGGTGCCCATACCGATTGGGAATGGCTTGAAACAGTTGCTTCTAATTTGAAACATGCCAAGTTAACAACGTTGTTGTTGCCAGGAATTGGCACCATTCATGATTTGAAAAGGGCCAGTGAACTGGGTGTGAAATCAGTTAGAATCGCTACACATTGCACAGAAGCAGATATTTCAGCTCAACATATAGCCGCTGCCAAAGAGTTGGGAATGGATGTTGGTGGCTTTTTAATGATGTCTCACATGAACGATCCTGAAAATCTTGCTAAACAAGCAAAATTGATGGAATCTTATGGTGCAGATTGTGTATATGTTACAGATTCAGCTGGGGCATTGTTGATAGATGGCGTTGCAGATAGAGTAAAGGCATTCAGAGATATTTTGAAGTCAGAAACAGAAATAGGCATACATTGTCATCATAACTTAAGTTTGGGTGTGGCAAACACCATCGTGGCAATGCAGCATGGTGCTACCCGTTTGGATGCGTCGTTAGCCGGCATGGGAGCAGGTGCTGGAAATGCGCCTTTGGAAGTGTTGATTGCCGTGTTAAACAAAATGGAAGCAAACCACAATTGCGATTTGTATGCGTTGATGGATGCCGCTGACGATTTAATTAGGCCATTGCAAGTTAGACCTGTGCGCGTAGATAGAGAAACATTGTCGTTGGGATATGCCGGTGTGTATTCAAGTTTTCTCTTACATGCAGAGAAAGCAGGAAGCCGTTATGGCATAGACACTAGGAGTATATTGGAAGAACTTGGAAATCGAAAAATGGTTGGTGGACAAGAAGATATGATTGTAGATGTGGCTTTAGATATGTTAAATCAGTCATCTAAATCTCAATAATGTGTCATTCGTTGGACATTGTGAGTAATTCGTCGATTTCTAAAAAACATTCTACAAGTGTTAGCGTTATTTTTGCAAACGTTATATAGATCATGAAGATTCAATTGTTTTCTAAAGTTGCACCATTTTTTGTAGGTGCAGTATTATTAACTAGCTGTATTAGCTCTCAAGAGGCTTACAATAAGTCAAAGTTATCTGGTTATGTTGCCAATCAAACAAATGATTTGATAAAGAAAAATGCAGCTCCAGCTCCAACAGACAATTCTAACTTGAATAAAGTTGTTGCCGAACATACTGAAAAAATTCAAGCCCTAGATGCCGATAATGCAAAAGCGAAAGCCATCATTGCAGGTTTGGAAAAGAATTTGAATGAAATGGAAGCTATGGAAAAAGAAGCACAAATGGAATTTGAAAGATCAAATACATCTGTGGTTTTCTTTGAACTAGGTTCTGCTCAATTAACAACCAATGCAATGCAAGAATTGTATCGTTGGAAATCTGCAATGGATCAAGGTGCAACACATTACAACTTTAATGTTTCAGTATTTGCATCTGCCGACAAGTCTGGTAGCAAAAAAGTAAACGATAAATTGAGGTCTGATAGAGCCAATGCCGTTAAGAACTTTATTGTAAATGTTTTGGGTTATAAGGGTGAAATAATCATGACAACAGAACAACCTGCGTTCTCAAGAGTGAACGATGTTGACCGTCGTGTGATTTTAACAGTGAATTGTAAAAATTAAGCATAACGCTTATTTATGATATTTGAGGGGCTGCTTGCAGCCCCTTTTTTATTTATATTCGTGCCTCTATGAAGCATTTTCCTGCTGCCAAATTTGGATTTCTGTCCGTTTTTTCGTATATTCTGTTTTCGATTCCGGTTGATGCAACCGCTCAAAAAAAGGTTGTGGCACAGCCCAAACCTAAAACTACAGTTGCTAAACCCAAGCAACCAAAACAAAATAAACCAATTAGGTTTATCACGCCTCAGGTAGTAGACATTGAACGCGATGTAACCAATCCTCCAATTTTTGAAGAGATCCCTTCTTATGGGCAACTTGCCGATTTAAAAGGTGATCGTGCGAATCCAACACCTGTAATGTTTGTGAATCCAATGGTTGGAACAGGTGGACATGGACATACATTCCCAGGAGCCGTTTGGCCCTTTGGTATGGTGCAATTGAGCCCAGATACACGAACCGACGCATCATGGGATGGTTGTGGTGGATACTATTACGATGATACCGTTATCTATGGATTTTCCCATACCCATTTGAGTGGAACCGGCGTTTCTGATTATGGTGATGTACTGTTTCAGCCAAAAGTTGGAAATTCTTCATTCAATCCTCTCAAATATCGATCAAAATTTGATCACAAGAATGAGGAAGCAAAAGCTGGTTATTATGCGAATACCCTCGTTGATAATGATGTTCGGGTGGAATTGACAGCGCACCAGCGAGTTGGAGCTCATCGGTACACATTTAATAAATCTAAATCCCATTTTAATGATAGCATTTTTGTGATTCTCGATTTGAAACACAGAGATTATTTATTAGGACATCAATTAGATGTAGAAGCGAGTGGTCAAATTGTTAAAGGTTATAGAAGAAGTAAGGCTTGGGCCAACGACCAGTCTGTTTACTTCTTTAGCTATTTTTCAAAGAAAATATTATCCGTTCAATACAATGAAAATAAGTCTGTTGCCATTTTGTATTTCGGACAATTGAACGATTCTAACATGCAAAAATTTGTATTGGAAGCATATGTTGGAATTTCATTTACATCACTCGACGGGGCTGAGAAGAATATTTCCCCCATCATTAAAAAATCGTCTACTGGGTTATACTGGGTGGCTCAAGATTTTTATAATATCCGCATTTTATCAAAGAATGCATGGAATACCGAACTCAGTAAAATCAATGTGCTGAATTCAATCCGTTCGGTTGAAATTAAATCCAATGATTTTGCGAAATTTTATACCGCGCTTTATCATTGCATGATTCATCCAAGTTTGGCATCTGATGAAGATGGTAAATACAGAGGCAGAGACCAGAAAATTCATCAAGGAACACGTTCGTATTACTCTGTTTTTTCGTTGTGGGACACATATAGAGCATTGCATCCGCTACTAACGATTATAGATCGCAAACGCACCTCAGATTTTATCAATACTTTTTTATTGCAATATGTTGAGGGGGGACGTTTACCCGTTTGGGAATTGGGTTCATGTGAAACCGATTGCATGATTGGCTATCACAGTGTATCTGTAATTGCCGATGCCTTGATGAAAGGTGTTGAAAATATTGATGTGGACTTGGCTTTAGAAGCCATGATTCACAGCTCAAATAGGAAAGAAGAAAGCTATTTTATGAAGGTAAATCATCAAGGACGCTTGCAAAAATCAGCGTTCAAAAATGATTATATCGACGTGAAATCTGAATCTGAATCAGTTTCAAAAAGTTTAGAATATGCCTACAACGATTGGTGCATTTCACAAGTGATTCAAAAATATAAATTGAGTGCTAAAAATCAAGATCCGAAATGGGTTGATCTCAATGCCGAAATGTTGAGAAGGAGCAATCGCTGGCAACATTATTTAGATCCTGAAACTAAATTTATGAGGCCAAAAGTCAATGGTGAATGGATTTCTCCTTTTGAGCCTCGAGAGGTAAATAATCACTTTACAGAGGCCAATTCATTTCAATACAGCTTCTATGTCCCTCATCAGATTGAACTTTGGAAAACTTACCTAGGTGGCGATCAAGCCCTTGAAAAACAATTGGATACGTTGTTTACCACTACGTCAAAAACCACAGGCAGAGAACAATCAGATATTTCCGGTCTAATTGGTCAATATGCGCATGGCAATGAGCCTAGTCATCACATGGTTTATCTTTACAATTATTGCAACAGACCCGATAAAACGCAAAAATTGGTGCGTAAAATTTGGAAGAACTTTTATCAAAATTCGCCGGATGGTTTGATTGGGAACGAAGATTGTGGGCAAATGAGCGCCTGGGCGGTGATGTCGGCATTGGGTATTTACCCAGTAACCCCTGGAAACAATTACTATGCCATTGGGGTGCCATTTTTCGATAATATCACCGTTAAATTGGAGCCTTTAAACGAATCAAATCGGAATAAATTCAATGTCGCAATAAAGCCGCGATTGTTTGAAAATAGTTTTTATGGGGTTGTCAATCAAAAGGATACGTTAAAAAACAACTATCTGATGTTTATGGATCACAAAGACTTGTATCAAACCGATTTGATTTTTTCAATTGTTGATAAAATGAAAAAGCCAAAGTTTGATGCTTCCGCTGTAATAACTACGGCTGTGAAATATTCAATACCAGTCCCTATCATTAAAGGAGAAAGGATTTTTACTTCCGCCAAACATCAAATTCAGGTAATTCCTAGTGATTTTTCCTTTGTAAATAATGCGAGTGGAGAAATTAAATACCAGGTAGATATTCTTTATACGGCCAGTGGTAAAAAGGAGAAATTCGAAAAAATGCTGAAAAAAGGTGAAAATTGGATGCTTGAAATTGATGGGAATTGCGAAGTTAGTGCCAGCGCAATAGGGGATGTGCCGTCTTCAACGGTTGCCATTTTTACCAAAAAAGAAAATGCCTACAAAGTTGTTTCTATAAAAGGAGCATACAACAAGCAATACTCAGGAGGTGGAGATGATGCCTTAGTGAACGGCATTTTAGGTTCTGAAGAATGGCGCTCTGGTGATTGGCAAGGTTATCAAAATCAAGATTTTGAAGCTGTAATTGATCTGGGTAAATCAACTGCTCTCAATTCAATTGGTGCAAGGTTTTTACAAGATACTCGCGCTTGGATTTTAATGCCTACGGAAATTGAATATTTGGTTTCTAACAATGGTATAGATTTTGAATCTGTTGCCAAAGTGGGTCAGTTTTTCCCTGATACCGTTTTAGAAACCACAGTGCTTCCCATGAACTTGGAAATCAAGAAAACGGATGCCCGATTTATCAAAGTGAAAGCCAAAAATTACGGTGCTTTACCGCCTTGGCATCAAGGATATCCTTTTGGAGGCACCGCCTTTATTTTCATTGATGAAATTTTGGTAAATCCACCGTTTATTAAAGAAATTAACAAATAAAGCATGAGGAAAACGGTTGTTATACTCGTTTTATTTGGCTTGTTTTATTTGCAGCTGCCTGCTCAATTGGCACCACATCAGATTTCCAATTGGCAAATCATGCGGTCTACAGATAAACTGAGTAATCAGCCGTTTATTCGCAAATATTTGCCCAAAGATTTGGATGGTCGTTGGACGCATGTCAAGCAATCTTCGTTGCTATCAAATTTCGCCGATTGGGTAAACCTGGAACATCGTAAATCCGGAGAAGATCCCTACTATCAATCTTGGTCAATTCCTTGGAGTACTTGGTTTTTAAAGGCTCCGTTGTTTGATTCTCAAACCATTGCAAATGGCTTTTATGCCCATTATAAACTAAGGTTGAATCGTTTGGAATGTGCAGAATTGGAAGTTTATATCAACGAACATAAACTCAATATTGTAAACCCAACTTTTGGTCAAACTTTTATTGATCAGTTTGTTGACATTACGCCTTACTTAAAGAAGGACGGTACGGATACCATTTTTTTGGGTTTTGTGGGACAAATGACGCAAGGTTTGAGCTATCAAAGGATGGACAAAACCAAATTTACCGCTGATAATGAAGAACCTTCAGATTCCATTCAAAAGTTATTTTATGGGGGACTTGAGGGACATTTGGCTTACGACGGGAAAGTGAAGATTTCACCGTATTTCAGAAGACCAATCATGGATTTTGGGTGGGATTTTGCAAGGCCGAATATCCGTTTTGGCTTGGGTAACGGAATTGAGTGCATCGGTTGGACCAATCTGTTTCCAATTGCATCAAACGTGCAAACTGATTCGATCGTCTACGATCAAAAGGGAAACCCCAAGGCTGTTTATGTAACCTATCAATCTGAATTTGATGCCGATTTTACCACTTGTAAATCAGATGGGAAATTTATGTGGGGTCCAACTTTTGATGTGGTGATTGATCGGAATTTCTCCCAGAAATTTGTTACTCAGAAACAAATTAAAACTAAAAATAAGGCACAAACATTTCAAGTGTATCAATTGCCCGAAGACTGGGTGAGACTCTCGGATACATCTTATGAACTGATGGAAGATGTTGTTGAGGGATTGAATTTTGATTCTGTTAGTAAATTGAAAATCACTTCGAAATTTGTAATTTACCATCCGAAATTATGGTATCCCAATGGCTATTTTCAGCAGGTATATCCCAAAGATCAACTTCCTACCCGTTACCGATTTGGAATTGAATACAAAACAAGGATGAACTATGCTTCAAGTTATGGTTCAGGTTCTGTGTTTATCAATGCCCCAATTTTTACTTACACTGGGTTTAGAACTATTGAGGTTGATACACAACATGGGAAGTTTCAATTTTGGGTAAACCGAAAGAAAATTATGGCTTTGGGAACGAATGTGGTGTGGGGTAGAGAGTCATTGGGACAATGGATTGAGGATGGATATCCATATTGCGATTGGACCTATCACGGGGAAACTCCATATTCATTGACTTCGGATAAACCATTCGAGATGAAACTGCACTTATCGAACCGATATTTTGTTTCGCCTGAACATTTGCCGAAACCAAAAGATAAGCAATTTCGGTCAATGTTCAAAATGGGATTAAACATGGTGCGATTTTGGGGTGGTGGCAATTATCCACCCGAAGAGGTTTATGCGGAGTGCGACAAACTCGGCATTTTGGTTTGGCAGGATTTGATGTTTTCAGGAACCACATACCCAAATAGGCAAGATTGGATGCAAGAGGTTGGAAACGAGGTGGAGCATCAGATTTCTTGGATGAAGACCCATCCGAGTTTGGCTTTGGTTTGTGGAAATAATGAAATTGAAGTGGCTTTAAAAAATTGGGGATGGTTTGATAAATACAATTTGCATGGGGAAGATTCGATATCTAATTGGCGGCAATACAGGCTTCTTTTCGACACTTTTATTCCGCGGAAACTGCAAAACATTTCACCTACCATTTTCTACCTTTCTAGTTCTCCAATCGGAAATTGGGGTAATCTCAAGCAAATGAGCAAAGGGGATAATCACGATTGGGGCATTTGGCATGGGGAACGGAATTTCAATCATGTAGATTCTGTAACAGCACCTTTTGTGAGTGAATTTGGATTTCCTTCGCTGCCTTTGGGTTATAAAGAATCAATAGATTCATTGAAATATAGTAATTTACCTTTTAGAAGTTACAAAGGTTTGGGATTGTTGAATCATTATGTACAAAAAGAATCAAGCAATCAATTAAGGTATAAGGTTTTCCCAGGGTTGTCAGCACAAAGTAGCATTGCTGTAAAAAATTCACTTTCTGGTAAAACTCAGGCTTTGTTTTTGGAGCGGGCAATTCGTGCTTATCGCACGTCCTCAAAAGAATTTGGTGGCTGTTTGTTCTGGCAGTGGAATGATGTTGATCGGGTAATTTCTTGGAGCGTTGTGGATGTGGATTTGAACAATAAACCAGCCTTTGAACAATTGAAAACCTCTTTTAAGCCCATTATTTCATTTGCTAGAGTGCAAGATTCTGGCGTTTTGGTATCCATTCAATCAAATTTGCTTAAATCAAAATCCGTTAATGTCAAGATTGTGCTTGAAAACAATGCCAAATTGCCGCTTTTTACAGCTCAGAAGGCTGTTTCGGTTGATGGGTTTAATAAGTTGATGTTTGAAATGAATCCTTCACTTATGAGGGCTGCTACGCGAATTCGATTAAAATTGACGGATGCCCAAGGCAATGTTCTTGATGAATTGTAATTACTTCCTGTAATTCCAATTCCAACTACTCCAAATTGGTTTGTGGGTTTCCAATGCCGATTTGTATTTAGTGAATTTTACTTCCAATTCTGAACGGCTAATGTTGTTTCGACCTGACCAAAGTACTTCCGATAATGCAGATGCTCTTGGCAATGTCATGTATTCTACGGCTTCTTTATTTACCATGTATTCTGTCCAAACGTTGGCTTGTGCCCCCAAAATGTATTTTTGTTTGCTGGCATCTAATTCCTTAGGCATTGGATTGAAGAAGTAAACCGAATCGAGTGGATTGTATCCGCCAATGGCAATGGGTTCGGATGATTTATCGCCTTGATAGTGGTCGAAATAGCAGGGTTTGCCTGGTGTCATCACCACGTTGTGGTTTTGATTGGCTGCTTCAATTCCCCCAGAAATACCCCTCCAACTCATCACGGTGGCGTTTGGCGCTAATCCTCCTTCGAGAATTTCATCCCAACCAATGATAAATTTACCTTTCGAATTGATGTGTTTTTCAATTCTTTGAATGAAATAACTTTGCAATTCATGTTCGTCTCTTAATCCATTTTCTTTGATGCGGTTTTGACATTTGGTGCAAGTTTTCCAACGGGTTTTAGGACATTCATCACCGCCGATGTGGACGTATTTACTGTCGGGGAAAAGGGCAATAACCTCGTCTAATACATTTTGCAGGAATTCAAAAGTTTGATCGTTCCCTGCGCAAAAAACATCATCAAAAACGCCCCATCCTGTTGCAGCGTTTAACGGTTGTTGATTGCAACTAAATTCTGGATAAGCAGATAGAACTGCCAATGCGTGTCCTGGCATTTCAATCTCAGGAATAATTTGAATACCCAAGTCTTTTGCATATTTCACAACTTCTTTGATTTCCTCTTGGGAATAATATCCCCCATAACGAATCGTGTCAAACGTTTGGTCGGAATATTTGCCATACTGACTGCCATTTCTGAAGGCAGCAATTTGAGACAGTTTGGGATATTTTTTGATTTCAATTCTCCAACCTTGATCGTCTGTTAAATGCCAGTGGAACGTGTTGAATTTATAGAAAGCCAACATTTTAATGTATTTTTTTATGAAAGTTGCATCAAAAAAGTGCCTACTCACATCCAAATGCATGCCGCGATAATTATAAGTTGGATAATCTTTTATGTTTAAGCAAGGGTAGGTGTTGTTACTCTTGTTTCCAAGTTGTTTTAACGACATCAAAGCATGGATTAATCCTGTGTTTTCGGCATATTGGATTGTGATTTTATTGGGATTTATATTGATCTCATAAGCCCCTGTTTCACCATTGAAATCTGGAATATTGTTTTTTAGGGCATTGATGGGAATTTTTTTAAGTTCAATTTGGTTTTTTTTGGGCCCAAAAGTGATATCTGGATAATCTAGTACATCCCCAATTAAATCAACCAAGGTCACATTGTTTTGGATTTCTTTTGCGGCCGAAATACTTACCGATTTGTTTTTTTTATACAAATGGAATTCGCCAGAGCTGTAAACTATAGATTTAGGCTCGGGAATGATTTGTGCATTCAAGACGTTTATTGCTGCAAAAAGGGTGACGATGATGCTTTTGAAATTCATGATTTAAGAAGTTGCAATATCTGCATTTTTTTTAAACTTTATTTTTTGCATATATTGCAAAACTTTAAAATTTATATTCCTCAAAATCAAATACTTAATTGAATGGATAAAAATGCATTGCATCACATGGTTGATATTGGGTCGACCGAATGGATATACCTAAACGGTGGTTTGCTCATTGGGTTTGTCATTTTCTTTGGATTGAGTTGGAAGTGGGATGGACGTCGTAGAATTCAATTGGGGTATGTGATGGCGGCAATATTAGGGGTCAATTTTATTGCCAATCAAGTTTTTGCCTTGGTTACACATACATGGGATAAAGCGGTTCACTTGCCCTTGCATTTATGTTCGTTTTCGGAAATTTTGGCCATGATTCTGTTGCTTACCAGAAAACAATGGGCCTATGAGTTTTTGATTTTTTGGAGCGCTGGCGCGATTCATTCATTTTTAACCCCTGAACTCACGGAAGGTGGTAATTTGTTCAATTTTTGGGAATACGGAATTGCCCATGGAATGGTCATCATTGTTGGGTTTTATGCCACGTTTAGGCTAAAAATGGTTCCTAGAAAAAGGAGCTGGCTCAAAGTTTTTGCGTATACTCAACTTACTTTGCCAATCATTGGTTTGTTCAACTGGCTACTTGATGCCAATTATATGTTCATTGCTCAAAAGCCAAATGCAAACAACCCTTTGATAATGGGCGAATGGCCTTGGTATATCATCGGACTTGAATTTGTGGTGTTGGTGCATTTTTACGCATTTTATTGGATACACCGAACTTTGGTGCGCAAAATTGATTGATTTGGCACGGGTAAATTGTCCCTCATGATTTTTTTGAGGGATATTGACTGCGGAAAATTATTTTTGAAGTTCTTCCCAAAATTCTACGGCCCTGCGTGTATGCGGAATAACGATAGTTCCGCCCACAATATTTGCCACAGCCAAGATTTCGAACATTTGAGGGGTATTTACACCTTGTTCATGGCATTTTTCGAGGTGGTATTTCACGCAATCATCACATCTAAGTACAAGAGAGGCAACAAGTCCTAACATTTCTTTGGTTTGCGTTGAAAGTGCGCCTTCTGCGTAGGTTTGGGTGTCGAGGTTGAACAATCTTTTTAATACCAGGTTGTCGGCATTTAAGATTTTTTCATTCATTTTGGCACGGTATTCATTGAATTCTTGGACTGAATTTGACATATTTTAAAATTTTATTTGCAAGATAACTGAAAAGTTGTATTTTTGCAGCCCCTTAAGGGAAGAAAAAGCAAAGAAATTTGCGATTTCAGAACAAAAGAGGAGATGGTATCGTAGCTCAGTTGGTAGAGCAAAGGACTGAAAATCCTTGTGTCGACGGTTCGATTCCGCCCGATACCACAAAATAAAAACCCCTTGAATTTCGAGGGGTTTTTTGTTTTAATGTGGTTTAGTTAATTGTAAGTTAGCAAAATACAAAAATTTATATTTACAAACTCATGATTTGTTCACTAATCTTTTGAATCGATTTAAGTGCTGATTTTTGATATTTTAATAATTTGGGGTTTTGAGGATTGCCAATTAATGCTGGCAGATAATCAGTATCAGTAAAGCATTTTTTGAGATCTGTGTTTGAGATTTTTGATGTTAATCGATAAGAATAAATTTTTTTGTATCGTTCTTTAAACATGAATTTTACATTGTGAACCGATACAGTGTCGTTTTTATTTATCCAAATTATTTGTTGGCTCTCGGGAAGGTTTTTATCAACTGATAATATGGTAAAATTTAAAGTTGCTGAGTCTTGGTTTTGAAAACTGTTTTTAACGCGCAAAACTACATCGAAAATTAACTTATCCCCATCCAATGATTCACATTCAATGGGTTTGATGAAATATTGAATGCCATCATTCCCAACAAAAAAGGTTTCAAAATATTTTTTGTTTGATATACAAGAAGTTGTAATGACCAAAGCCATCATTAATAGGCTTCTAACGCAGCCGAGTTTGAATTGGAATTTCATTTTTTAAATGATAATTTGTCCAAAATTCTTAAAAAATTTCCAGTTTTAGTTATTTGTTGATGAAAGTTCATTACAAAAATGGTCTGGTTGCTGTTTTTACAAAATGCCTGAGAGATTTTATGATTTGAAGAATCTAATACCGCATAGTCGTTTATCCAAATTGTACTTGAGCCGTTAATTTGTTTTTTGAAACCAATTTTTTCAATTTTCACAGAATCAAATCCTATTGGAATTCCAAAATAGATAATGCTGTTTGAATCACTGATAACATTAATATTAGCGGGAATTGCAAAAGGGATATTTTGTAATGCATTGTTATATTGAGTGTAATTGTATTTGCCAATTTTGCCAATTTGACATACTCTTTGATTTGAATCAAGTGAAAAGAATATTTCTGGCAAAATTTGAACTTGCTTAGAATCTGCGTTGCCGCAAGAAACAAGGTAGAGGAGAGTGTAAAAAATAAAAGGCCGCATCATACGATACGACCTTTTAATAGGAATTCTGAAATTATTCACCAGTTACGATCGTTTCGTAAGAAGTTAGAATGTTAAGGAAATTACTTGCCTTAATATCAACTGTTGAAATTTTAGTAATACCACCTTGTTTTGCAGCTGCGCGAATCGAAGCATCTGCATCAAGATAAATAAAACCAAAAAATCCATTTGCCTTGGCGCGTCCTACTTTTGATCCAACTGAATTACTTGTTGCAGTAACTGGAAGAGTCAAAGAGCAACTGCTCATAAGTGTGGCAACAACTGCTATTGCTGCAATTACTGAGAATTTAACTTTTTTCATATTTGTTTTTATAAGTTTTCCGAATTTCGAAATTATTGTTTTTTGAAGTTTTGTTTTTTTAGTAAAAATGCGTTTTTATTTGGTGAATTTTTTAGCAACCTTCGGTGTGCAATGCCACTTGTCGAAGGCTACCCCAAGTTTGACTTGAAATGGCCTTAGGTTTGCCATTGCCGGAAGCTTTTGTTGAAAAAAGAACTCCTGAAATGTCTTCGTTTGTGTATTTGTGGTTGTTATCGATGATGATGTCGTTTTGATTGTCGCCATCAAGATCCCCCACAAATAATATTTTTACATGGCCATCGTCAAACCATGGAATGAAATTGAGGGGCATATTGAGGGATTTTTTGCCATTGTTTTCAATTGAATAAATCAAAGAATATTTTTCGTATGGTACACCTATTTTGTCTTCTTTCATTTGTGCCGTGGCGTTGATGGTGTATTTATCTGCGTTTTGATTCCAAGAAACGTTTTTGTTTGGTTCTAAAATTGTTCCCCATTTTACATGATTTTCAATATTGGCTAAAGGGGTTTTCATGTATTGATTGTCAATTAAGAATAAGCATTTTGCATTTGTTGGCAACACCATGTCTAACGCATAGGCTACATTTCCATCGTCATCAACTTCAAGGAAATTTGAGAATAGTTTTGAGCCATTAAGTACTTTGTTTTCTGCCCCATTTGTAGCCTTAGGAAGGGCTTTGATAAGGCTGTATTTGTTAGTAACGGTATCTTCCACCAGTGCCATAAATTGTTTGTCTTTCCAAGCAATGATTTGGCTCTCCAAGAAATTGTCAGCAACAGATATGAAAAGTGAATTTGTGTCGAATTGATTTGGAAGGATTTCAGTGCCGCTGAGGGGAGTGAAAGTGTCTGACAAAGAGTCGTTGTTTTCAGTATTTTCAGATTTGTTTGAATTACATGAAAATAGAACGGCAATCAAGGTGATTAGTAAAGATTTTTTAATCATGAGAGTATATTGTGCTGCCAAAATACAACGTTTTTCATTGTTTTGTTTGAAAATTACGGATTTGACTTAAAATTATTTTTAAGTTTATGGAAAATCAATTATTTATATTTCATTGAATTAGACATATTTGTTTCATGAAAATAAAGTTTATTCAATTTTTGATGATTTCGTTACTCATTGTTTCTTGTGGAACTACTCAATATCGAGAAATAGGTTTTGGTGG
>CAZBMF010000018.1:9868-31882 GCA_964492925.1 uncultured Rhizobium sp. | reverse complement strand
GGGAAATGCAACTCGAAGACATGGATGATAATCCATATATTTCCGATTTTTATGAGGATATGCAACGTTGGAGTTTCAACCTTCAAGTGTTCTTTCTTAACACTCGTTGGAAACACATTCAAGATATTCGAAACGGAGAAAAAACAGTAATTCAAGATAGAACCATCTATGAAGATGCGTTCATTTTTGCTCCAAACCTACATTCAATGGGTTTGATGAGTACCCGTGATTTTGAAAACTACAGCCGTTTGTTCGAAAATATTAGTGCCCAAATTCAACAACCAGATTTGCTGATTTATCTTAGAGCCAGCATCCCTAAATTGGTCGATCAAATTCAAATGAGAGGTCGTGATTACGAAGATGCCATTCGTTTGGATTATCTTAAACGTTTAAATGAACGCTACGAAGCCTGGATTGGGGATTATAAAGGACAACTTATCATCTTCAACGTAGATGATATGGATTTTCAGGAAAACCCAGAAGATCTTTCAAAAATTATCACTCAAGTAGAAAGTACATTGAACGGTTTGTTCTAATGGCGCTGAATCTTACCGAATATCAGTCTCTCGTTCAGGTTCGTCCCGACGATATCGATTTATTTGGTCATGTGCATTCTGCAAAATATTTAGATTACTTTTTGGCCGCCCGTTTTGACCAAATGACAAAGTTCTATCATTGCGGTATGGATGAGTTTTTGTCAAAAGGCTTGGGTTGGTTTTTGCAAGATTTTAATATCTCATATAAAAGACCACTCAAATTGGGGGATGTTGCCGTTGTGCATACACGAATCGTGGAACTCGCAAAAAATGGTTCAGTTGTTGCTTTTAGAATTGTTAATGAGAAAACTCAAAAATTAATTGCAACAGGTATAGGACAGTTTGCACTTGTAGATATACAAAGCTCTAGGTCTATAACTATTCCAGAATGGGTCATCGAAAGGTATTCGATTCATGATAATAATTGACACTATTTGATTAAATTTGAAAATGCATTTTCAACAGCCAAATTTTTTGTGGGGACTTTTGTTGTTGTTATTGCCTTTAATCATTCATTTATTTCAATTTAGACGCTTTCAAACGCTTAATTTCCCAGGAGTTCATCGTTTGAGGGAACAATTATCAGCCTCTAAGAAAACTCAAACTATCAAACATTGGTATTTGTTGGCTTCCCGCTTACTGGCCTTCTTTTTTCTCATATTGGCATTTTCTATGCCAACATGCAATCAAACTTCTTCCACTCAATCCAATAATAGGAAAGTGATTTTAGTGATTGATTGTTCTCCCTCAATGGGGTTAACTTCCGATGGTCAATCCCTAATAGAACAAGCAAGAAACGCCGCTAGAAAAATTATTTCACAGGCAAATGCCAATACTGAATTCGCAGTTGTTGCCAATCATTTACAATCTAAACAACAATGGATCGACGCACGAAAAGCACTGAATTTGATTTCAGATATCCAAGTTTCAGAATTTCCTGAGAATTTTGGACGTTGGAATGAAGATCTAGAATCTTTGCTGTCTTCTCAAGAGAAGGGAAATAGTTCAGTTTATATTATTACCGACAATCAAGAAGATATTTACAATGGTTACAGAACAATTGATTATAAAAAAGCTTCTTTTTCAATCATTCAACTGCAAACGCCAGAAGTAGTGAATTTGTCTGTCGATACGGCATATTTTCTCAATCCAATAATGAGTCAAAATGTGAACCGTAAATTGGTGGTACATGTGCATGCTTCGAATCAACAGTACGATGGGAAATGTTTGGTCCAATTATTAAACGGTGAAAAAATTATAGGAAGTCAGGAAGTGGTTTTCTCTGCAGAAACAAATAAAATCATTCAATTTCAGGTGCCAGAATCCATCAAAGGGTCTTTGAAATTGCAATTAGAAGACCAAGCAATCATGTCAGATAATGTTTTGTATTTGCATGAAATTTCTCAAGATGCCTGTAACATTGAAGTTTTCGGACAAACCAATCCGTATTTTCAAAAGTTGATTAAAACCCAACCTATTTTTGTGCCGTCAACAGGCTCTAATATTGAAATTACAAAAGCAAAAACTCTATTGTTTTCCAATATTGATAATATAAACCTGGCTACCCTAAAATTAATTGATCAGAAAGCTTCAGATGGAAAAAATGTTGTATTAATTCCTAATGAACAATCAAAATCATTTTTTGCTTCATGGGGGATAAATGGAACTTGGAAAACAGAGAAATTGTCGTTGGCTCCCAATGGCTTTTTAAACGATGTATTTAAGGGGATTTTCACCAATGAAATAGATCAAAAAACGCAATTCCCTTTCATAGAATCATATTTTAAAATTGAAAAAATATCAAACAATCAAGATTGGCAAACGATATTAAGTCTTGAAAACGGAGATCCAATTTTGATCCAAAAAGATTACGGACAAGGGAGTATTTGGCTATGGTTGTCTGAGTTTAAGCAAGGCAGCCTTTCATTTGCAAAATCTAGTTGGTTTTTACCCGTATTTACTCAAATCCTTCTTGGAAAGTCTATTGATTCAAAACCATTGTTAGGATATGTACACTCCAAAATTCCGATGGCTTTGGGTAGTGATTTGTCATTTTCCATAGAAAAAGGTGGAATACTCAAAAATAATGCGGGAGAATGGGTTGTAACCTTGGAAGTTTTAGATCAAAATATTGCACTAAACACCAATGTCCCTCTGAAAAAAAGCGGATATTATAAATTGTATCCTTCTGCTCAATCCAAAGATTTTATAGAAGTGGCCTTAAATAGTTTAAGATCAGAAAAAGACCTTAAGCTTGTATCTACAGATATAAAAAATGAAATACAAAATCTAGGTGTTAAATTTGTACAAAATAGCTCATTGCAGTCAAAACTGATGATGGTGCAATCAGATCAAGGACTTTGGAAGTTATTTCTATGGGTATCCTTGCTTTTTTTCGCGCTTGAATATGTTTTACTTTACTATAAAAACAAAACCAAAAACATTGAATTAAAATGATGTCCAGTTCTATATTAATTAAATCAGCCAAAATTATTGATAGTCAAAGTTCCTATAATGGGAAAGTGGTTGATGTTTTAGTTGAAAATGCCAAAATATCTCAAATTAATACCAACATAGAAGCTTCTGGCGTTCAAACTTTTGATGCCAAAGGGCTTTCAATGTCGTTAGGTTGGTTTGATGTTTTTGCAAACTGTCCGTTTCCAGGGGAACCTTGGAAAGAAACGCTGGATTCCTTGTCTAATGCAGCCATGAAGGGTGGCTTTTCATCAGTTGCAGCTCTTTGTGGTACAAATCCATTGCCTGAAAATGCAAGCGTGGTTGAACAAGTTGCATATCAAGCTTCGAAATTGCCGATTTCGATTTTACCTTTGGGATTGGCATCTGAAAATCGCGATGGCAAAGAAATGGCGGAGGTGTTTGAAATGAATCAAGCTGGTGCTATTGCCCAAACCGATGGAATTCAACAAAGTCCTTCCGTTTCATTACGAAGTAAACTTATGCAGTATTGCGCATCGTTAAATATTCCATATTTGCATTTTCCATTTGAGTCTAAATTAGTGTCTGGTGGAAGTGTGCATGAGGGATATATTCACGTGAATTTAGGGCTAAAAGGACTGCCAACAGCTAGCGAAACCATTGCATTACTGGCCGATATAGAAATAGCGAAATGGCTCAATGTTCCGTTGCGAATTTTAGGTATTAGCGCCAAGGAATCAGTGGAAATTGTGAAAAATGCAAAAAAAGAAGGCTTGGATATTCAAGTGGCCGTGCCAATTATGAATTTGGTTTACAATGAAAATGACATCGCCGATTTTGATGAAAATTTCAAAGTAATGCCTCCCCTTAGAACAGAAGATGATAGAATTGCCCTAATTAATGCGGTTTTAGATGGTACAATCGACGCAATATTCAGCAACCATCAACCATTTGATGAAGAGTCTAAAAATGTTGAGTTTGATTATGCCCATTTTGGTGCCGCTACCTTGCCATTCTTTTTTCCAATGTTGTTGAAAGCATTTGGTGAAATTCATTTGGAAAAAGCCATTCAAGTTTTAACCATTGGCTCTTGCAAATTTTTTGGAATGGAAATTCCTAAATTGGATGTGAATCAAGCTGCCAATTTTACCATCTTTAACTTAAAAGAAACTACAACATTGAATAAACTAAACAAAGGGAGCTTGGCTTATAACGTATTGGGCTTGAACCAAGAAACTCCAGGTAAAATAGTGGCCGTAATGTCAAATGGTCATTTAACGCAAAATAATTTCTAAATGGTTGTTCCTCAATTTTTTGCAAATTTGCGTCCTGCAGTAAAACACGGTTTACTTGCTGGTACAGTGATTTTATTGGTGAAATTGGTTTTTGTGATTTCTGGGAATTGGTCCCTCAGATTTGCTCCGTTTTATCCTTTATTGTCTTTTCTACCAATTTATGCCGCCATGTTTATTGCAGGCAAAACAGAGCGTACAATGTTTGAATCGTCCTTTAAATATTGGTCTGCCTTAAAAAGTGCACTTTTAACTATATTTATCGTAGTGTTTATTGGTTCTTTTTCGGAATATATTATCTATAATTTAAATCCAAATATCAAAGAATTTAGCATGAACCTCATGCGAAATCAAATGATTGAAAGCTTTAAATATATGGGTAGCTTTTATTCTGTTAAGGAGAAGGATGAAATGATTCGAAATATCAATCCTGCCACTCTAATTCATGCAATATCCCAAATGTTTGGTTACTTTTTTTCTAATGCCATGATTGCTTTAATTTTGGCACTATTTACCAGATATAAAGCACCTAAAAACGATTGGTTAAACCAAGATTCTTAACATGATTCGTGAAATTAGTAGTTTTCAAAACGATTGGGTTAAGCGAATTAAACTCCTCCAAGATAAAAACCGAGCCAGACGAAAAGAAGGAGTTTTTATTGTTGAAGGACTCAATGAAATTAAACTGTGCATCAAAGGTGGTTATCAGATTTTAGAACTAGGATTTTGTCCTGATTTGGTTTCTATTGATACACTTACGCAAAAATTAGATTTTGACATTTTAAAAATCCCTCAAATCTATTCTCTGTCGTCTGGGGTGTTCGAGTCTCTCGCATATCGTGGAACCGTTGAAAATGCATTTGTGGTTGTTGCCTATCCCAAAGTTAAAAATAACATTGATGATATTGATTCTGGGGGACTTTATTTCGTGTCTGAATCTGTTGAAAAGCCTGGGAATTTAGGCGCAATTCTTAGAACTGCAGATGCCGCAAATATTTCAGGACTCATTGTTTGTGATGAATTAGTAGATATTTTTCATCCCAATGTGGTTCGCAATAGTTTGGGTTGCGTTTTCACAGTTCCCATATTTTTATGCAGCAGTGAAAAAGCGATACAAACATTTAATTCAAAAAATATTTGCATTTTTTCCACTTTTATGGATGAATCAATATCGCTTTTTGAAGCCAATTTAACCGGTGGTGTTGCCTTAGTAGTTGGAACTGAACACCAAGGTTTATCTGATGTTTGGCGCAATGAGGGACAAAATATTAACATTCCCATGTTAGGTCAGGTAGATAGCCTAAATGTGTCGGTCGCTTCGGCAGTTTTGATGTACGAAGCCCGTCGACAAAGACTCAAGTAATTTTTGTATTTTTGTATAATGCAAAAAATTGCAATTTTAGGTGCGGGAAGGAGTGCGGGTTATTTGATTGATTATTTATCCGATAAATCAATTGAAAATAATTGGCAAGTGCGTGTGTTTGACCAAGATTTTGAGGGATACTTCAACGCTTTTGGTAAAAATGAACATTGTGAGTTTGTTGCAACCAATTTGACTGATTTTCAAGTTTTACAAGACATTGTAACAGAATCAGATTTGGTTGTGAGTGTTCTTCCGCCATCTATGCATTTTAACGTAGCCCGTTTTTGCGTTTTACACCAAACACATTTGGTTACCGCGTCTTACATCTCACCTGAAATGAAAGCATTGCATGATGTTGCTCTCGATAACAATGTTATTCTTTTGAATGAGCTTGGATTAGATCCAGGTATTGATCACCTTTCTGCCGCCAAAGCAATTGGTGAAATAGAACAAAAAGGTGGCGTTATTACTGGTTTTGAAAGCTATTGTGGCGGATTGATTCGTGAAGAAGATTGCCTTGGGAATCCTTGGCAATATAAATTTACATGGAATCCTAAAAATGTTGTTCTTGCTGGGCAAGGTTCTGTGAGTAAGTGGTTAAAAGATGGTCAAACCCATCAAGTTACACCTTCAGATTTGTTTAAAAATGCTGTTACCCTGAATGTTCCTGGCTTTGGAACCTATGATGCTTATCCCAATCGCGACAGTTTAGGATATCTTGATCAATACCATTTGCCCAATGTAGCAACCATGCTTCGGGGTACATTGCGAAGAGAAGGTTATTGTGAAGCTTGGCAAATTTTAGTTCAATGTGGCTTTACAAATGATGAAGTTGGTCAAAATAGGGCTTTTGAAAATAGAAAACAGTGGTTTCAAAGTGTTGTGCAATTTCACAACGCCGAAACTTGGCTCAATGAAATCAATGTCCCTCATGACATTAAAACAAAATTACAATTTCTAGAGTTAGATAACGAGCATCAACCTGTTCCAAAAAATTACTCCAATGCCATGATATTGTTGGATTTGTTGGAATCTAAATGGAAACTTCAAGATGCAGATATTGATGAGGTTGTGATGATTCATAAAATTGAATATCAATTGAATCAAAAGAAATATTGTTTATATGCCACCCTAAAAGTTTTTGGAGAAGGTGGGGCTCACACCGCTATGGCGAAAACAGTAGGATTGCCCTTGGCACTTGGTGCGCAAGGAATTTTGAAAGGCCAAATTTTAGATCGTGGTTGTGTAATGCCCTTCAATACTACTTGGGGAAGCATGATTTTAGATCAATTGAAGGATTTGGACATTGTTTTCGATGAAACAACTGTTCAGGTAGATTGATTCCTTGAACTTTCTATCCACATTAGAAGATTTCTAAACTTCATTTTGTACTTTTGATTAAAATTTAATCGCATGATCAAAAAGTTACTTTTATTCTCTACTGCATTGATTGTGAATGTCATTCATTTGGCTGCACAAGATACCGCAGTGAATTTTTCTCAGAATTTAACAGGACATTCTGCCGCTGTTGAGTCTGTGGCTTATTCCAAAGATGGAAAATTTTTAGCATCGGGAAGTTGGGATAACTCTGTGAGACTTTATAGCATCGATACAAACGGATATCCAAAATATTTGCGAACCTTAACAGGTCATGTGGGTGCCGTAACAGCCATTGCATTTAATTTTCAAAATACGTTGATTGCTACCGGGTCTAAAGATTTTACAGTGAAAGTGTATGATTTAAAGACCGGAAGTGTTGTGTTTGCCGCTAGAGATAACAAAGAAACTATTGCTACACTGGCGTTTGATCCAGAAGGTAAATTTTTGTTCAGTGGTTCTTATGACGGAACGATTCGTGCTTATGACGCTGCCAACTTTGAAAACAATAGAACGGAAAAATCTATCAATTATGGAAGCAAAGTAAATGACATCATACTTTCTTCTGCAAAAGGTTCGTTCATTGTTGCCTCTAACAAGTCGAGCTTCGAACAAATCAATGGAAATAAGCAAGTAATGCGAACTTTCGCAGGACATTCAGCTGGTGTAAATTCTTTGGATTTATCGCCAAATAAAAAAATGATTGCAAGTGGAAGCGATGATAAAACCATCATTTTGTGGGATGTGATGACTGCTAAGGAAATTAAACGTTTAAAAGGACATGGATGGAAGGTGACTTCTGTTCAATTTAGCACAGATGGAAAATATTTGTTGAGTACTTGCAACAATGGAGAAGTGAAACTATGGGATATTGAACAAGGTAAATGCATGACCAACATCCAGCCAATGGGCACCAACGCTCGTCAGGCTGCATTTTCCATTGACCAGTCTCAAATTGCTGTTGCAAGTCTGCAAAATGGTCCAATGTATGGTGTTTCAATGTATACTACACCTATTAAAATTAAACCAATTGCCAAGAAAGTTGTAAAAGGTGATAAAGACCCAAAATTAAAAGAAGGCGTTGAGAAAAATATTCCAGCAAAAAATACGCCTAAAAACAAGAAAAAATAAGTTTAAAATGAACGAGTCAATAAATAGTAACAAAGCACCAGAACCTGTAGGACATTACCCACATGCAAGAAGGGTAGGGAATTTGTTGTTCCTGAGTGGTGTAGGGCCAAGAGAAAAAGGTACAAAAGTGATTCCAGGTGTTGAGTTAGATGAAAATAGAAATATTTTAAGCTACGATATCGAAACTCAATGTCGTTCCGTATTTCAAAATGTTCGATGGATTTTAGAAGACTCAGGGAGTTCTTGGGAGAACATTGTTGATGTAACGGTATTTTTAACCAACATGAAGGATGATTTTCCTATTTATAATAGATTATGGGCTGAGTATTTTCCTGAAAACCCACCTTGTAGAACAACATTGGAAATCAATTGCCTTCCAACGCCAATTGGTATAGAATTGAAAGTTATAGCAACCATTTAATTTTGGGTTGAATATAAAATGAAAAAAGGGGCCAGAGCCCCTTTTTTCATTTTTTCATTTTTCGAATTTGATTTTTAAGTGCAACTACACTTTTTGTGAGTGCAACTTCGAATTTTTCCGATCGTGTAGATGCAAAAATGTCTTTCCCTGCACTGTGAATCATTATTTCAACGGTTTTGTTGTGATTTTTGTGTGCATTCTCAGTTTTTAGAAAAACTTTCGCCTTGAGGGCTCCATTAAATAGTTTTTCTAATTTTTGAACTTTGCCTTCGATAAAGTTGACCAACTTCTCGCTAGGTCTTACATGGCTTGTTTGAATTGTGATTTCCATGATTTTTAGTTTTTTTTGGTTAGACATTTCACCATTTGCGGTGATTTTAACTTCAATTTCTAAAACTAAAACGTGAAAAACAAATTTTTTCGTTATTTTCTTGGATGTAATTGATGAATTTTTTTCAATTTCTCAAAAGAGTTTTTTGTATAGACCTGCGTTGCCGACAAATTTGCGTGTCCTAATATATCTTTAATGGCCATTAAATTTGCACCATTGTTTAGCATGTGAGTGGCAAATGAATGTCGCAAAACATGAGGACTAGTTTTTGCTGCTGATGAGAATAATTTCAGGTATTTATTGACCATTCTGTAAACAAACATTGGATACAACGGGTCACCAGAGGGTAGGGTGAATAAAATTCCTTTTTCAATCTTCTGAAGATAAGATTTGAGCAAATCTTCAATTTCATCATGAAGCGGAATAAGTCGCACTTTGTTTCTTTTTCCCAATACCCGAATATTTCTTCTTGATAAATCTACATCTGAGGTTTTTAGTCCTATGAGTTCAGATAAACGCATTCCAGAAGTATAAAACAACAATAAAAGCAGTCGGTCTCGTTCTCCGGTTTCAATTTCTTGCCAAGGAAAACGGTTGAATAGGTTTTTTAAATCTTCCGCCGGTATGTCCTTTACCAAATGCTTGGGTGTTTTTGGGGTTGTGATTTTTAGCAGAGGATCATGATTTAATTGACCATCTTTTCGCAAATGCTTTACAAATGCCCTTAAACTTGATATTTTTCGATGGATACTTCGGGGAGCAATGTTGTTTTGCATCATATCGGCCATCCAGCCTCTGATGTGAGTTGCTTTGAGTTGATTGAGTGTTGGAGATCCAACTGTGCTTAAATAAGCTAAAAACTGCTCTAAGTCGCCACGATAGGCAATAGTTGTGTGCAAACTCATTCGTTTGTTTTTCTCAAGGTAGTGAATAAACTCATCGATGTAGGTTTGCATACAGCTATAAAACGAAGTTAAGGATAATCTCAATCAAAACTATTGGCGGTCATGATGAAATTAGGGAGTGTAAACTATGTTAAACAAAAAAAGCCGCAAAAGCGGCTTTTTTTGTTTATAAGGTTGAAAGATTAACCTTCAACTTCTTGAGTTTGCATTTTTTGTTTGTATGCAGCACGAATTTTCTGCATACGCTTGGTAACACATGGTTTTTCAAAGGCTTGTCTTGAGCGTAATTCTTTAACAACGCCAGTTTTTTCAAATTTCTTCTTGAACTTCTTTAGTGCTTTTTCTAGAGAATCGCTTTCTTTTACGTTTATGATAAGCATGTTTGTGTGTTTTTCTTAATTATTAGGGTTGCAAATATAAGAATAAAATCTTTTTTCAACAAATGTTATTAATCTTTTAAAATTTGACGTGAAATTACCAACTTTTGAATTTCAGAAGTTCCTTCACCAATGGTGCAAAGTTTGCAGTCACGATAGAATTTTTCTACTGGGAAATCTTTTGTATATCCATATCCACCAAATATTTGCACCGCTTCGTTTGCGCATTTTACACTCACTTCACTGGCGTAATATTTTGCCATTGCACTAACTTTGGTTACACTTTTCCCATTGTTTTTTAAATAAGCACTTTCGTGAATCAGCAATTCTGCTGCCTCAATTTGAGTTGCCATGTCTGCTAATTTGAAACCAATTGCTTGGAAATTTGCAATCGCTTGTCCAAATTGTTCCCTTTCTTTCGAATATTTAACCGCAGCTTCGTAAGCGCCTTTTGCAATACCCAAACTTAAGGCAGCAATAGAAATTCTACCACCATCCAATACTTTCATAGCTTGAATAAAACCATCTCCAACTTTACCAAGAACATTTTCTTCAGGAATACGGCAATCTTCAAAAATCATTTCTGCTGTTTCAGACGCTCTCATTCCCAATTTGTTTTCTTTTTTACCACCTCTGAATCCTGGAGTTCCTCTTTCTACCACAAAAGCTGTGATACCATGAGAATCCAATAAATCACCAGTTCTAGCCAATACAACGGCTACATCTCCGGTGATACCATGGGTAATCCAGTTTTTAGATCCGTTTAATACCCATTCATTACCTTCTTTTTTTGCAACACACTTCATGCGAAGTGCATCAGATCCTGTATTTGCTTCGGTTAATCCCCAAGCACCAATCCATTCTGCTGTTGCAAGCTTTGGCAACCATTTTTTCTTTTGCTCTTCATTTCCAAATTGCAATATATGACCAGTACACAAACTGTTGTGAGCTGCCATGCTCAATCCTACACTGCCGCAAACTTTCGCAAGTTCTTCAATGGCAACTGCATATTCATGATATCCAAATCCAGATCCACCGTATTCTTGTGGAACTAAAACCCCCATCAGACCCAACTGGCCAAGATCCTTAAATACTTGTATTGGAAACGTTTGAGATTCATCCCATTCCATTACATTAGGTCTAACATTTCTTTCAGCAAAATCGCGTACCATTTGACGCACCATTTGCACACTTTCAGATTCTTGGAAATTCATAAATATTCAACAAAATTAACCATATTTTTCTCGAATTGTTTGATGTTTTTTGAAATTGATACTTCTTATTTTTCCTTTTGTCGAAAAGATAAATATGGTGTCAATTTGACGATTATTTCTTCGGGAATTCCTTGTATCTTAATTAACTCGTTGTAATTCAATGGGTAATGTGCGTTTTTGTAGTTCCAAAGTGTCCGTGCAAACTCTTTTCCAATGTAGGGATGTCTATATAAATCAATGATTTCACATTGATTTATATCAATCTTTTTTATCAGAGTAGTGTCAATTTTAAAGTCAATTCTGTTTTCAACCACAAGGCTACTATCGAAAAATCTAATTTCTAATAGCTGATATTTAGAAATGAATCCACCAAGTCTGTTTCTATATTTTACAATTCTTCTAGCCGTTTTAGCACCTATACCGGGTAATTGTTCTAATTCCATGCTATCGGCAAAATTTAGATTTATGCTTGGTCTTTGATTTTGCGTTTTATGCGCAAAATGCCGTAAAGTCGACAAAATAATGGCGCTGTCTAATCCCGTTTTGATTTCAATTTCTAAGAGTGAACTTGGTAATTGGTCTTTTCCAATGGCCTTTAAAATTTTTCTGGCAGTTGATGAATACAACTCAAAGGGTCTGTCAAAATATCGATTTTGCTTTTCTTGGAAGCTAGAACTGTAGATACTATCATACTGATAGACTCTCACCACCGGTTTAGCATAGATTCTTTGCCAGTAAAAAATTTGAAACAGGAAGAAAAATGTCCCTCCGAAAAAAGTAAGCCCTACAAATGCAGGTTTTCTAAAAAATGTTGTGAGTTTGGAATGGGTTCCCATTCCGTGAAATTAATTCACTGCAGCCAGTTTCTCTTTGCGATATTCGCCAGAATCCAATTTGCTTTTAACAGATTTAAACGCGTTAATTGTGGTTTCCACATCTTCCAAGGTATGCACGGCCGTTGGAATCAATCTCAACATAATAACGCCCTTAGGAACAACAGGATAAACCACGATGCTACAGAAAATGTTGTAATTTTCACGTAAATCATAGGTTAAATGCGTTGCCTCAGGAATTGTACCATTTAATAGGACAGGAGTAACAGGAGTGGTAGTGATGCCAATGTTGAAACCTGCATCCTTCAATCCACCTTGCAAAGCATGAACAATTTTCCAAAGATTGTCTTTGTGCTCAGGCTGCGTACGAATCATTTCCAAACGTTTGATTGAACCAACAACCATTGGCATAGGAAGTGCTTTTGCGTAAATTTGAGAACGCATGTTGTAGCGTAAAAATTTGATTACATGTGGATCTGAACCAATAAATGCCCCAATTCCTGCCATAGATTTTGCAAAAGTTGAGAAATAAATGTCAATACCATCTTGACATCCTTGTTCTTCACCAGTTCCAGCGCCGGTTTTACCCATAGTGCCAAATCCATGTGCATCGTCAACAAACAATCTGAAATTGTACTTCTCTTTCAAAGCCACAATTTCTTTCAATTTTCCTTGTGAACCACTCATTCCGAAAACACCTTCAGTGATTACCATTACACCACCACCAGTTTCTTCGGCCAATTTGGTTGCTCTAATCAATTGTTTTTCACAATCATCAATATTGTTGTGTTTGTAAACAAACCTTTTACCAAGGTGCAATCTCAAGCCGTCAATGATACAAGCATGTGCTTCCGCATCATAAACAACCACATCGTGACGATCAATCAATGCATCAATTGCACTTACAACACCTTGATAACCATAGTTTAACAAAATAACATCAGGTTTGTTGATGAATTCAGCCAAATCATGCTCCAACTGTTCGTGGTAGTTGCTGTTTCCACTCATCATTCTTGCACCCATTGGATATGCCATTCCAAATTGTTGTGCTGCATCGGTGTCAGCTTTCATTACATCTGGATGGTTAGCAAGTCCTAAATAGTTGTTCAAACTCCAATTCAACTTCTCAACACCTCTGAATTTCATTCTAGGTCCAATAGGTCCCTCTAATTTAGGGAATGTGAAGTAACCATGAGCATCGTCAGCATGCATGCCCAAAGGGCCCATTTTGTCGTGAAGTTTTGCGAAAATGTCTTTCATTTGAATAGAGCGTTATGGAATAATGAATATTTTACAAATTTATTGGCTTTTTGTTTAGAAAAAAAAGGACTATTTCCCCACAATGAACACACAAGGTATTTTCCCAATTTCTGGAAGTTCTTGTCGCCAAGCAGCAATAGTCTTCGTTACAATGGTTTGATTTTCGCCGTGAAGGTCATATCCAATACACATTTTATAATCTTGAGGGACATTTTTAGCGAACCACTGAAGCAGCCTATCGGTTCGATATGGCGTTTCGATAAAAATATGTGCCGGCGTGAACTTTTGGTTTTGCCCCAAGGTTTTAACCCATGTTTTCAAACCGTCGTCTTTTAGAGGTGCATAACCATGAAATGTGAACGATTGTCCATTTAATCCACTGGCAGCCAATGTTAATAACAAACTGCTTGGTCCGATTAAGGGTCTTATGTTTAAGCCACGGTTATGAGCCCAAGCAACAATTCTGTTACCAGGATCGGCAATGCAAGGCATTCCCGCTTCACTGCAAACCCCAATTTTGGGTTTGTCTAAATTATCTTTCAAAAAAGCTTCAATTTCTTGCTGCTTAATGTCTCTGTCTAATTCAAGAATATCCAATTCTGCAATTTGAATATCCAATTTCAAGCCACTCAAAAAGCGCCTCAATGTTCGGGCATTTTCGGCCACCCAACATTTGATGGTTGTAAGTTCATGACGAAAATATGACGTATCCATTTGTTCCCAACTTTTTTCGCCTATGGGCAAGGGAATCAAGACAATTTCACAGCTTTTGTTTTGCATTTTGGCAAAACTCGTGAAATATTTTCGAAACTCAACCGAAATTGTACCTTACCCTCCGTTTTTAATCCTAATTTTGTTGGGTGAATTTTTTACGAAAACTTCAAGAACGCTGGAAAGTTGACTCAATAACCAAAGTGTTGCTCATTTTATTGGTGTTTGCACTTACTGGTACCACAGTGGTATACATCAAAAAATTTGTAAAACCCTTTTTAGGAGATGATTGGTATGTAGACATTGTCTATTACGTACTTATCTTGCCCGTTTACAACCTCATTTTGTTGATTTATGGAGTGATTTTTGGTCAAGGAAAGTATTTCTGGGAGTTTGAAAAACGTTTTTTTGCAAGAATGTTTAAACGAAATAAAGAAAAAAATGATCACTAAAGAAGCTGTATTGGCCGCACTAAGTCAGGTAGAAGACCCAGATTTGAAAAAGGATTTGGTTACACTTGGAATGATTGAAAAATTAGACATTCAATCTAAAATGGTTTCGTTTGATTTGATTTTAACAACTCCTGCATGTCCTATGAAAGATATGTTGGTGAATGCCTGTACCACCGCTATAAAATACATGGTTGATAAAGAGGCCGAAGTGAAAATTCGTGTTGATAGTCGTGTTACCCAAAATGCACGACCAGAAAATTTGCTGCCTAATGTGAAACATGTTATTGCCGTTGCTTCTGGAAAAGGAGGTGTTGGTAAAAGTACACTTTCAGCAACTTTGGCTATGGGATTGTCGCATTTAGGGGCTAAAGTCGGCTTGCTCGACGCCGATATTTACGGTCCAAGTGTTCCAACCTTGTTCAACGTGCATGAGTCCCCCAAAATGATTGAAGTTGATGGAAAGCAGCGAATGATTCCTGTTGAATCACATGGTTTAAAGTTGCTCAGTATAGGTTTTATGACAGCGCCCGGACAAGCTGTAGTATGGCGCGGACCTATGATTTCAAGTGCATTTAAGCAATTTATTCATGATGTAGAATGGGGTGATTTGGATTATCTGATTGTTGATTTGCCTCCAGGAACAGGTGATGTGCAAATTACATTGGCTCAACAAGCGCCACTAACAGGGGTCGTTGTGGTTACTACGCCACAAGAAATGGCCTTAACCGATGCCCGAAGAGCAATCGATATGTTTTCATTAGATGCTATCGCAAAGCCTATTATTGGGGTGGTTGAAAATATGTCGTACTTCATTCCTGACGATGCTCCCGATAAAAAATACCATATTTTCGGGGAAGGTGGGGGACAAAAACTTGCTCAAGAATACAATTTGAATTTTTTGGGAGAAATTCCTTTAAATCCCAACGTGCGCAATAGCGCCGATACCGGTATTTGGGATTTTGAAAACCCAATTCTTAAGCCATATTTATCAGTTGCTCAGGAAGTTGCAAGAAGAATTAGCATAATGGGGAAGGGGTAAATTTGACAATCATTCAATAAATCATTATCTTTGTAGTAATGCCTCTCGCTCAAGAAATAGAAAATGTCTTAGACACCATTCGTCCATATTTGCACGCCGATGGTGGCGATGTTGAATTGGTGGAGATTCAAGATAATTTAGATGTTATCCTGCGTTTAACTGGGGCATGCAGCAGTTGCTCAATGAGTGAAATGACCATGACCGCGGGTATTGAAGAGAGTTTACGCAAGTCAATTCCAAATTTGGGTAAGATTGTCGCAGTTAAAGAATAAATATTACCAAAATCTTCTTGTACAATTAGTAGGAATTCCCATTCCTGCATTGGTGTTGTCTGTAATCATGATAAAATGGAATATGCCCATTTATCAATTGTGGGATTTCCCTTTGCAAATACCCATTTTGGGTGGCATCTGGTTGTTTTCTGCGGTTTTATTTATTTATGCATTCGATTTTCTTATAGATGTAAAGTTCTGGGAAAAGAAGGAAATTGGGCATTTTGCCGTATTTAAACTACTTGCAAAAATCTGGATAGCCATCAGTTTGGTTGTAAGCTTTTCGGCATTGTTTTATCTGTTTTACAGCAATACTGCCAAAGCCATGCTCGTAGGAGATGGTATTCGGGGTTTTCTCAATGCAGATGTTGCGGCAATAGTATTGTTAATTGGGGTTTATATTTTGTTCAAATTATCCAATAAACCAATCTCTGGTTTATTTTTCATCGGGATCATTGCAGCAGTTTCGGCTTTGGCAATCAATATTCCTACGTACATGTTATCCAATCAAGATAAATTTCGATTGCAAACAGACTTGTACGATCCTATTTTAGGCTTTTTTGCCCTATTTATGATGAATTTACTTACAGTGTCGTTTTTTGAAAAAGAAAAAGACTTGGAGGGAAATACCAAAAATATTTGGAATACAAACGAAAAAATCGCGAAAAGCTTGATGTATATCATTCCAGTTGCAACAATGTTGGCTTATTGGCTTTTCAAATGGAACGCAACATTGCATCCAATGTTTTTCGTAATGTTTGTTTATATGTTGATGTACTTTATTCCAAAGTATTTTAGAATAGCGTCTATTTATCGCATCTTGGCAGATATAACACTATTGCTCATGTTTGTGAAAATTAAATGGTGATAGACACCAATCAAATTACAAACGATCCTTCATGCCTTCTGTCCAATGTTCTTCGCAGCGTGCTTGGTATAAGTCGTTGTGACCCACAACAACTAGATCCGAATTGTCAATGGTTCTATAGGTAAAGTCAGCTTTCTTTTGGCAAACATGGCATTTCGCGGAAACTTGTATGTGGTTGTTGGCCATTTTTTTGAGCGCTTTCATTGGTCCGAAATCGCGGTTTAAATAATCTTTGTCTAAACCAGCTCCAATTACATGAATTCCATTGCTCATCAATTCTCCAATGACTTCAATGATATATGGACCCATAAATTGAATTTCATCAATGTACACTTCTTTGGTTTTTTCATTAACTAAAGGAAATATCTCTTCGGCTTTCGATATTCTGTGCCCCACCAATTGAAGTCCGCCGTGTGAATTTATAGAATGCGCCTGATAGCGATTATCAATTAGCGGTTTTACTGCAATTTTTTCGTTGATATCTATTTGACTTTCGTTGTAAAGCCCAATTAAACGGGTGGTTTTCCCCGCAAACATACATCCAAAAATTAGTGTAAAATCTCTCATTTTTAACTTGAAAAAGCGTTGTAAATTTCCCGAAATTTAGGTTAAGCACATGAACCCAAGAATCAAGGAAATTCTCGACGACTTGGCAATATTAAGCCAAGCATTGCATTCAGAGCAAGAAAATGTTGAATCATTAAGCATTTTGGGGAAAATTAAATTGTTGTCGGCACAACTGTATTTAGAGTCCGATATGGAACTAATTACCTCAAATCATGTTGAAGATGAGAAAGTTGTAGAATCTACCGCTGATGAATCTATTGATGATTTGCCAATATTTTCTTTTGATATAGATGAGCCCAACCCTGTTAAAGTAGAACCGGAAATTCCTGTTGAACAGATTCAAATTCCGGAAGAAGTGGTGATTGAAGAAATTTCAACTCCGGCAGATCCTCATCACCAAACCTTTCAAGATCCCGAATTTGAACCATTGATTGAGGCAATTGCTCCCAAAATAGATATTTTGGAAGAAAAAGATTTGCAATTTTCGCAAATTTTAGATGCCCCCAATGTCCATATTACTCAAACTATAATAGATATTGATCTACCACCTGCTTTAGAAGAATTTGTGGAAGAATCCATTACCATGGAAGAGGCCCAAGAGATTGCAAATGAAGTAATTCAGGAAGAAATTATATCTATGCCTGTTGCCGATAATTTGGCAATGGCCAATAACATCATTTCGAAGTTTTCATTGACCCGTAGATACGAGTTTATGAACTTTTTATTCAGTGGGGACATGAACAAATTTGCTGTATTTATCAGTGAAATTTTAAACGCCCCTAACGAAAACGCCAAAGAAGATATCTTTAGCAAATGGCATGATGAAAATCAATGGAGCCGCAAATATGAAACGGCATCTGATTTAAAACGCAATTTGAACAAGATTTTACAAGGTTAATTTGGGTTGGGGCTTCGTCCCAACATGAAGAAATTAATCAATGCATTTCCGTTTTTTGTGCCCCTTTTGGGTGTCTGCTGTGGCTTTATCATTTGTGAAAAACAGGAACTTATTGTTCCTGTTTTTTTGATTTTTTTACTCGGTATTTTCTACATTTCGGCATCCGGGAAATTTCAATATTTTCGGTATTTTGTTTATACCACTTTGCTATTTTCAATTTTAGGTGCTTTTAGATTTCATCAAATTCATTCCGATTTTCAAAAAGATGCACTTTTATTGACTCAATCCAAACATTTTAAACTTTCTGTATCCCAAAATTTGGGAAAAAGGAAAAACTGGTTTCGCTATGAATGCTGTGTCGAAGAAGCAAGTGCCAATGGAAAACATTGGAATAGGGTGGCCAATGCCAATGTGGATCTCTATCTAAAGGATTCTCTTTTTATTGATGAGGGACATCAACTATTCCTGAAAAATGTTCGTTTGTTACCATTTAAAGCGCCTCTGTTTCCGGGTGAATTTGATGTTCAGAAATTGAAATATTCGCGAAAATTCGTCGGATTATTTTTTGCAAAAACTGCAAATTTTGTGAGTATTCATGCATCTCAAAGTTCACTTCTTACCTGGAGAAATAAAGTGAAAACGCATTTGAATGTTTCTTTTAATGAGGGACTTTCTGCGGAAAATTTTCAATTGGTACGGCAATTAATTTGGGGCGACAAAACTCAAATTAACGATGATTTGAGGTCTGCTTTCCAAATTTCAGGAACTACACATGTTTTGTCTGTCTCCGGAATGCACATGGCCCTGCTATTTGGATTTATTCACTTTGTACTAGATAAATTGGTGACACATAAATCGTCAAAATTATATGGCAAATTGCTCATCATTCCCATTTTATGGATCTATGCATTCTTCACAGGATTTTCTGCTCCTGTATTGAGGGCGGTCTCGTTTTTTACCTATTATCTAATTGGAAGTGTTTTGTTTAAACGGTCACTCAAGTTGTTGCACGTATTAATGGTGGTAGGGCTGTTGCAGTTATTGTATGATCCATTTGTGATTTATGATATTGGATTTCAACTTTCGTATTTGGCAGTTTTAGGATTGTCTACAATTTTACCGGTATTAAAACAGTATTATGAGCATTTGTCTATTGGGTGGCGGTGGTTGTTCGATGCATTTGCAATCAGTTTGAGCTCTAGTATAACCACATATCCATTGATTTTGTATTATTTTCATCAATTTTCAGTATGGTTTTTAATAGGGAATTTATTGTTGTTGCCCATGTTTACAGTGTTGATGTATGTCTTGTTTTTGTTAATATTCTTATCTATGGGAAGTTTAAAGTTGGTGGCCATTGTGTCATACGTGAATATATACTTGAATGGGGTTTCATACTTGGTTAAATTATCGATACATGCGCCTTACCCCTTTGTATATGCCTATGGTTTCGATGGTTTATTGTTGTGTGTCCATTTTGTCTTTATTTTCTATTTGATGTTGAATTTTAAAAACGGTTGGAGTTTTGTAGCCAAAAGTATCTTGCTTTTTACGGGTCTAAATTTAATATTTTCAATTTATTACCGAGCTTATCGGAGTGTTCGTTTTGATCCAATAATTGTGCTTTTTAAACGATCTGAAATCAGTGTTTCCAAACGTGGAAAAACCTTGTTTGTTCATTCTGAAGTCAATGTCCTTCCTGAAAAAATAAATGAAAACATTCAATTTTTAACGCGTGTTTACGAAGTTGATTCGGTGGTTTACAGCCTGGGGGATAAACCAAAATAGTGTTGTATCTTTGCATCATGTCGCTTATTTTAACGTCTATTGAAAATAGGATTGGTACCATTGTTTTAAATCGGCCCGAAAAACGGAATGCATTGAGTGCAGAATTAATTGCAGAATTAAAAGCTGCATTTGATACAATGAATGCGAGTGAAGAGGTTAAAATTATTGTGTTAAAATCTGCTGCAAAACCATTTTGTGCAGGTGCTGATTTGGCCTATTTAACCCAGCTAAGGGATTTTACATTCGACGAAAATGTGGCGGATAGCCGCAAATTGAGAGATTTATACGAAACAATATACACATCTTCAAAAATTACAATTTCACAGGTTGAAGGTCCAGCTTTGGCTGGTGGCTGCGGATTGGCAACTGTTGTAGATTTTTGTTTCGCTACCGAAGATGCAACTTTTGGTTACACTGAATCTAAAATTGGATTTTTACCAGCTCTTGTAATGGTGTATTTGAGGGAAAAAGTGGGCATGTCAACAATGACAGATTGGTTATTAACAGGTAGGGTGTTTTCAGCTCAAGAAGCGTTAAACAAGGCGTTGATTTATAAATTGGTAGAATCTCAAATCATTGAATCTGAAGTCCAACAATTTATTGATGGACTTTTGATTTCTGTAAGTGCACAATCTGTTTCGGGCATTAAGCAAATGATGAGAAATTTGCCTGAAAATAGAATAGAGGCGTTGGAATTTGCGGCTCAAATGAATGCACACGCAAGGGCTACAGATGATTGTAAAAAAGGAATTGATGCTTTTTTAAATAAGGAGAAGATTTCGTGGTGAAAATTATCGATACTCACTGTCATTTATACGCTGAGGAATTTAACGATGATCGAAATGAGGCCATCGAAAGAGCACTTTCTATGGGCGTTTCGAAAATATTGCTTCCAAACATTGATCTCGAAAGTATTGAGGGTTTACACGCATTGACAGATGCATACCAACAGGTTTGTTTTCCTATGATGGGGTTACATCCTTGTTATGTAAAGGAAGATTATCAAAAAACTCTGGATATTATTTTTGATTGGTTTTCAAAAAGAGAATACTGTGCAGTTGGGGAAATTGGAATGGATTTGTATTGGGATAAATCTACCAAAGATTGGCAAGAAGATGCATTTTTACAACAAGTTGATTTTGCTATTAGCAGAAATTTACCCCTGGCCATTCACTCCAGAAATGCCACACATGAACTCATACAATTGTTGAAACCTTTTAAAGGTAAAATAACTGGGGTATTTCATTGTTTTAGTGAAAGCATTGAACTTGCTAATGAAATAATCAAACTCGATTTTAAATTGGGAATTGGTGGTGTACTCACCTTTAAAAATGCGGGTTTGCCGGCGGTTTTAGAGCAAATAGATTTGGAACATATCATCCTAGAAACGGATAGCCCATATTTGGCACCCGTTCCCTACCGCGGAAAAAGAAATGAACCATGTTATACCAGACTTGTGGCCGATAAATTGGCTGAGATTAAGGGTATAGAGGCGCTAGAGTTATATGAAATAACATCTCTAAATGCTGAGAAGTTGTTTTTCTCTAACGATTAACTGGTTACCTTACCTATCGCGCAACTCACGTAAGACTTTGCATTGGTAATCCAATCATTGTCGCCTTTTGGTGGATACCCCATAGATTTCAACTTTTCGGAAATAGCATTGACATCGCATTCATCTGAAATTTTCAAATCGATGCTTTGTTTGTCTCTGTCAATTTTTTCTACACTTAATACACCGTTTAATCCCAATAAACTTTTAGTGATTGAGTTTTCGCAACCCCCACATTTGATGTTTTCGACTTCTAAATTGATGTTTTTCATGGCTTTTTGAATTTGTTATATCAAAGTTACCAATTAAAAAGAGTGAGAACTATGACAAATGTCACATAAGGAGGTTAGAGGGATTGTGGGTTTATAAAAGTTTATGAGGGTTTATAAAT
>CAZBMF010000018.1:0-9768 GCA_964492925.1 uncultured Rhizobium sp. | reverse complement strand
AAAGTTTATGAGGGTTTATAAATATTTATAATCAAATACTTAGATGTTAAATTTCCTATAATCTCATAATCCTATAAACCTATAATCCTATAACCCCGATGCTATCGGGACATAACCTCATTAATAAATCTCTGAACGTATTATCCTGTGTTTATGTAAGAAATGCTGCACAGATACCCGTAAAACGCCCAATCCATAGGTTACACTTCTTGAAAAATTAATGGAGGATGCTTCTTCAAAGTATTTTGTAGGACAAGTAATTTCAGCAATTTGATATCCTTTCATGAAAATTTGGGATATGATTTCATTGTCGAATACAAAGTCGTTACTATTTTTTTCAAATTTTATGTTTTCCAAAACTTCACGTTTGTATGCACGATAACCCGTATGGTATTCGCTGAGTTTCTGATCAATTAATATGTTCTGAGCCAAAGTTAGGCACCGATTAAAAATGTATTTGTATTTGGGCATCCCTCCCAATAAAGCACCTTTTCCCAATATTCTTGATCCGAAAACAACTGGGTAAACATCATTAGCAATTAAATGGCACATAGATGCCAATAATTGAGGGGTATATTGATAATCGGGATGCAACATCACAATGATATCGGCACCCAACGCTAATGCCTTGTTGTAACAAGATTTTTGGTTGCCGCCGTAACCCAAATTTACTTCATGTGAAATGATGTGTTGAATGCCAATTTGATTGGCCACTTTGAGCGTTTCGTCGGTGCTATTGTCATCAACCAAAATTACATCATCCACGATGTCGAAAGGAATTTCATTATATGTTTTTTCGAGGGTATGCATGGCATTATATGCCGGCAATACAACCACGATTTTTTGTCCTTTTATCATTGTAATGACTTAAATTTAGCGGTGGCAAACTTCCTTAACTCTTGTTGAAAATCCAAGAAAAACTTAAAAATCATTGGTTAAACTGTAAATGTTTCGATTTCCCTGTTTGAGCTTGATGTTGATTTTGTTAGGGATGCTCAATTTTTGCTCCAATTCATTTTCTATAAAAATGGCAATGCTTCCTTTTTTTGGCAATTTTAAATGGTTGAAATTCAATATGATTCCTGCATTAAATGATGGGTTTGTTGAATTTTGTTCAAATTGCTGGTGCATGAAATAGACATTGTTATTGAGTTCATCGGTTACTGAACAAATCAATTTTACTTTTTCTGGCCAAATTTTTATGGTGTTGCTTTCTTTGAATGCAATGGTGCAACTTGCCTCCAATTTTGCATGGAAAAATTCATCTTTTGGCAATAATTTCATTAAATCTTGCACATTCATTTTGTGTGTGAGCAAATATTTAGAGTGATCTATATTGCTAGAATTTGACGGCTGTTGAATGATAATTTCTTTGAGTTTTTGAGGGACATTATCTTCATTGAGAATTAAATGCACTGAGGGTGCTGAATGTTTTTTCGAGAATATCCAATTTTTGTTTAGCGGGTTAATTTGGGATTTAGAAAATAAATATACTTCGCTTCCAAAATGAAGGCTTCTAATTGAAAATGGATAATGGTTTTCCAGTGTTGAAATGATCCAATCTGGTATCTCAAATGCGTTGGCAATGATGATTTGTTCTTCTTGAAAGTTGTGGAAATTGCGAATAATATTCTCAATATTTTTTGCAGAATCCGTAAAAAAATCATCTCTATGGAAATGCAGTTTAGAAATAGGATAGGTGTTTAACTCTTTTTGATAATACTTGAAAAAGTACGGTTCAAATCCGAAGATATGGGTTGTGATGTTTTTATCTTGGTTGAAATAATTCACGTCTTTTACTAATTGAGAATAACCATGGTGGTAATATTGTTTGTAGTGTTCTCTGTGAAAGATTAAATTATACGCGTTTAAAATGGTGATTGAAGCAATTATTGAGATGAAAATAGTAGACATAATTTGTGGGTGCAGCAAAATGTCCCCCAGAAATAAAAAAAGAAAGAAAAATCCAAAAATGAAAATTGAATCTTGAAAGATAGGTGCACGATAAATAGAGTAAAAATAGGCTGTTAGAATGGGGGTTAAGAATATTGCCAGCCACACCCAAGATCGTTTTTTTATAAATAAGGGCTTTTTATTTGTTTGAAAATTGAAGAGCATGAGAGCTCCAATAATGAAAATTATAAGGGTGCTAAATTGAAATGAGTATCTGAAAAAATTGAATAAAGTTTCAGTGGTTGGTATGGGTAACCAGCCCGGACTTCCCACTTTAAATTGATGGAAGAATATTGGAAACTGAGGAATGTAAGCCAACACTGCGATAATCCATGGCAAGCAGTATAGTAATTTGTTTTTTGCAAATCCTAAGAAAAACCCTGCCGGAAAAAGGAGGCATACTGTAAAAGCATTGAAATAATGGTTGCTAAAGCTTAAAAATAATGAAAGGCTAAATAATGAAATCTGCCAAAGTTTATGTTGTTGTTTTTTAAAGATGTAATTGCTCCAGAAATATAACGCCATTGCTGTAAATAATTGTCCTGAAGAATAAGGTCGAATGGTTTGACTATAGAAAATGGGGAATTGAAGTGTGGCGAGAAATGCAAGCGTAAAAAGTGCGGTTTTTGTGTTGCTTAAATTTTTTGCTGCAAAAAAGTAAAACGGCAGAGATAAAAATCCCATGAGTAAAAAAGGTAATTTGATAATCAATTGATTAAATCCAAATAATTTGGTATAGAACCATAGAAATACTTGCACACCTGCGGGATGCCCATCCGTGTACACGGCCTCATTGATCATTGTTGAGAATGTTGGGAAACTCAAACGATTGAGGGCCGACAGTTCATCATTTGTAAATGGGATTTGGGAGATATTGTAAAATCGCAGAAAAAAAGCAATTCCCAATAGGGTAAAAAAGAGGTATTTTTCTTTTTTCTGCATAGTGTTTACAATATTAGTTAAAAAAATCAGGACTGGTAATTTACCTTTTTATAGATTGAAGTATTAAGGTTTTATGAAACCAAGATTCAAAATTCAAATCAATGAACCATGCCATGAAAATTGGAATGAAATGTCGGCTACAGCCAAGGGGAAATTTTGTGAAGTTTGCAGCAAAGATGTGGTTGATTTTACTTCATATTCTGATGATCAATTAATTGAATATTTTTCAAATCGCAAAAATGGATATTCGGAGCGTTTGTGTGGGCGATTTAATGCAGAGAAGGTGATTGTTCCTCAGAAAATAGAGGTGCATGAAACATCTTATTATCAGTTAAAAAAGGGCTGGGAGCGATTTTTGTGGTTGTTGTTGGTGAGTTTAGGGTTTGTAGTGGTTTCGTGTAGTGACAATGCAGTAAAAGGTGAAATTGTAAATCAGCAGTCGGTAAAACAATCTCAAGATTCTGAGGTTATTTTGTCCAAGCAACCTGAGATTTTGGGGAATATTAAACCTAAAAACGATTCCAATAAATCAGTGAAATCCAAGAAAGTTCAAAATTGTAGAATTGTTCAACCTCCAGTAGAATTGATGGGAGAACCCATGGATGTAATGATGGGTGGGATTTCCGTTCCCAATAAACAAGATACACCAGTGATTATCAAGGGGGAGGCCATCATTGGAGATACGATTATTATTGAACAACCTCAGAGAACCATAAAGGGGAAAGTAGCTATGCCACAAATACTGCCTAAAAAGTAACTGTGATTTGTACGTGTTAAAATGAAACAAAAGAGGGTAATGAATTCCCCTCTTTTGAATTATAAAAAATGAAATTGTTGTTGCTTATTTTTCGTTGTTAGCGCTTTTATCCGTGTTTTTAATGGTAGTTTTACCATTTGATTTCAACGGAGGTGGCATTGATGCATTGTTTTTATTGTTGTTGCCAGATGTTGTGTTTGTGTTGTTTTTCCTAATTGGATTGCTAGCTGTAGATTTTTTAATTTCATCGGCTTTTTGTTTTGATCCTTCAGATTGAACAGTTTGAGAAGCGTTTTTTACTTTTGAGGGATTTGCAGTTTGCGCAAAAGCAGTGGTTCCTGCAAATAAAACGATTGATAATAATGCGATTTTTTTCATAATAATTATTTTAAAACGAATGTAAGCGTAATTTTTATAAAAGAAATTAGAATTGATTCTAATGCATGAAAATTTACCAAATTGTTGGTATTATTCAATCGTGACTTTTTGAGTCACCAATCCATTTTCTGTTTCAAATATTAAGAGATAATAGCCGCTTGAAAGATGATCAGGTAAATAAACAATGTGTTTGTTTTCTTCTTTTTGAATTTGAATTATTTGAATTGATTTTCCTGAAAAATCATATAAACGATAATTCGGATTCACATTCATTTTTGCTGTATTGTTGATGTTAATAGTTTTGTTTACAACAGGGTTAATTATACTGATATTGTTTTCTTTGATTTCCTGTTGACCGGCCATGTTAACTTGAATTGTTCCATCGAGGATTAGTTCGAATCTGTTGGTGTCAGTAGTAGCGTTAATTGTTTTATCTACTGAAAATGTATGGTTATATGTATTTGTTTGAATTGGGTAATATTGATTTAAATAACGGTCAAATAACTTGATTTTTACAAATTCTAATCCTTTAATATCTAGAGTCAAAGTGTAATTTTTACTTCGATATTTATCAATGAATAAAGGAATTTTTTCAAGTGATTTTGGAATGTCTCGACATTGAACTGAAAGTTTTTTCTTCTCTAAAATACTAGCTACATTTTCATCTAGGTTCATAGCTTTTGGTGCGTGCTTGTCGTTGTTCAGTCGCGCGTAAACACTATTGAAGTTTAGTAAGGTTGCATCTGTTAAATAATTTGAATCTTGAGAAATTAAAGAAACTTTGATTTGATTTTCATCTTCATTTGGTATTTCGAAGTAATTTGTGGTAGAAAATGAACCTGTATATTTTGATGCTTCAGTGAATGTAAATGTTGGAGTGGCAGTTGGTGAAGTACTGGTTAGCACAAAACAGGCTTGTCCGGGTTGTAAATATTTGTTTGCGCTAGATCCTTGTGCATTGGAATTTGTTGAAACATTTACAGTTACATATCCCCCACGTGAGTTTAAAAATGGATCCCAAATGTAGTAATATGTTTTGTTTAAATTTGAAGAAGCGTTCAACAAAGTGTTCATATCAACAGCACATTGATAGGGGTTCCCAATAAAATTATTGGCGGAAGCAGTTCCATTAAACCCACTTACTGAGAAATTCCCTATACTCAAAGTTCCGGTTGATCTTAAAGTTGTATTTGTTGGGGTTGGACTGTTGTCTGGTTGATTTATGTTGACTGAACGGCTTCCTCTGATCATGAGCCTGTATGGATTTCCTGCGTACAGTGTGTTGGAATTAGTATTGTTGATATTGCTCCAAGATTGTGTGCCGTTGTTATATGTAAACAGGGATGGATTTCCTGTTTGTGTAGCATCAAATCCATTTGCGCCAGTTGTTGAACCTGCTATATGAGTTCCAAATCCAGGGTTCGGGTCGTAATTGTTATTAGGGTAATTCAGTATACTCGTGTTGTTAACTCCTTCCTGCCAATTTGATTTAATATTTGTTGTGCTTGTAACAGGCGAAGAAATAAGTCTAAAAGCTCTACGGGCAGGAAAATACTTTTCAACGGTAACATTTCCATTGATTGCATTTGAATATGAAATTGGCCCTACCATTGCAGTATAGGAAACCGTGCTTTTTAAAGTCAAGTATCCATTTGTATTCAATGTGCCAGATGTCATAGTTAACAACTGCGTCAAATTCAATGGACCACCTATAGTTACACCGTATGAATTGTTAATTGTTAAATTGGCAATTGTATTGTCTACAAAAGTTGATTCGGGAATCGATTGAGCGCTGCTGCCTTGCATTATAATTGTGGAGGTCACACTTTTTGCCTCAATATTGTTTGCCAAACAAGTTATTGTTCCTTGTATGGTTAAAGTGTAACTATTGATGTCTAATATATGTTTGTTGCTGTTTCCGTTAATTGTTATGTTACCCAGTGTTACATTGGATCCGAGTAAACATTTATCTGTTGGATTTGTAGCAAATGAAATATTAGAGCCAGAGATTGGTACACATCCTAATTGCCAATTGCTGGCATTATTAAAGGAAGTATTTGTTGTACCAGTCCAGGTGTAAGTGTTGTTTACGGTTATTGTGGCAGTGTTTGAATTTTCAGATGTACAACTTCCATTTGTCACTACAGCTCTATAATAAGTAGTTGTATTTAAATTTGTTCTCGTGAGTGTGGTTGAAGTAGAGGCAATATCAGTAGCGCTGGTGAAGCCGGCAGTTGTTGAACTTTGCCACTTTGTGACATTACCAGTATTCCCACTTAAAGTGAGTGTGGTTGAATTGGTGCCTTCACAAACAGAGGCCGACCCTGAGATTGTTCCGGCCACAGTTATTGCACTCACCGTTATTGAAGCTACAGAAGATGCAATATCAGTACTACATGAAGATGCTGCACCGGAGGATTTTACCACGCAGTAATAATAAAAAATTCCAGCTGTTGAAACACTTGGTGAATATGTATTATTGGTTGCCCCCGTTATGAGTGTACCTCCTGAATTTGAATTAGTTGTATTGGAATACCATTGGTAAGTAGGGCTATTGCCTGCTGCATTGATGTTCAAACTGATAGATGTATTTAAACATGTGCTTTTATTTTCCGGTTGTACCGAAATATAAGTGTTCAAATATGCTGGATCAGATAATACAGAACCAGAACTATTTGTGATTTCTACTTTGTATTCACCTGCATCTGAAGCAGTAATATTGTTGATTGTGTATGAACTAGATGTAGCTCCTGAAATATTGGTACCATTCTTTTTCCATTGATATGTAGTTGTACCTGTTGAGCTTACTGTTACCGAAAATGTAGTGCTATTCCCTGAACCAGCACATACAATAGTAGACGTTGGTTGTGCTGTTACTGTAGGCGCAGGTATTACAAATGAGGCATTATTGTATCCAATAAAACCGTAATCTGCAGTGCCACCTGGTGTTATAATTAATCTATCTACGGTAGATGCATTCGAGCCTGTTATGCCAAAATCTGATAATTTTAATGCTAGTAAACGAATTTGACGAGTGGTATTGGTTGATTGGCAAGTATTTGTAACGGCCAAGTTGTTGGATACAGATTTGTTGGTTAAAGTGTATACATCAATATAATAAGTCCCAATAGGTGCAAGTTGATTCACTGTAGCCACAATTGAATTGCCTACTGTAGAGCCGCTGCTTGTTACAAATTTGTATGTATCAAAAGTATTTGAACTTGGATCCGCTATTTGTGTAATTAAGATATCGGGTTCGCTGTCTGAAATTTTTGTAGCATCAATTGATGATACGTTGAATTCTAAGTCGGAATCAAAATTTGCTATTCCTGTACCAATATTTAATCCTCTTGTCCCGTCAATTAACACATCTTTAATTGTTTTTGAAGGATTGTTACATCCACTGCTTCCATCGGCATAGGTTGCATAAACTATTACCGAATTTGTGTTACTGCCTGCAATATTGTTTACTGGTAGTGATTGCCATTCGCGAGAAGTATAAGTGATTGATTTTGATGTTAATGTGGAATTTGAGACTCCTGTAGAGTAAATAGTTCCCCCATATTCAAATGCTAGTAAGTTGTGCGAATTATCCGGATAAGTGGTGTTGATACTACTTGCTGATGACGCCCAATATCCCCCATAATCAGTGTAGATCTGATTTACCGGTGTGATAAATACAAAACCTGATTTTGTAGCATCCGTTTGTCCAGTTTTTGATATAACAATTTCTCCTGTCTGTGCCCCACTTGGAACTGTAACAGTAATTGTACTTGCAGAAACTACGCTATAGCTGCTAGCCGTTGCTCCTCCAATGCTAATTCCAGTTATGGAAGAGTAATTTGTGCCAGTGATGGTAATCAACTGTCCAGACACAGCACTCGTTGGATTGAATGATGTAATGGTATGTTGCTGCGCGTTTGAATCTTTCCACAATAGAAATGAAAACAAGACAACAAAGTATGTAACAAATACCTTTTTGAAGGACATTAGTATTGAAGCTCTATAAAGAATTCAAATTTACTTGATTTTGTCCAAAAAAAATGGTATATTTATCTAAATCTTGATTTTTTTATTCAATTACCTTTCCACCTCAGTAAGCATCAAAACATCAATAGAATTTTGAAAGTCTGGATCAATGTTAATTCCCAAAACTTTTGCATTTTGTTCAATGTACCGCCTAAATAAAATGGGTATTCTTTGTCCATCCATTTCAATGTTTTGAACCATGTCGTCTAATCTCTTGAAGTCTTTGCAGCTCAATGTGTTGATGTAGTCTTGGATCATTTTAATAGATCCGTTTTCAAATGTATTTTTCGCAACGAAGTATTTCGATAAGTTTAAGTTAGCATGATTTTTAATTAAATGATTCACAATCAGTTTTTGCGAGAAAGGGTGAAAATTGTTGGATATACTCGTTTGTCCTAATATATATTTGATCTCTGTATTGAACTCCAAATATTTGTAAATTCCTTGCCACAATAAAAATAGCGAAAAAGGCTTTTGTTGGTATAAGTCAGTAATGAAGGCTCTTCCCAATACCAACGATTCATTTAGAATCATGTTCGTGCCTTTGTTTTCATGGTAAAATTCATGAATGATGGATTTGTAGTTTTTAATTTCTTTTAATTTAACTCCGTTTCCAAGGCGATACGATCCAGCAATTGTTTTATTGTCTTTATCCCATAATATCAAATGATCAAAATGTTCATCGTGGTGGTCTAAATCTCTTTCTTTACCTGTGCCTTCACCTACACTTCGGAATGTGATTTCTCGTAATCGCCCAACTTCATTCAGAATATTTGGCGATTCCTTTTTTGTGGTTAATAAAACCATAAGACTCCCTTTTTCTGCCAATACCGATTGGATTTTTGATATCTCTTGAACGATTAAATTTGGGTGTTGTGCAGCTGCAACAGGATTTTGAAATGCATTTTGGGGGACAAGGATTTTCTCAGTAGATACAGGACCCCTAAGACTCATGAATTTGATTTTGGCTTCTAAGTCATTCAATAAGCTCTCTTTTCCCTCAATTTTAACAGGAAAACCAATATGAGAATACATAGGTTTTCTCCTGATTTTTAGTCCTTCCCTTGGAAGAAGAGCTGATTTTATGGATGGGTGGACTTTCCCTAATTGGTAAAATAATTGACTATTCTTTCCTTGTATGGCCCAAGGTAATACAGCCCCTTTGTGTTTTAATATGATTTTTCTTGCAGTTTGATGCCAAAATTGCTCGACCAAACACTTTTCCTTGAAGTTGTAATTTGCCACATCTCCAGATGGAAATAATATGACGCAATGGCCTGCTTCTAACCAATCGAAAATGGCCCGAATTTGCAGAGCATTTTGTCGCACAGATTCTGATTTATCATATGGATCAACGGGTATGGTATAAGGTTTCAATGGATCAACCTTGTAGGTGAGTTGATTGGCAATGATTTTAACATCCTTTCTTACTTTTAATACTTGGTCCAGAATTAAAATACCATCGGGAATTCCTGTTGGATGGTTGGCAATGATGAGCAATGATCCATTTTTAGGAATTCTTCTTATATGATCTTGAGGGACAATATGTTTTATCCTTGATTTCTTTTTGTAGGCACGAATAAATTGTTGGATGTTATATGATTTTACTTGATCGTAAAATTTGTTTGCCCGCTTCCACCCGAGTAATCCCGACATAATATTGATAGAAATATCATGAGTTAAAATGGGTGAATTTAAGGTGTTTTTGA
>CAZBMF010000017.1:0-31899 GCA_964492925.1 uncultured Rhizobium sp. | reverse complement strand
TCTTCAATGCTGCTGGCATTTACATCGGTTATCTTGTCATCTTTTGTACAAGAATTTAGCGTAACAAAGGCAGTTGCCGATAACATTAATAGCGAAAGAGATAAAAGTATTTTTTTCATGGTTGTAATTATATTGACGAGAAAAATAATGATGTTGTTACCACTGAATGAAATTATGGCAATTGGATGATATTTCTTGGCTGACTAAATCAATGCTTCAGAGCGTTAATTCAGATGAATTAGAAGAAATAGTTAACTGCAAATGCAAATGAACTTAAATCTAATGGAGCCAACATAAAATCAACAGATTTACTGGTTTCTGACGATGAATCTCCTTCATATTTAACTTCCATTTCAGAAGAATTTATTGTAATTAAATTACCTATTCCAAAATCTAATCCCCAATTTTTATTAATCATGTAAGTGAAACCACCCCCAACTGATACTAACTTTTGAGTTGACGTCATCATTTCCTTCGGACCAGGATTAGGAGATAAATCTTCAGTTTCTCCTGACTCCTTTATTAAGCCCAATTGTGGACTTGCAAAAAACCTTAATTTGTGATCGTTGTTGGCATAAATCCTAGACCCAACTGAAAATCCGTATCCAGATGTTTTGGTTTTTGATTTGCCCCAAGATAATTCCGATTCACTTGTTGAATTGATCAAAACAACCCCAATTCCTAAGGAAATATTGTTTTTATAAAAATATTGAAACTGTGGATACAATAAAAAATTAGAACTTTTTCTGCTTTGAGCTCCCCCTGAACCATTATTGTAGGCATCATCTGATGTACTATGTGTAATGGATAATCCAACCATTCTTTTTCCTGCTTCAAACTGAGCATTCACTTTTTCTGCAGTACTGAAAAATAAAGTGCAGATAGCCAAGGTCATTAATTTTTGTTTTTTCATATTTTTTTATTTTGTTTTTGCAAATTATAGGAAATCTTAACATTCACGTTACGGAATAATCATAAAACATTAAAAAAGATTTGCAATTTTTGCAAAAAAATAATGGTTCATTGTAGTGTTCGGAGCAAGATGAATTATTAAGTGTTTTATTAGCATTTATAATTTAACCGATGGATCCCCGAAGTTAAGTCCCAACATTTTTATACCCACAGAAAATAGAGCGTTTGTGTTTTTCACAATTAAGAAGGAAAGAGAAAGGGTAAAAAAGTCTATTGTTTTTATCATGGAGCAATTGGTTTTCACAAGATTACGTTAAAAAAACCAAAACATGAGTCATATTTTCGTCATGGGCAATTGCAGGAAATTCCCGGCCCCCTCTAACAACCAGTTGCTTTCAATCTCATCCAATTACAACAAGCAAATGATCAAAAGAAATAACTCAGACCAAATGCCCATTTATCGGCGCCCCCTGGAAGCACTTTGAATTCAACCTTTGTTTCCGTAACGTTGTCATAAGAATTCATTCCCGAAAGGTTTGAATACGTATAGCTATATAACAAAACATCCGGTAAATATACATCGAGTCCCCAGTGTTTATTCACCAGAAAAGTTAAACCAGCACCAACACCCAAATTGTAGTAAATTAATTGAGATTTTAAAACATTTTGATCGAAAGAACTGACCATTCTAGAAGTACCGGTCATATTTGTGGTGCTAAACTTAGGGTTTATAAAAAACTGCAATTGACCCACCAAAGGGGTATATAATCTGGAACTAACACCAAGTATAACACCGGAAATATCTGAATTAATTCTGGTTGAACCCTCTTCATCTTCTGATTTCAAATACGCATATCCAATATCTAAACCCATGCTAATTTTATCACGTACAAAATAACCAATACCAGCACCCATCACCGAGCTAATATTCGTATTTTTTGAATAGGTTAAAGATAAATTATCTTCTTTACTCACCGATGAATAAAGCAAACTCGCATTGATAATTTTGTTACCTGAACCAATTTGAGAATATGATTTACCCGAAATAGCAATTGTTAAAATCAGTGTAAAATATTTGAATTTCATAAATTTAATGGATCAAAAATGGCAAAAATCAATGAGAATTACAACAAAAATTAAAGCAATTTATCAATCCCTAAAACAACCAATAATTTTGATTGTTTATCTTTGCATCATGGAAGCAATCCAACATTTGAATTGGCGTTATGCCACCAAAAAATATAGCTCAAAAATTATCTCTCAAGAACATATTGACACCATATTAGAGGCCATTCGTTTGGCGCCAACTTCCTTGGGTTTACAAGCGTTTAAAGTTTTTGTCATTGACAAAAATTCAGCCTTGAGAGAGCAATTATTGCCAATTGCGTACAACCAAACTCAAATTTCTGATGCTTCACATCTTTTGGTTTTTGCCGCATACACAGAAGTTCATAATCAGCATATCCAAAACTATTTGAGCAACATTGCCAACACACGTCAAATTCCGATAGAAGCTCTTGATGGTTTCAAAAAAAGCATCCATGGATTTACTTCCAACAAAAATGAGCAACAAACGGCTGAATGGGCTTCTCGTCAGTGTTACATTGCCCTTGGAATGGCCATGGATACTGCAGCAAAATTGAAAATCGACACTACTCCAATGGAAGGTTTTAATCACGAGGGACTAGATCAGGTTTTGGGCCTAAAAGAGCGCAACCTCACCAGCAGCGTGATTCTTGCTTTGGGTTACCGCGACGAAGAAAACGACAAACTAGCATCCTTACCTAAAGTTAGAAAACCCCATACTGAACTTTTCGAGATGATGTAATAATTGCGTAAAATTCTGTTAATATTTTTCGCAAAAATCAGAATTTTATTTTTCTTTTGATAATGATGGCGTAAATCCATCATCACATTTACTGTGTCAATTTGCATGAATTTATATGCAAATGAAAAACACGTTAAAACTGATTTTATTCATGGTATGTGGCGTAATATATGCTCATACCGTAAAAGCACAAAATCCGGGATTGGTTATATCCGAGGCCTTTGTGAATCCAACTGGAACCGATTCCTGCAAAGAGTTTGTAGAATTGGTTGCAACTGAATCTATTGACTTCAGTAAAAATCCATATACCGTTATTGTGGCCAACAATGGAACAGCCACTGTTCGTGGCTGGAAAGAGGGCAAAAGCATCACGTATGCATTTGAAATCAATACCGGAACAGTAAAACAAGGCGACGTTGTTTATGTGGGTGGTTCTTGCATGAAAGTTAATGGATTGAAAATAAAAACCATTAACAACATGACAACTGCTGGAGATGGTGGAATTGGAAATATCAATGCAACGGGTGTATTTGGGAATGGAGGCTCGAGTGCAGATGCCATTGCGGTATTTGCAAACAATGTTTCAAGTATTGACTCTACAACAGTGCCGGTTGATGCAATTTTTTATGGAACCGCTTTCGGTACTGCTATCAATGCGTCTGGTGCTGCCGGCTATCAACTTCCGGTAAATGATATTTACAATGGAGGAAAACTCAATTCTAGCTCATTTTTAATTGGAGATCCTGGTGCAAATTACATAGTAGCATCGGGCAAATTCAATACGGTTTCTAATAGCTTCAAAACGCCTCGAACCTTTGCTTCTACAGTAACTTCTGTTACAGATGGAAGTTCTTCTATTACTTTTGAAGGAGCTTCTGATACAACTGCACCTATTGCTTCATTTTTTCCTAAAAACGGCGATACAGCGATTTGGAACAACACCAAATTCACAATTACTTTCGATGATAAACCCTTTATTTTCAAGTCAATATCCCTCAATAACAACAATGTTGACACCTGTGTTTTCCTAAAAACCAGCACTGGAACCACTATTGGTTTTGATGCACAAATTAATAACAATACAATTACCATAACACCAACCAACCTGTTGTTAGCCAATACGGAATATTTTTTTGGAATAAAAAACAATGTTCTATCTGATTCAATTGGAAATTTAATCAAAACCAATTTGAGCGCCACCGTAAAGGTATTACCGGAACAAACTACTTTTAAACCTGCCGATATTTCAGTAATTGCCTACAGAATGAATGCACTTACTACAGATGATGAATTTCAATTTGTAACATTTGTTGACATTTTGCCTAATACTAGAATTCAATTTACCGATGCGAAATACACCAATAATTTGACTCCTCAGTGTTCTGGTGGTCTAACTTGGATTGCTCCTGTAACGGGAGTGGCGGCCGGAAGTATTGTTCAAATTAAAAACGATATCCCTAGTACTTCTGTTGGAACAATTACAGGTGCCAAATTTGGACTAAGCAGCTCTGGCGACCAAGTGATTGCGTATACTGGCCCAATTGAAAACCCTTCATACATTACTGCTTTCAGCTCAAACATCTGGCTCTCTGCCAATACTTTATGCTCAGGAAGTAACTCTATGTTGCCTACTTCATTAACAGATGCACTAAATGCCATTCAACATGCCAATACCAAAGGAAACGTTTCCGGAAATACCACTAACGCTTACTATTCTGGTCCAACAACCGGTAGCATTGCGCAGTTAAAATCCCTCATTTACGATACCGCTAATTGGAAGGGAGCTGCCTCTGGAACAGCGGCACAAACTTTCCCTAATTGGATTTTCCCCGGTTCACCAACAGTGGTAAAAGCTGAACTTTTATCGGCGAATGCCATTCGTGTTATTTTTAGTAGAGACATGGACTCTGCAAGCATAACGAATGTTGCAGCATACACAGGAATCGCAAATTTGAGCAGCATTTCTGTAACTAAAAATGGAATTTTAGCCGACACCGCTACACTAACTTATTCAACTGCATTCTTAAACAATACAAACTATTCGTTAACCGTATCGAATGTCATTGATAAAGAAAACAGAAAATTATTTAACCCGTATATTTTCAATTTTAACTTTTCTACAACGGTGAGTTTTGATAATCGTTTTATTACGGTTACGGAAGGCACAAAAACCATTTCTGTAAAATTATCAGTGAAATTCCCGAATAGCGGATCTTTTAAAATTGAACAAATGCCGTCCAATTGGAACACTGCTTCAAATTCAGACATCAATTTGGACAATGCTAACTTAAGTTTTGACCAAGCAACCTCTAAAATAACTTTAGTTTTCAATATCAATGATGATAATGAACCGGAACAAGATGAATATTGTGTTTTTGGGATTAAAAATGCTGTAGGATTTAATGTAAGTGGCAATGATTTTATAACTGTTTACATCAAAGACAACGATAGACTTGCCCCACAACCTACAAAATCAATTGAACTTCAACACATCAACAGTTATGACCCTAACCCAAGTGTTGGAAGTACCTGTGAGATTTCTGCATATGATTCAGCCACTAAACGTTTATTTTTAACTAGTGCAATTCAAAAAAGAATGGACATTGCAGACATTTCTAATCCATTGAGCATTCAATTGGTTAAATCTATCGACATGGCCCCATTTGGAGGCATCACCAGTGTTGCTGTAAAAAATGGCATTGTGGCAATTGCTTCTCCTGACTCTGTAGAACAAAAACCAGGCAAAGTATTATTCTTCAATACCAATGGAGATTTTATAAGTAAAGTAACCGTAGGTTCTTTACCTGATCATGTTGGATTTAGTCCTGATGGAACATTTGTTGTAACTGCTGATGAAGGACAACCAAGTTTAGATTATACGGTTGATCCTGAAGGTTCTGTTTCAATGATAGATATTTCAGGTGGTGTTCAAAACCTAACACAGTCAAATGTAACTATCTTGGATTTCAAAGGTTTCAATAGTGAGGAAACTAACTTATTAACCAAAGGAGTTCGCAAATTATACAAACCGAGCACAATGGCTCAGGATTTCGAACCTGAATACATCAGCATTACGCCAGACAATAAATTGGGTTGGGTTTCTTTGCAAGAAAATAATGCCATTGGTGTAATTGATTTTACAAAGAAAAAAATCACTGAGGTTTGGGCCCTAGGTACCAAAGAATTTAAAACCTTGGGAAGTGGTTTTGATGCCAGCGACAAAAGTGGTTCTATATTAATTGCAAATTGGAATGTAAAAGCGTTCACTTCCCCTGACCAAATTGCCAATTTCACAGCCAACAATAAAAATTATCTTATCACCGCAAACGAAGGAGACGAAAAAGAATATACGCCTTTAAATGAACGCACAACCGTGAATGCGGTAGCGTTAGACTCAGCGGCATTCCCTAATAAAAAAATGCTTGCAGAAGACCATGCTTTGGGTAGATTAAGAATCACCAATTTACATGGTGATAACGACGCCGATGGCGACTATGATGAATTGTATATGGTTGGTCCACGTTCATTCTCTATATATGATTTATCTAACAACACAATGGTATTTAACAGTGGCGATGCATTTGAGTTGATAACATCTCAACATCCATCTATGGGTAGAATTTTCAATGCTGATAATGAAGCGTCTAACACACTTAAATCTAGAAGTCGTTCAAAAGGGCCTGAACCAGAAGGGATTACTGTAGCAAAATTTGGCGACAAAACCTATGCTTTTATCACCCTTGAAAGAATTGGAGGGGTAATGGTTTATGATATTACAAATCCAATGGCTCCTATTTATGTAGATTACAAAAACACAAGAAGCAATACCATTTTCGGTGGTGACAATGGACCTGAAGGTATCATTTTAATTCAAGGAAACCAAAGTCCTACTGGAAAACCAATGGTGATTGTTTCTAACGAGATTAGTGGAACTGTAACCTTATTTGAAATCAAGAACAATGTAACTTCATCAGCAGTTGAACTTGAAGCTTCTAAAAAAGACTTCATTATTTACCCTAACCCAAGTAACACAGGTGTTTTCTCATCAAATTTGATAGATACTTACACCGTTTACAACCAAGTGGGGCAAACAATAGCTCTAATTAATGAGACAAACGAAATAAACTTAAGTCATTTATATTCTGGCATTTATTTCATCAAAAATTCACTCAATCAAACCAAAAAGATTGTCATCAAAAAATAATCCAAATCATTTCATTTCTATTCGGGGGGAGTTTCTTTAGGGGCTCCCCTTTTTTATTGTTATTTGCACTTTTTGCAAATCTTTAAGTGCAAATTTTCAATCTATTTCGGTGTTTACCTGTGTTTATTCAGTCAAAAAAACGAACTTTGTATTTCTCAATTTTTAAAATCGCATTTTGGATAAGCTCATTATTTTCTCTGCACCTTCAGGTTCTGGTAAAACCACGGTTGTCAAGCATTTGTTGGATATCATGTCGAACAAACTCTCTTTTTCTGTGAGTGCAACCACACGCCAACCTCGTCCGGGTGAAGTTTCAGGGCGTGAATATCATTTCTTAAAGCTAGAAGACTTTCAAAATAGAATTAAAAACAACGAATTTTTAGAACATGAAGAAGTCTATGCCGGTATTCTATATGGCACACTTTGGAGTGAAGTAAAGAAAATATGGGCCGAAGGAAAAGCCGTGGTTTTTGATGTTGATGTAAAGGGTGGACTTGCCCTTAAACGTCAATTTGGTGATCAAGCACTGGCTGTATTTTTGCGTCCGCCAAGTGTTGAAATTTTGCTAGAAAGACTCACTAAAAGAAGCACTGAGGTAGAACACCAATTGAAAGAAAGAATTGCAAAAGCCAATTACGAATTGAGTTTCGAAAATCAATACGATGTAGTGGTGGTGAATGACATTCTCGAAGAAACTTTCGTAAACTGCGAAAACCTAGTCAATAATTTCTTGCAAAAACAATGAGGAATATTGGCCTTTATTTTGGCTCATTCAATCCAATTCACGTTGGACATATTCAAGTAGCAAACCTCATCATGGAAAAAGCCAACTTTGACGAAGTTTGGTTTGTTCCATCTCCATTAAACCCGCACAAATCTGAAGAAACTTTAATTCCGGCAGAAATCAGACTTAAATGGGTACAAATGGCCCTTCAAAATTTACCGCAATTCTTGTGTTCCGATGTGGAATTCCACCTTCCTATTCCTTCATTTACTTTTAAAACCGTAAAGCATCTAACCGCTGTTTACCCCGATGATCATTTTGAACTCATCATGGGTGCCGACAATTTGCATAATTTTCATAAATGGCAAAATGCCACAGAACTTGCTGAAATTTGTCCGCTAAACGTTTATCCAAGACCTGGATACCCAAAGCCAGATCAAATGCCTTATCATGCAAAATGGTTCGATGCGCCTTTGATGGAAATCAGTGCTACCCAAATCAGGGATGTTTTATGGCAAAACCACGACCAAATTGAATTCGCCGAACAAAGCATACAACATCTTGTCCCTCAAGAAATTAAAGAAAGCTTAACTTCGTTTTTTCAATCGATAAAGCCTTAACCTTACCAATATCCAAGCCACCAAAAACGTTACAAAAAACGAATACAAGGCATAGACCAACGCTGGCTTTTCCATTGCACTAACACCCAATTTTTCACTAGCAATTAACAATGCCAATGCTGTATTGTGCAAACCTACTTCAACCGCAATGGTGATTCGGTTTTTGAACGACAATCCAAACGGAGTACCAATCAAATATCCCAGAAACATGCTCAAAACATTCAACCCAATTACAGACGGCGTGAGCATGAATATGTCACTTTGCGACATTGAAGCACCACCAGATTGGGTGCCAGCTAAAAATTTAAAAGCAAACACCAACAGCAGTAAAACAGGCAATACAATGTTGATTACCTTTTGCAAACTTAGAATTTTCTTTCCAATTTGATATCTCAAACCCATTCCAATTGCCGCAGGCAATATGGTGATAGCAAAAATTTCAAACATGGTACTCCAAAAGGGCAAATGAATTTGATTCGTTTCTCCACCAATGAAATATCGAATGAACAAATTCACCATCAACGGAATAGAAAATAGCGATAAAAATGCGTTTGAAACGGTTAATGACACCGCCAATGCAACATTCCCTTTTACGAAGTAACTAATTAAATTAGAGGTGATTCCACCTGGACAAACCGACAAAATCATGACGCCAACTTTTAGTTCCGGCGCAAGGTTGGATTGATACACCAATACAAATGCCACAATTGGCAAAAGCAACATTTGAGCAAATAAACCTATGGCCAAAGGTTTGGGTTGATCAAAAAGTTGCTTAAAATCTTCCTTTTTCAAGCTCAAACCCAATCCAAGCATGATCAAACCCAACACAAAGTTCAAAATAAGATTGATATGTTGACCAATGAAAGACATTTAATTACTAAAAAAAACAGAACCGAGCACTAAACCAATAAAATTATACAGATAATAAGCTCCAATTGCTGTTAACACAATGCCAAAATAACGATTCACGAAGAAATAAATTCTATGATTCAATTTTTTACCCAAATAATCACTCAGGTACACTTTTGCCATATCGGTTGAAAAAACAGTGACCAAAGTGGTGATAATTTGCACCAAAATGGTGTATCTACCCTCAAACGTATTATCGTGACCCACACTCATTGCACCAGTAAGTGTTACCCATAACAATATCACGAAAGGGTTCATTAAATTCATGACAAAACCTTTGATAATATTGGTATTTTTCTCAATGGGTGATTGCAAATTGCGCAAAAATTTCTTGTACTTTACTACAATCCCTTTAACCCCAATTACAATAATACCAAATGCCGCAAAACCCGCAAAAATAATTTGAAATGCAGGCATGGTGAAGTATCCAGATAGGCCGTAAAAACAAGCCAAAGCAACCACTAAATCACTCAAGAAAATACCCAAAGCCATCAATATTCCGGCCATTTTCCCTCCTTGAATACCAACTTTGATGAGTGCAAAAAATGAAGGACCAAAACTAACGAGACCGAGCAAAAGCCCACCGCTAATTCCCTTCAATATGGCTAAAATCCATGGCATGAATCTGCAAATTAAGTCGTAATCCTTAGATGTCCAAGGATTTTCAACAAACCAGCGAGATTTAGAAAGTTTTTAAAGAAAAATCAAATTAAAATCCTCAATTCCTTGACAAAATCTTGATAGATAGCAGCACTACTTGCCACAATTTCATTTTTGAAAATAATGTCCCCATTTCCTGAAAAATCAGAAACCCTACCACCCGCTTCTTCCACCAAAACAATGCCAGCGGCGATATCCCAAGGACTCAAATTCATTTCAAAGAATCCATCAAACCTGCCACAAGCGGTGTAAGCCAAGTCAATTGCGGCTGAACCCATCCGGCGAAGACCGTGAGTAGATTTCATAAAACCGCTTAAAACTTCAAGATATTGAGGAACTTTATCGAACTGATAGTATGGAAATCCTGTTGCTATGAGGGTGTCTTTGAGGGATGCATTGCTAGCAACCTGAATTCTCTCTCCGTTTAAAAATGCACCTTGACCTTTTAAAGCTGTGAAAGATTCGTTCAAGGCTGGACAATAAACCACACCCAAAACGGGCTTTTCATGATTCATTAAGGCAATGCTGATACTAAAAACTGGCAATCCATGCAAAAAATTGGTTGTGCCATCGAGAGGATCAATGATCCACGTATATTCTGTTAATTCCCTGTTGTTTGGTGCTTTTTCTTCCCCAATAAAGGTAGATTCAGGCAAAATGGATTGCAATTGATCAACCAGCATTTGCTCACTTTGTTGATCCACAAAACTCACCAACTGATTAAGTCCTTTGTCAACAATTGCATCCGATTTTACTTGATTCCAATGCAAAAGTTGAAACTCGCCCACTTTTTGAACAATGGTTTCAACTTTTGCAAGAAAATCAATGGATAACTCAGACATTCGTCTGTGGGGTTAACAATGTTGTTGGTACGCGCCCAAAAGGTTGTCGGCAATCATGTCGGCAGTTCGACCTTCAATCATGTGACGTTCAACCATGTGAACGATTTCCCCATTTTTGAACAACGCAATTGCCGGAGAAGATGGCGGATAAGGGGCCATAAATTCTCTTGCCTTTGAAACAGCATCCAAATCTTGACCAGCAAAAACTGTCAATAATTTGGCAGGCTTTTTATCACCACTTAAACTTTTCAAAATTCCCGGACGTGCACTACCAGCTGCACATCCGCAAACTGAATTCACAACAACCAAAGTAGTGTCGTTGTTATTATTCATCGCATTTTCAACCTCTTCTGCAGTTTTCAATTCAGTAAAACCGCTATTTGTCAACTCTGCACGCATTGGTGCTACTAACATTTCTGGATATGGCATACGCAAATTTACGAATTTTTATTGAAAAACTTTTTGCAAAAAACACGAATATTGTTACAACAAATATCCTAAAAACCTATACGGTTTTCAAAAGAACATCACCAGAATTTCTATTACTTCATCAGATTTGCTCACCGCCAACAAACACCATGTCAGCATGATTTTGTCCCAAGAAATAGGGAACTGCCTTCACCGCATCTCTGGTTTTAGTGGCAATGAAATCCGCCTTCATTCCTACCGCCAAACTCCCCACTTCATGTTCTAATCGCATAGATCTTGCTGCATTACATGTTACCGCATGAAAAGCCTCTTCGGGCATCATTTTCATTTGCGTACAAGCGAAGGCCCAAATGGTTTGCAATGAGCAAATTGGACTAGAACCAGGGTTAAAATCCGTTGCCAACGCAACAGGAAGTCCATGTGCCATGAAATTCTTTACAGGCGCATAGGGGATCCCCAAAAAATAAGATGTACCGGGCAATGCAACCGGCATGGTTCCTCCATATTCTTGTTCAAAGCCGCTGATTAATGCTTGTATTTCATCGCCTTCACAATGCTCTAAGTGATCGGCACTCCAAGCTTTGTTGGCAACTGCCGCCTGAACCCCGCCCGTTAATCCCAATTCATTGGCGTGAATTTTTGCTGGCAATCCTTTTTCCGCAGCCAATTTTAAAATATTGTGGGTTTGTTCCACATTAAAAAATCCCTTATCGCAAAAAACATCAATGTGGTCAGCCAATCCTTCCTCAATTACAACCGGAAGCATTTCATTGATAATCAAATCAATATAACCTTGTTGGTTGGTTTTAAATTCAGCTGGAAAAGCATGAGCTCCTAAAAAAGTGGCTTTAATGGTGCAAGGGAAATTCTTTTTCAAACGTTTTATCACCCTCAACATCTTCAATTCTGACTCTACCGTAAGTCCATACCCACTTTTTATTTCGATGGTCGTAGTACCGTGTTTCATCATCAAGGCAACACGTTGAGCAGCTTGCTCGTAGAGATCATCTTCCGACATCGATTGCAATTTTCTGGCAGAATTCAAAATTCCACCACCATTTTCTGCAATTTCTTCATACGTTGCCCCTTTTATTCTCAAGGCAAATTCTTCATGCCTTGGCGCCGCAAACACAATGTGGGTGTGGCTATCAACAAATCCAGGAAGTACTTCCATTCCCCTCAAATCAACAGATTCGTTGGATTCAGAAATCATCTGCGCTAACTCTTGCTGTGCAATATTTGCACCGAGCTGTTTCACAGTGCCATTTTCAACCAAAATCCAACCATTTTCAATGGTAGAAAGTTTTTGCATTTCACGTCCTTTTTTGAATGTTCCACGCTCATTGGTCCCATGAATTTTTGAAATATTGTAAAACAGCTTCTTCATCCCTCACAAAAAAACAACATGAAATTCAATGCAGCATAATTTTTAAAAGATATTTTGTTATTTCGGGGGATATTGAACCAAATTATCCAAAAAAACAATGGTGCTTATCTTCTTTTACCAACACAGTAAAATGTTCAAGTGTAAGTACAAACGGCATTGTCATATATGCTTCCCAGGTTAAATTGGATCTGTGCCAGAAAACTTTCCAATGATTTTTAGCCTTTACAAATGTTGTTTTAGCAATAGGCATTTCAATAAATTGGCCTTTTATTGCATAATTCGGCCTAATTTCAAAAATTACAATACTTTGGTCTTCGATTTTATAACCAACATCCAATTGATTCCTGAAATTTTCTGGAGGTCTAACTTTCGTTAAAAAATTTTCCATCGCTTCTATCACCTCTAGTGTTTGCAAAACATTAATTGCCATAAAAAAAAATTAAAGCTCAAATTAAGGAAAAAATAAAATAACTCAACTTGTTTTTTGTTATTTCGGGGGACATTTTTGAAACTTTACACTTTATTAAACGCATTTACATGAAACCGATCGACCAACTCAAATTGCCCATTCAAAAAAGTGAAAGCACCTTTATTGCACCCAATGCCACTGTAATTGGAAATGTTTCTCTTGGAAAAAACAGCAGTGTTTGGTTTGGGGCGGTATTGAGGGGTGATACCGACAAAATTTCAGTTGGAGATAGAACCAACATCCAAGACAATGCGGTACTTCATGCAGATCCAGGTTCTCCATGTATCATTGATCATGATTGTGTGGTGGGACATTCGGCCATTGTTCATGGGGCAAAGTTGAGCCACCATGTTTTGGTTGGAATGCACGCCACTATTCTGAACGATGCAGAAATTGGTGAATTTTCAATTGTTGGAGCAAATGCTTTGGTTCCTCAGGGAATGGTTATTCCTCCCTATTCAATGGTATTGGGCGTGCCTGCAAAAATCGTCAAGACTTTGGGACCTGAGATAGCCACTAAAATCAATGAAAATGTTGAAGAATACGTCCAACGGGCTAAAGTTTACATCGAATATTATTCCGAAAAATAAGCCAAAATTGCCCTTTTTCGGGTCGATTTCCGTATAATTGTATGAATTCCGTATGCCACGTACCAAATATTTTTTCAATCCCAAAAGTTTAAGCTTTGAAAAAGTTTCGGATCACCGTGGTTACATGCGTTGGAGAATCTTCGGTTTATCATCCCTCATAATCGTTTCTGTTATTTCATTGTCATTGCTTTTTAGCCGATTCATGAAAACCCCGATGGAATTGTCCATCCAAAAAGAAAACTCATTGATTCAAAAGCAGTTAACACAAATGGAACGACAAACCATTGAATTAGAGAATCAATTGAATGAACTCAGAAATCGAGACATTGAAATTTACCGTGCAATGTACGGGGTTGCACCGCCAAAACCTATTAATTACAGGGGATCAGACTATTCTGAATTGCTCAAGCTATCGCATGGCAAATTTGTAAAAAGATTGCGTGAGAAAATGGATGAAATGGATCAAATGGCGAAGCAACAAGAAGTTTCATACAAAAATCTTGAAAAACTGATTTCAAAAAGAGAAGAAATGGTCAATTCAATTCCCGCAATCATGCCTGTTGCGAACAAAGAACTTCGAAGAATGGCCAGCGGATTCGGATATAGAATGGATCCTTTTTACCATACATTTTCGTTTCATGCAGGGATGGATTTTACCGCTGATGTAGGAACTGAGGTTTATGCTACCGGAAATGGTGTGGTTACTGAAGTCAAAAATGACGGTTGGGGATATGGCAATCATATAGTTGTAAACCATGGGTTCGGATATACCACATTGTACGGACATTTAAGTCGTTTTGCTGTTAAACCTGGCACCAAGGTAAGTCGTGGACAATTGATTGGATATGTAGGCAATACAGGAAGATCTACAGGCCCACATTTACATTACGAAGTAAGAAAAAACAACAACCCATTGAATCCTGCTTTCTTTTATAGAAACGATTTATCAGACCTTGAATACCAAAAAATGTTAGAAATGTCGCAACGCGAAGCGAACCGATTTGACTAAAACCTATGAGCGAACTAGAAACAACCACAAAAAAGTACTTTAAAATTGGGGAAGCTGCAGAAATAATTGGCGTTCCCGCTTCAACATTGAGATTTTGGGAGAAAAACTTCCCCCAAATCAAACCAATGAAAAACAAAAAGGGCGATCGAATCTACTCAACCAAAGACATTGAAGTTTTGAGAGAAATTCACTATCTTTCTCATAACAAGGGAGTAAGATTAGCCAATGTATCGAAAAAAGTGAGCCGAAATGCAGTACAGACGGACGCTCGCGTATTTTTGATACAACAGTTGAGAGACTTCAAAGACAAACTTATAAAACTTAAAGAACAGCTGGAATGAGGTACTTGACATTGATCGGATTTGCAATTTGTCGTTTTTCTTTTGCACAAATCGCGAATTCTCCAATGTCAATCTCAAATGTTCCAACTGCTTTTACCCAAGAATGGGTCAATACTTCCCCCGTACAATTCAATCAAACGGAATCTAGCCTTATAGGGATTTCCCATCAAGCTTATTTTCTGGGAACTGATTTATCTCAAACTTCCATTTATTTTGCCCAGCAAACCAAACTCAATCGGTTTACTGCCATGATGTTGAAAGATGGAAGTCCTGATTTGTCTTACAACCATGGCAACATTGGATATTCGAAAAAAATATCAGAAGAAATAACCCTCGGAATTGGAGGTATTACAAGTCATACGAAATTCACCAACGAATCACAATTCAATTTAGGTTATCAAATATTCGGAAGTTTTAAAGTTGTTAAAAACGGTCAATTTTCAGTTTTCTATCAGAAAATTGGCGCAACTCAAATTCAATCTTTGAGTTATAATTACCAAAATCAGCGAACACTTTATTCTGGGAGTGTAAAATTTGAAAACTTACAACCCACATTTGAAGCCAGTGCGGGATTTCCGCTACACGAGAAAATTTACATCAATACAATCATTGGCAATGGCCCGTATGTTGCGGGATTGTCGATATATTATAAAACAAAAAATCTGGTTCTCTCAGGCAAATTGGCCTATCACTACAATCAATTGGGTTATAGACCCACAATTTATATTTACTATGTGTTACAAGAGCAAAAAAGTGATGATGGTGGTGGTTTGGATGTTGTTCGCAAACGTAAACGCACAGATTGAACTCGATGAAATAAACATACCCTATGGTCAAGAATTGGAGCAAATCACTGAAAACGTTCCAATCCGGAAAAATACAGAGCCCATTTACATCAATTGTTTGTCGGAAATTGAATTATTTGAGTTGGGTATATTTTCGAACATACAATGCCATAATATTCAAAATCACCTGAAAACATTTGGGCCAATTTTGCATGCTCAGGAGTTGATCCAATGCGATATTTCGACATCGCTTTTGGACTCAATTTTCAGGCAATTGGATTATCGGCCAACTTTAAAACAACAATTATTGTTGTTTCGACCTTCCAAGGAAACGATGAAAATTGAATTTTCAGGAAGACTTAAACCCCCGTCGCCGAGCAGTCAAATTTCAACACAATTTAAAAATTGGGGATATGAATCCAAGTTAAAAATTAAACTAAATCCGGCATTGCATTTTGGGGTAAGTATTGACAATGACCCTGGCGAAAAACCCATTGATTTTATGTCGGGATATCTTCATTACAAAGGAACTTCTTTGCTGAAAGAATTGATTTTGGGGAACTTCATCGCACAATTCAACAAAGGATTAACTTTTGGAAATACGGGTCAGTTCGGATCGCCCATTACCTTAGAAAATTATACATACCAACCTGTTGGTATAAAATCATATAACTCTTATAATGAAGATGTTGGGCATTTTGGAACTGCCTTAAAACTAGGGTTAAGGCAATGGGAATATTATGCTGGAATTGGTCAAAAATTCATTGATTGCAGACTCAATGAGCAGAAAACAGCATTTACAGAACGCAGTTTTGGAGGATTTCATCAATCAGATTTGCAGATTTCGCGCAGGCACAACAATACCGAAAAAATGCTCTTTGGGGGGCTTCAAAAGTCACAAAAAAACATGCAAATAAACCTTTTGATTGCCCATTACGATTACCTAATGCCGAGGGAAATTATGATTCATGACGACACACAATTGATTCGTTCATTTAATTATTTTGAGGGACAGATAACTTTTGGGAAAATTTTAGGTGGTCGCTGGATTGCCAACTTAGGATTTGATTTTGCCACAAAGACTTCCGCAAGTTGCTTGGCTGGGGTTTATATATTGAACAAAAATATTTCTTGGGGTTGCAAACTAATTAGAATAGAAAAGAACTATACGGCGCCAGAAATGTATCAGCGATTGAACCAGTATCGGAATTCATTGGGATATGAATCAGGTTTTGACATTCAATTAACCCGAAAAATCATGTTCAAAATGAGAGTTGAAACAACTGAATTGCTTATTCCAGAATATCAGAATTACCCAATAGAAAATATGCAGAGGCAAACATTGATAATGGGCTTCAAACAAACTCGGGCATCGGAAATGTTGGCTCAATTTCGGAGGGAAACAAATTTCAAATCCGATCTTGAAGTTGGGAAATCGTTCATGTATACGGCTCAGTTTTCACAAAAAATAAAAATAAAGGAACGGACTCACGTGCAATTCGGATTCACGCAAAAATGGAACAATCAAACAATTAATTTTAATTATGTGACATTTGTAAATTTTCAATTTCAGGCGGCAAAAAATCTTGGTATTTTGATAGAGCAAAATTGGTTCAATAGTTTAGAGGGAAATCTTTACCAACTTGATAATTCTTTACCAGGTTCTATTTCTTATATGGCTTACAATGGAACTGGGGAATTGTTCAATTTTGTAATAAAATCAAAACTTTGGAAACACGTGGGATTGAATATAAAGTTGCAGAAAATGCAAAAAATGAATGTAAAAAATACAACAGAAATCGATGAAAGCAATTCATACAGCCGTATTTTTGTACAAATTAAATTTCAGTAATGACTCAAACGAAGCTCAGCGTAAATATCAATAAATTCGCCACAATCAGAAATGCCAGAGGTGGAAACAATCCCAACCTAATTCAGGTTGCAAAAGATTGTGAAGCTTTTGGTGCTCAGGGAATTACAGTTCATCCACGTCCTGATGAAAGGCACATACGCTATCAAGATGTACTAGATTTGAAACCAGTTGTAACCACTGAATTCAACATTGAAGGATATCCCTCAGCAGAGTTTATTGAATTGATACACCGAGTGAAGCCGGAGCAAGTGACATTGGTTCCTGATCCACCAGATGTATTAACCTCAAATGCTGGTTGGGATACTGTTAAGAACCAAGAAATGCTCAGCGGAATCATCAAGGAATTGAAGAAAAGCACTCCTAGAGTCAGTATTTTTTTAAACCCTCAACCAGAATTGGTAGAAGGAGCTAAAATCTGTGGAGCTGATAGAATTGAGTTATATACGGAATATTATGCAGTGAATTTCAACAACAACCCTGAAGATGCTATCAGACAATACATTGAAACAGCAAAAATGGCTCAAACCTTTGGATTGGGTATCAATGCAGGCCACGATTTGGATTTGCAAAACTTAAATTATTTGTCGAAAAATATTCCCGGATTGCTTGAAGTTTCCATTGGACATGCATTGGTTTGCGATGCATTATACTATGGATTACAAAACACCATTCAAATGTACTTAGCCAAATTAAAAATAGAGTAATGAAAAAACTGAGCTTACTGGTTGTGTTGTTGTTGTGTGGAGTTGGGAATATCAGAAGCTGGGGATTTTTAACCCATAGAATCATCAATCAAAATGCCTGTTTGGCACTTCCTAAACCCTTATTTCAATTTTACCGAAAATACATTCAGTATCTCATTGATCATGCAACAGATCCAGACAATCGTAGATATTTAATGGAGAATGAAGCTTGTAAGCATTTCATTGATTGCGATTTTTATGAGAAAGCCATTCCACTAGATACTGTGGTAAAAGATTATACAGAAGCTGTTTGCCGATTTTCACAAGACACTGTTTTCAAACATGGAATTGTACCTTGGCAATGCTCTAAAATGGTGCATTGGTTAAAAATTGCCTTCCAAGAAAAAAACTTAAGGAATATTCTCAAACTGTCAGCTGATTTGGGCCATTATGTGGCTGATGCGCACGTTCCATTGCACACCAGTTCCAATTATAACGGACAAAAAACCAACCAACATGGCATTCATGCATTATGGGAGAGTCGAATTCCTGAAATGTTTGTAAACCAATACCCTATTTATATTGCAGAGGTAGAATTCTTGCCCACATATTCACAGGAAATTTGGAAATCAGTTGAAGAGAGTTTTGGGTTGGTGAATAAAGTGCTGCTTTATGAAAAAATCGCAAAAGCACAGCTTTCAGAAAACGAACATTATGAATATGCTCAAAAAGGCACCCAAGTTATAAAAAAGGAAAGTCAGCAATTAATTGCCAACTATGAACGTTTATTGGGCGATATGGTAATGCTCAGAATTAAAAAATCCATACAAATGGTAGCAAACTTTTGGTATACCGCTTATGTTTTAGCCGGAGAGCCTGATTTATCCCAAATAGAAAAAGAGGTTGTTCCAAAAGAAATTCCCTTAGAGGAAATTCCACACGATCATCATTGAAAAATTATATTCTACATTCTGCTTTAATAACTGTGCGACACGCAAATGGTTTTTCTACAAATACCAAGTTCAGTAGAAAGGTTAAGAATGTAAATGCCATCTTTTAACCCAGAAACATCCAACGTCCAATGATTACCTGACGGGAAACAGGGAATACTAGAAATCACTTGTCCAAGATTTGAAATTAACTGCAACGATTGAGGTGCTGAATTGAAAGGCACACGAATTTTCAATTCTTTATCGGCGGGTATTTGAGAAAGAACGACAATATCGCCAAACAACTTGTTCTGGGCACTCATGGTTGACTTTTTATCAGGCGTTCTAACACAAATTACATATTGGGAGTTTGTTTTAACCTCATAGGTTGTAATTCCGTTGTTTGATTCAAAATACCAAGCTTTTGTAGTTTGATTAGGCAATGAAGTTGAAGACCAAAATTTACGAACCCCAAATTTAAAGATTGAATTATCGATTGAAGGATTTACTTTTTTTTCATCATTTAATGATCTCAATTCTTTGATATTGGGTAAACGCCAATCAGAATGCCCATCCAATATCAAGTTTTCCGCATATACCAGAGCATCTTCCCAAGTTTTGGCAACATCAGGAGGGAAAATTTGCCATTGCAAAAGATTCATTGAATCGATTACTGAACTATCTTCGGTTGAGACAAATCTTTTATTCAGAACACTAGGTGCTAGATCTGTTCGTACGCATCTAGCATGAAATTTCTTTACTCCTCCTGCACTCATTGTTTCAACTTTCGGATGATTGCCAATACCTCCTCCAGAATTTGTACACCAAACTTTGTTAGGATCGTTGACTTGTTTTTCAGAGGACCACCAATATTCTGCTGTAGTTTTCGTAAACACGGTAGTATTAAGTGCTGGATTATTGTATTGAAGATTTTGTATTGTAAATAATTCAGCGGCTAGGGGCAATCGCCAATCATTCAAATTGTCTAAAGTCAAAGTATCACAAAACAAAATGGCTAATTCATGCGTCATTTCACCACCATCGGTTTTTTGCCAAACGAGGGATGTAATGGTATCGAGCACTCTGTTATTCGACAAAGTCAAAAATCCAGGTGTATTAAATTGATAATCATGATCTTCACCGAAAGTACTGGTATAACTTGAATTTTGACCAGTATCGGGCAGCTTTTTAAACGTTTTGATAAATTGAGCTTTTAATTGAAATATCAATAAGAAACTCCAAGTTAAAATAAACAATAATTTTAAAGTAGATTTCATTTGTATGAGAAAATGGCAATTTTACTGAATCAAGAATTTCTTTACAATTTTTTGTCCCTCAAAATTAAAAATCAAAAAATACATCCCAGAAGGCATGTCCTTTACATCCAATATCTTAGGCATTCCGTTATAGGTTTTATTAATTTGACCATTGATTGAAATGATAGCCAGATTATTTTGATTAGAAACTATCACATTAGCGGGGTATTTGATGGTAATTTGATCAGATACTGGATTTGGAAAAATCTCAAATTCCGGAGCATTAACAACGTGTATATTCGAAGTTTGAGGCACAACACAAGGCTTTGTACCATTGTAATTGTTTGTGGTAGTGGTGCCATTTACTTTAAAAACATACGTGTATTTACCCAAGGATGTCCAGCTATAATCTACGGTATCTTTTTGAGCACCATTGGTATAGGTTAAAATATAACCCATTCCATTTGTATACTTATGACAATGGGTAATAGCGGCACCCTTTAGAGGTGTTAATGCCGGACGAACACCCTTTGCGGTAGCTTGCGGAATGATTTGGAGGGTGGTATCTTCGGTTACTTTACCCACCATTTTGCCAATCATGTAGGGAGCTGAATTAGAAGCATGATAATGATATAAACCGTTGGTTTCAAAATGTCCGTGATTGGCATCTAGGGTTTTCATGGCTGAACCATCTGGCTCTAAATCACCATAGATTGCAAAACCATCTAGTGCAAATGCAATTGGAGAAGTTTTGGGAATTTTGTTATACAGAACAACGGGCGCAATGTGATAATGATAATCATCGGCTCTGCCACTGTGGCCACCATATTGATCGAGTTGACCATCTAAAAAAGCATCTACTCCAGTATTGGTATATGGATTAAAAATGGCAATTCCATTTACGGCAATAGCCACAGCACCCCTCAAAAAATGTTGATTATTCACTGGAACTGGCGTACTTGCAACTACAGGATTTAACGGAATAGACCATGCATTTGTACCCACATAACATTGAGGGATAGGGACTTGCTGCTGCCATGAAGTAATTCCAATCATCATTTCATGATCGGCAATTCCATTGGATTCAACATAGAAATATTGGTTATCCCAACGTGTATTGATTGTTGGTTTATAGTAAGAAAATGCAGAATCCATAAATGTGGGTCTCGTGCTTAAGGCTCGTTTCTGGACATTGCCATTTCCAAATGAAAAAATGGAAGATACCAATATCAATCCCAAAATTGGCAACAATACTGGGTGTTTCAACTTCATTAAATAAAAAAGGAACAACATTGTCAAAACTAAAAAACCAAATGTTATGGGATTCCATAAAATAGATTTATGGGTATTTTCGTTTTGACTTGCCAAATTTCTCAAATGCTTACTGTTGATTTGCTTATTAATTTTGTCTACCTGGGCTATTTTTTTTGCCGCGCTATTTGTTGATTCAATCGTCAATTCGGATTGCTTGATTTTTGCAATTCCTCCATCCACAGTATGGATATAAACAAACCCATCCTTATGGTAATAAAAAGCCCCTAATATTGATTTCCCGGAAGTTTGAAAGGTCCATTTTTGAACATTTTTCAGGTCTAAATCTCCAGTGTGAGCGAATAATTGCCCTACAAAGAATGCCAACAAGATTATTAAAGTTTTTTTCATCTATTAACGATTTAAAATGATTTTACCAGATTTAATTGTTTTACCTTGAGAAAGAAGGTTGTAAATGTAAACCCCGGAAGGCAATGCTTGACTATAATTGTTTGAACCATCCCAAATTATTTTGTATTGACCTTTTAAAATTGACTGATTTGTTAACAGCGATCGCACTTCATTTCCTTGTATTCCATTAATTTTCAGAGAATAATTTCCATTTTGAGTGATATTCAACAAAATAGTTGTTTCTTTTTGAAATGGATTGGGATATACAATTTCATTTTCATATTGGCTGTTGTACAAAATGGGAATGATGCTGTTGGTGAGTGAATCATAGCAATTTCTTTCACCTATAAAATAACTGGCAGAAACATCTTTATTATGACGGTTGGAAGTTTCATTTTTAGGCAGATAGGTTCTAACATATTCCACTTTTACACCTGTTGGGGCAACATTTACCCGAAGGTGACCTGAGTTTGGTTGAATTTGTCCTTCCAAATAACCATAAACTTTTGCTTGACCGGCACTGGTGAAATTTGGGTGACTAGGCTGAGGGGTTTCTTGGTAAATAAGACATTCTTTTTCTTGTTTGGCAAAAAAATGGTCATGTCCGTGAAAAAAAACGGTTACCCTATTTTCTTTTAAAATATCTTTTATCGGTTTGTACCATCCGGGTCTATTGGCTTCAAAACCTCTACTACCATCTAGATTGTTACCACCCCATTCGTACCTATCGGCAAATTCTACGCCACCGCGACCATCTGGGTCACCTCCAACCAATTGATGAGCGAACACAAATTTAAATTTTGCTTGACTCTTTTCTAAAGTTTGCTTAAGCCAATCATATTGTATTTTGCCTAACGTCCAACGCCAACCATTTAATGAATCCGGCTTTACTTTTGTATTCCAATATGGATCAATCACCACAAAGAGTGCATCCCCCCATGTCCAAGAATAATAAGCATTTCGTTGTCCAACGTGAGGAAAATTAACTGTATCTCCTGAATAAAAACCATTCGGCTCTGGGTTGAGCAAGTATTTTTTTCGATCTAGTGTTCCCCAAACTGCAACATTATTAGCAGTACCGTTTGCTAACCAACCGGCTTCACCTTCGTGGTTTCCAAGTGTTATAAAAAGTGGAACCGAATGATTCACGAGTTCATAATAACGTCTCATCAGGTGTGCTCTGTAAGTTACAGTATCTCTTGGAACTACTTTGGCAGGAGTTCTTAATTTGTCTGACATCAAAATATCCCCCAAATCAAGCATAAAGTCGGGATTGTCTTCAAGTTGATTTTTCAAGCACATTTTGTATATAGATGTATCACTTTGTTCATCCAAATGAGGATCAGCTTGAATGACAAAGGTAAAGGGCGTACCCACAGATTTTTGGGTTGAAAAAGTAAATTCGGGTCTGTATAAAATTGTTGAAGATCCAGGAGTTCTGTAAACAACCCTATAAAAATAGCGGGTATTGGGTTGTAGTCCTGCTATTTCAAGTTGGGCTGCTTGCCCTTGAAGGAATTTCGCAAATGGCACTTGGGCTGTATAATTGCCCTTTGACAATCCATAGTCTATGCCCATTTCAACATCGGCGTCAAAGAACATTTGAACCGTTACGGATTTATCTGTAGGGCGAGATAACATTTCCGCGTGTTGAATATTTTGTGCATAAGCCATTGGGATGCACAACATGCATATAAAGAATCGAAATATATGTGACATTTTGATATTTAATGATTTACAACAACTTTTTTAGATATTCTCGAATTGGAGGTTCTTATTTCAAGAATGTAAACTCCGTTTTCAATTGAACTGACATCTACAATATCTTTTGAATCTGATTTCACCAATTGACCAAACGAATTATACAAGAAATATTCTGGGTTTGAAACTCTGTTTTTGAATAAAACATGTATTTGAGTATTGGCAGGATTCGGGAACAATGTAACATCATTCATGTTGAACTGATCAACAGCACCTGTTGGGCAGGTTCCGAGCGTGTAAGAAAACCCAATTTCTCCATTTTTATGGTCACCAGAAAGCGTATCTTGTGGAAGGTAAACTTTTACATAATCCACTTTAACACATTCGGGATTTACACTGACTCTAATATGACCACTTCCATCTAGGGTATCGGAAATATAAGCATCTGCATTTGCCAATTTGCCAATCATGTAGGTAGAATCACTAGGCATCGGCAAAGCCTGATAAACAACACCATCTAGAACTTCATGCGCAAATACATGATCATGTCCTTGGAAATAAATATCAACACCGTTATCTACAAATAGTTGGTGGATTGGTTTACCCCATCCTGGTCTATATTTATCAAATTCATATGTTCCATTCATGTTGTAACCGCCCCATTCAAAATACTTTGCAGTTGATACACCTCCTCTACCTTGACCACGAGTATGGTGATTAAAAACAAATTTATATTTTGCAGTACTCGATTCTAAGGTCGCTTTTAACCAATCATATTGAGGTTTACCAAAAGACCATTCCCAGTTCTTGGGTTTTGCAGAAGTATCGCATTGATCTCTATAGGCATCTAAAACCACAAAAAGTGCATCACCCCATGTCCAAGAATAGTAATTTTCAGGATTGCCAACACCATAAGGTTCAAGATCTTGATTCCCCGAATAAAATCCATTAGGAAAAGGATTCGGATAATAATACTTTCTCCATAAGGTGGCATTTATTCCAAGATTATTGGGTGGATTTTTTGCAATCCAATAGTCCATTTCGCCTTCGTGATTACCCAAACACACATAAAAAGGAATAGAATGACAAATAGAACCTAGAAAAGGTCGATAATCTTCATGCAATACCCTTAACTGTTCAGATGTGATGGTGGTTGGAAAATGGTCGTCGCCAAAAATATCCCCCAAAGAAATCATGAAATCGGGTTTGTCCTTGGCTTGGTTGTTTAAACACAATTGATAAATACTTTTTACCCCTTTTTTATCGTACAAATGTTCATCGGCTTCAATGGTGAAAGTAAATGATTCTCCTTTAGACCTTTGCGTGCGAAATGAAAATTCCGGACTTGAAAGAAAGGAAGAAGCCACAGGACTTTTATAACGCACACGATAATAATACTGTGTGCTAGGAATTAACGACATCATTGTAATTTCTGCCGTTTGAGATGCGCCTATGCTCGTCTGCGCGGTACTTTTGATGTACTGCCCAGACTGAGTACCATATTCTAAATAAGCGATGGCAGATTGATAAAACAGCAAACTCGCTGTAATAGAAGTGTCAGTGGGTCGGCCAAGAATAACATTGAAATTCTGAGATTTCAGATGGTTAACCTGGGTAAATAAAAATAATAAAAGGAGAATGCTAAGATTCTGTAATTTTAATTTCATCAGTTCGTTTGTTTGGTTTAGTGGTTGTAAAACGAACTAGTATTAAAAAAGTTACAGGTTTAATATTCGAATTTCTATTCGTCTATTTTTGGCTCTGCCTTCTTCGGTATCGTTACTTGCATTTGGTTTGCTGGAACCAAAACCCTTGGCCACCAATCTTAATGGTGCAACACCCAATTTCTCAAGGTATGTTTTTACCGATGCAGCCCTGTTTGATGACAGTTCTTTGTTGTGTGCATCAGAACCAGAATTGTCGGTATGTCCAGATATTTCAATTTTCATTTGAGGATTTGCCGTCAACAATTGAATGACTGTTTTTAATTCAACTTCACTTTCTGGTTTTAAATCAAATTTATCTATATCAAAGAAAATGTTGTTTAAGGTTACAACCTGATCCAACTTAATCTTATCTAGATATGATTCAATCACATACGGCTTATCGATGGTTGATTCAGTTGGTTGAAAGTTTCGTGAATCCAACAAATAGCCTTTGGCCATAGAATGCAATGCATAATTATTTCCAGCTACAATGGGTATCAAGAAAGATGAAGTACTATCTTCAAAAACCACTTTTTGAGTTTGCAGATTCACCAATCGAATGCTTGCCGCAATTTCTTTTTTGGTTTGTTTGTCATATATCTTGCCCAACAAATAATTGACTGGCCTTGGTTTGAACTTATCAATTAAATTGATCGAGTATAAATCAAGTCCGCCAAATCCACCTTCTCTAGAAGATGCGAAATAGGCTTTTTGACCAATTGCATCCACATAGAATCCCAAATCATCTTGATTTGTATTCACCCCTTTCCCTAAATTTTCAGGTTTTGACCATTGACTTTCTTCATTCAATCTTGCCATGAAAATATCATGCTGCCCAAACCCTGCGTGACCATTGCTTGCGAAATATAAAGTTACTCCGTCATAATGTAAAAACGGTGCTTCTTCATCGAATTTTGTATTAATGGTAGGACCTAAATTCGTTGGTTTGGTCCATTTTCCGTTCACCTTTTTTGTGATCCAAAGATCTTTACCGCCCATACCACCAGGCCTTGAGCTTGCAAAAATAATGGTATTTCCATCACCGCTTACTGATGGTTGCGCATCCCATTGCGGAGAATTTACCACTCCCCCCAAATTATTGCGTTCACCCCATTTTTCACTCGCCATTTCGGAGTAAAAAATATCACAACTTCCATATCCTCCTTGATTACAAACGGTATAATATAGAATTTGATTTTTAGGGCCGAAGTAAACAGAATTGGTACCTTCGTTTTCCTCCGTATTAATTTTACCTGGCGCAAAGCGAGATTTCTCCCAGCCGTTTGGCCCCATTTTGGCAACATAAAAATCTTCCTGGCGATTTACCAAACGGGTATAAACCAAAGTATTTCCATTGATTGGCATTCCTGGCCAGTATTCATTTAAATTCGAATTAATTGCCTCACCCAAGTTTTGAATTTGCATTTTCAACAAATCACCCATCTCAGCTTTCGCCATTTGAATAGACGCTTTTAACCTATCTACTTTGGCTTTCATGCTGGGTGCTGCCCCATCTTCATTGGGATTAAAATTTGGCATGAGCGGAACACTATCGAACCTACTTAAATAATATAAAGCTTCATCAAATCTCGACAACCGATATAGATAAAATCCAAAATGGTAATATTCCGATTGATAAACAGAATCTGCTTTGATACAATTTTTATGAGATTTGATTGCATTGGCACTGTCTTTTAGCGCTTCGTAAATTTCAGCCTGAATGGCATAAGCCGTAGAAGACGAAGGATCGCATTTGATTGATTTTTTAATACTATTTAAGGCTTCATTGTAGAGTCCAACCTGAAAATCAGCATATGCCTTATCCTGAAGTTCCACACACTTTTTCTTTTGCGCAGACATTGTCCCCCAAAATAAAAAAAAGGCAAAAATCAATACAATTCTCTTCATAAAATCATTCCTATACAAAGTAAGTGCCAATTATTTCCAAACGAAAGTTTTTAAAATTTCGTTTACGTCTTGTTCTAAAAATTTGAAAACCGGATAAATAGAATCTGCTTGCGTTTGCTTGTTGAAATAGAGTGCGCCTCTTAAGAAATGCTTAGAACTATCGGTGGTAAAAAAATTCAAATTGGTGGCCGTATTGCCCTGAATATGAAAAATCAACCCAGGAACTTTGGGATTAATATTGGTTACGGGTTCTTCTAAAATATCTTCCGCACGCTGCAAGTGTTTATTAACCAAGCTCCTAGAATCTGAAACCAACGAATCATATTCATTCCAACTTTTAAATTGATAATAGGTAAAATGCAAAGTTGCATTGAGCGTAGGAAAATGTAGGTTATACCAATGTTTGCCTTTGGCATCGGCATCTGGCAACATGATGGAATAATGAGGGATTTGAAACGTGAAAGGACAATCTTTGTTTTCAAATTTAAAATATTTCTTATGGGGCAAAACCAACTTCGGATATGCGTGAGGTTTTGGCACATAATGATCGTTGGAACCACATGAAAACATGGCTACAATCACCGTGAATAGAATACTTTTTACAACTAAATTTCTCATATCTTCGGTAAAATACTTTTTATTTTTTTCACTTTTCGTGGATCTGCCGATTCCACAATAAATTGAACATCATTTATTGTTACAGCATCTCCTTTTTTAGGAATTCTACCCAATTTTTCGGATATCAAACCAGCCAATGTATCTGATTCAAAATCTTCTTCTTCAAACAAGGTAATAGGAAGATTGGTTTCTCTCAAGAAATCTACAATCAACGTTTTTCCTTCATATATAAACGTATGGGAATTGAGTTTAATGTAATCGGGTGTTTGCTCATCAAATTCATCGTTCAGTTCACCAAATACTTCTTCTAAAATATCTTCCAATGTTACCATACCAGAAGTACCTCCAAATTCGTCTACCACAATGGCAATATGCCCATGTTTTTGCCTCAACTCTTGCAACAAATCGTCGATTGCCTTGTTTTCTGGAATAAAAAACGGCGGATAAATGAGTGATTGCCAATTGAAATCAGGATTTTCATTCAGATAAGGCAATAGGTTTTTTGAATTTAAAACCCCAATAATCTGATCCAAATTTTCTTTAAAAACGGGCATTCGAGAATATCCCATTTCGAGGGTAATCTTTAAAACTTCATCAAATTTAGCTTCGTGATCAATGGCAATCATATCCAAACGAGAAACCATAATTTGTTTCACTTGAATATTCCCCATATTAACAATTCCTTTCAAGATTTCTTTCTCTTGCTTGGCATCGTCTTCGTCTGTGGTTAAATCAATTGCTTGCGATAATTCTTCGGGTGTAAGTTCTGGAGTAACGGTTTTGGCATTTTTTTCCAAAAATTCACCCACTCTTTCCAAAACAGAGGTAAATGGATATAAAATCCAAAAGAAAAATCGCATTGGATGCACCAAAAAACGAGCCGATTTTCTGTAATTCTGTGTTGCATAAACCTTTGGCATAACCTCACCAAAAATTAAAATCACCAAGGTAACAAGAATGGTATCGATCAAAAATTCCAACCAAGGATATTTCGCATTATTGAGAATATATTCATAGAAAAGTTTTGAAAAAAGCACAAATGCTACAATAACCAAACTATTCAACAGCAAAATGGTAGCCAACAAATGTTTTGGCTTCGAGAGCAGTTTCAAAATATAATGTGAAGATTTATGCTTATCGGCCTGCAATTCTTCCAAATCATTTTCTTTGTGTGAAAAAAAAGCATTTTCAGAAGCCGCACAAATTGCGGAAACCACCAAACAGGCAACCATTGCAAACAGCAAGGTTATAAGGGTTGGAACGTCCTCGGAAGGAATATCCTTAATAAAATCTATGTTTAATAAAAAGGCGTTAGGGCCGGCGTCGTCCATTGGGTTAATTTAAATTATCTGAATCTGAAAATGGTTTGTCGTTGTCGTCAAAAGGATCAATACCTGAATTTCTTTCAGTATGTTCCTCACGATTTCCCAACATGCTGTTCATCATTTGAAAACTAGTTACACGAATTTTTCTAAGTTGCTTTTCAATTCCTTCAGCATCAACATATTTGTCGGTTCTAATTTTGCCTTCTACATACAAAATATTTCCCTTTTTGAAGTATTTTTCGGCGGTCAATGCTTGCTGATCCCACATTTCCAAATTATGCCATTCCGTACTTTCCATTCTTTGTCCGTCTTTGGTATAAAAATCATTGGTAGCCAAAGAAACATTGGCCACAATTCTGCCATTGTCTAGCTTGCGTATAACTGGGTCTTTTCCCAAACGTCCGAGTAAAATTACTTTGTTTATCATGGTCTGAAGTTACAATTGTAAGTGGTTTAATATTTTCAACATCAATTTGTGCATCGGAAAGGTACGAATTTCGTTAGAATTAACCAAAAAATACGATTTCGACAATACAATATTATTCGGAATAGATGACAAATGCCAACAACGGGCAAAAATTGTTTGATGCGTGAGTAAATGTTTAAAATCAGCGAGGTCTAAAATTTGCAAATACGATGGTTCAATACCCAATGTTTCAATGAACTCCGAAGGAAATTCTTCCAATGAATCAGATTCAACGCTTGGAAATTCATGCAATCCACCCCAAATGCCTTTACTGGGCCTACAAACGAGCATCAATTTGCCGTCTTGCTCTATTCTAAAAAAATGCAAATATTTTTTAGTGGGCTTATTTTTAGGGACAACGACTGGGAAATCAGAAATTCTATTGTACTGAAAGGCAAAACACTCAGAATTGATAGGGCATTTTTCACAATTTGGTTTTGTTGGCGTGCACAACGTTGCGCCCAATTCAATCATTGCCTGATTAAAGGTATCCGGTTGTGTATGAACAATTTCAGCGTCGAGTAATTGTTGTACCATTTTAAAAAACTTAGGGGAGTTAATGGGCAAATCAATCCCAAAAAATCTCGCCGAAACGCGTTTTACATTTCCATCAATTGCGGCATGCGGTAATTGGAAAGCAAATGAAGCAATGGCGGCAGCGGTATAATCACCTATGCCTTTAAGCGACCTCAATTTTTCATAATCGGCTGGCAATTCTGAATGAAACTGATTTACAAGCTGTTTTGCAGCTGCATGCATGTTTCTAGCACGGGCATAATACCCCAAACCTTGCCAAATTTTTAAGATTTCAGACTCTTTTGCTGCTGCAAGCGTCGAAATATTTGGAAATTTATCGACAAATTTCAAAAAGTATCCACCACCTTGATCGACCCTAGTTTGTTGTAAAATTATCTCCGAAACCCATATCTGATAAGGAGTTACATTTTCGCGCCAAGGCAATTTTCGGTAAACTTGTTGATACCACGTCAATAAATTAGGGATAACATTTTGCATAAATATGGTGCAAAAAACGTGTTTATTTAGTTTTTTTGCACATTGAATCATGACAAAGTCAGAAATCGTAAACGAAATTGCCGTGCGCACAGGTCTTGAAAAGGCTGCAATTGCGGACACTATTGACAACTTATTTGTTGTTGTAAAGAACTCTATGGTGAATGGTAACAACATTTACTTAAGAGGTTTTGGAACATTTGAGCTTAAGGAAAGAAAAACGAAAGTTGCTCGTAACATCAAAAGAAACACTTCTTTGGTAGTACCTGCACACTATGTAGCTCGTTTTAAACCTGCAAAAGAATTCGCTGCTCAAGTGAAAGAAAGCAAGGTATTGAACGACAAGTTATAAGCTATCCTGCTTAAGTTTTTTTGGTGAAAAAACCCTCAAAAGAAATTGTAATTGCCGTTGCGTCAGCAACTGTATTCACTTTGATTCTAACCATCAACCGTTGGAAGTCAAATCAAGCTACACCATCTACCGGTAAAGCCAACATGTCTATGCAAATGGGGCAAGTTGAACAAGCACCGGTAGATCGTGTTGCTTTTCTCAATGCTGTGTTCGACAAAACGAAACCACCTGTCGACATTTCCAGAATTTTGCTCTCTCCTCCGGGATCAATGGGCAAAGACAGCAGCTTAAAAGCCCTAAAATGGGCTCAAGAAACCCAAAATCACGCATTAATTTCTCTCATTGAACTCGACTTGGTTGCGCTTTTCCGTGAAGGCAAAGAAACCGAAGTTGCCAGAAACCTCATTTTTAACGGTGCAGAATATGTGGATGCACCAAAAATTAGCGCTTTTTTGTTTCAACAAGGGAAAATTTTGATTGATAAAGGGTTGGCTGAAAATCCCAAAAACATGGACTTGAGAAATGCATTGATTATTTATCAAAGTGAATATTTGAATCAACCAATGCAATTTTTAGCCACGCTAAAAGAGTCGTTACTCATTGATAGTAACAACGTTGAGTTGCATTTCATCCATCTAAATTTGTTAAAAAAATCGCAACAATGGGAAAAAGCGATAAAAAAATGCCAAAAATTGGTATC
>CAZBMF010000016.1:8742-32050 GCA_964492925.1 uncultured Rhizobium sp. | reverse complement strand
AAAGCCTAAGCTGCGTAGCAGCTGGGCTTTGAACGGGGTTAATCGCTCCCCCACCTAGGGATCACGAGCGAAGCGAGTAGTCCCGGCGCAAAAGTCTGAGCTTTGCTCAAGCGTATTGCGCATAAAAAAAGCCTAAGCTGCGTAGCAGCTGGGCTTTGAACGGGGTTAATCGCTCCCCCACCCAAGGGATCACGAGCGTAGCGAGTAGTCCCTATAAACGATTAAAAGATTAGAGAGGTTAGAGAGATTAGATGGGTTATCCCGAAAGCTTTAGAAAAGATTAAACGGATTAAAATCACAAAGTGATGATTATTTCTGCGTGCAATTCGGGAGTCATTTCATTTTGCGTAAAAAGACTCCACACTAACAAATAAAATCTAAATAATCTTTGGGATGAATAACGTGAAACTCGGCGTCCGAATAAGACTTCGACCACAGTGCCGGCGGCTTGGGTTGTTTTTTTGTAGACCATTTAAATTCATATCCAACAATTTTCCCATCAACCTCTTCTACCCAATCAATCTCTTGCTTTGTATGTGTCCGCCAAAAATAATTGGAATGGTGTAAACGCAGATATTCTTGTTTTTTCAATCTCTCGGATATGAGATAATTCTCCCAAAGTTTACTCTGATCATCGCGCAATGAAATTGAATTAAAATTATGAATGAGGGCATTTCTAATTCCATTATCGTAAAAATACCATTTGTTTTTTTTTGTGATTTCGTTATCAAGATTCCGGCTAAAGCCTGAAACTTTATGGATAATTAAAACCTTCGACAATAAGTCAAGATACTTATCCACAGTACTTTTACCCAACTGTAATTCATTCGAAATCCCTTCAATTGAAATTTCACTTCCAACTCTAAATGCAATCATTCGCAACAACGACACAATGACATCACGCTTACGAATTCCTTCAAATGCAAGAATATCTTTCAACAAATACGAATTCACTTGTTCCATTAGATAATCAATTTTTTCATTTCGTGAACCAAGCTGCTCCAATTCCGGATAGGACCCAAAAACCAATCGATCTTCTAATTTTTGAATCGTTTCTAAGTATGTTTCTTGTTTTGAAAATTCCAACTGCGACAAAGGAAATAAATAAAATGTCATTTTACGACCAACGAGTGGTTCACCCAACCCTTGGTTCAAATCAAAAACTGACGATCCAGTCACCAACACTTTTAATCCCTCAATAGAATCTAACATCAATTTCAATTTAACACCAATTTCAGGAATTGACTGAACCTCATCGATAATAAGAAAACGAACATCCCCCAATAGCCTTTGGTAATTTTGTATGGTACGTTTTTCCAAAAGTTCATGAGTTTGCAAGTCTTCTCCATTTAAAAACAAATAAGGTTCCTTGCAATTTTGCATATACTTTCGGATTAGCTCCGTTTTACCAACACGTCGCGCTCCGAGCAGGACAACCGCTTTATTGGGTTTTAAATATTGATGAATCAATGGCTCAAGAGAACGTTCAATGTATTTCATAACAACAATTTTTATCGATTTACCAATTCAAATATACGATTTTATATTAAATTCCGACAATCTTACATCGAAATTCTATTAAATTCCGACAATTTAACATCGGAATTCTATTGAATTCCGACAATTTCGAAAACAAACAAAGAGTTCACAACACCAAGAATACAACTTAATAAACCAATATATTGTGCATTTTCATGATTCATTCCATGTATCGCGTCTTTTTTTTGCCCCTCCAATTTTGTATCTTTGTGTTTTTTAAAACACATGCAGAAGATATTGTACACCAAAACCGATGAGGCCCCAGCATTAGCCACTTATAGCCTTTTGCCAATCGTTAAATTCTTCACCGAAAAAGCCAAAATTCAAGTCGAAACCAAAGACATTTCTTTGGCCGGTCGAATTCTCGCTGTTTTCCCCGATTTTTTAACCGAAGGTCAACGAATTAGTGATGACCTCAACATGTTAGGTGAACTTGCAAAAACTCCCGAAGCAAATATCATCAAACTTCCAAATATCAGTGCTTCAATGCCTCAGCTACATGCGGCTATCGCCGAATTGCAAGCTGCGGGATTTGCGGTACCTAGCTATCCATCTGAACCTAAAAACGATCAAGAAAAGGATATCAAACAGCGTTACGACAAAATCAAAGGATCTGCCGTAAACCCTGTCCTTCGTGAAGGGAATAGCGACCGTAGAGCTCCAAAATCTGTAAAAAACTACGCTAAAAAACACCCACACTCTATGGGTGCTTGGTCTGCCGACAGCGCTTCACATGTATCTAGCATGACCGATGGCGATTTCTACGGATCAGAAAAAAGCATTACCGTGAGCGAAGCATGCAGCGCAGATATCGTTTTTACCGATGCAAATGGTGAAAAAACAATTCTTAAAGCGGGATTAAAATTAAAAGCAGGCGAAATCATTGATTCCGCTGCCCTGTCCCTCAATAAATTAAAATCTTTCATTCAGGAGCAAATAGAAGATGCAAAAGCAAAGAATGTATTGTTCTCAGTTCACTTGAAAGCTACCATGATGAAAGTGAGCGACCCTATTCTTTTCGGTGCCTTCGTTGAAGTATTTTTCAAAGATGTTTTCAACCAATATGCCGCAGAATTTGCGTCCCTCAATATCGACCCTAACAACGGTTTGGGAGATGTTTTGAACAAAGTTAATACATTGCCTGATCCTAAAAAATCTGAAATATTGGCAGCTTTCGACCGCGCAATCAATGAGGGTCCAGCACTTGCCATGGTAAATTCAGACAAAGGAATCACAAATTTACACGTACCGAGTGATGTGATCATCGATGCCTCTATGCCGGCAATGATCAGAACTTCGGGACGTATGTGGAACAAAGAAGGTAAAGCCCAAGATACCAAAGCGGTTATTCCTGATCGTGCATACAGCGGTGTTTATCATGCAACCATTGAGTTCCATAAAAAACATGGCGCATTGAATCCTAGCACAATTGGAAGTGTGAGCAACGTAGGACTTATGGCTCAAAAAGCGGAAGAATACGGATCGCACGATAAAACCTTCCAAATTTCAGGAAATGGAAAAGTAGAAGTGATCATCAATGGCGAAACTGTTATGGAACAAGCCGTTGAGAAAAGCGATATTTTCAGAATGTGCCAAGTTAAAGACGCTCCTATCAAGGATTGGGTTGGACTTGCTGTTAAACGTGCTCGCGCTACCCAAACGCCTGCCGTTTTCTGGTTGGATTCGAATCGTGCACATGACCGTGAATTGATTAAAAAAGTAAACGCTTATTTACCTGAATTCAATCCTGAGGGACTTGAAATCTTGATACTTTCACCATCTGATGCTACAACATACAGTTTCGAACGTATGGTTCAAGGTTTGGATACCATTTCTGTTACTGGAAATGTACTTCGTGATTATTTAACCGACCTGTTCCCAATTTTGGAACTTGGTACTTCAGCAAAAATGCTTTCCATTGTTCCGTTGATGGATGGCGGCGGATTGTTTGAAACTGGTGCCGGTGGATCTGCTCCGAAGCACGTAGAACAATTCATTGAAGAAAACTATTTACGTTGGGATAGCCTTGGCGAATTCCTAGCATTGGCCGTGAGTTTAGAGCATTTTGCCGACAAATTCAACAACGCCAAAGCCGCAGTTTTGTCTAAAACATTGGATGCAGCTACGGCTACATTCTTAGACGAAGACAAAAGTCCTACGCGTAAAATCGGCGGTATTGACAACCGTGGTTCTCATTTCTATCTAGCTTTATATTGGGCTCAAGAATTGGCCAAACAAACAGATGATCAAGAACTTGCAACCCAATTTACTCCAATTGCTGCAACACTTACTGAAAAAGAATCTACCATCGTTTCTGAACTTAATTCGGTACAGGGACATAAAGTGGATATTGGCGGTTATTACTTCATGAACGACGAAAAAGCAAGTCGTGTCATGCGTCCATCAGCAACATTGAATGCAATAATTGGTTAATATTTTTTGGGGGACAGAGACTCTAAATTCAAGTTATATCGACTTACATTTCGAGTCTCTGTGGATCCCAATAGCCAATTTTATTTTGTCATGAGATTTTCATCATGAGATCCGAATTAATATTATCTCTTCGCAGCGAAATCAATATAGATTCCGAGCGAACTCCACTTGAATTGGAGCACTTTCAAAACAGTTGTTTACGACCTATTTTGAAATTCCAAAACGATGTTTTGCTTTCCTATTTTCGCAGTCAAATCCCAAAGGAGGAAATTCCGCAATCCATTATGAAGCGAGAAAATTTGGTAAAGTTGCGACTTCAAAAAGACACCATCACCCGCAATGTGCTAATTGGCATGGTTCTAGGATTGATGACTGTTGATGAATTATCATTTTATCATTTGAACAAAAACGAACTCTCCAGGAGAATCGTTACCATGCTCATACAACGTATTTCGGAGCAATTGTTTGTTGCGTAAAAGTGCTTATAATTGAGCAAATAATTAACGTTAATCCGTAATTTGAGATTTAGTTTTATGATTTATTGCAAATAATAATTGCGGGACAATAGAAAATCAGTAAATATTACACAAAAAATCGATAATTTAAATTTGGTCAGGAACAAACACTTTACAACAGTATAATAAATATAAAAATTAACTTAACTACAAATTTAATCAAACCCCAAAACTTATTTTTTTAATACAAAAACCTTATTTTTGTAGTCAATTTACCTTATAAAGCTTTGAAAAAACTCGCTTACATACTCGCCCTTTCATTCACTTGGTTCGTACAATCTCAAGCTCAAGTTGGAATTGGAACCACCACCCCGTCGGCATCGGCACAGCTTGATGTTACATCGAGTTCTAAGGGAATGTTGGTACCAAGAGTGGCATTAACTTCTCTTACGTCGGCCTCTCCAATTACCTCACCTGCAACATCATTGCTCGTGTATAACACAGCAACAGCCGGTACAAGTCCCTCAAATGTAACACCAGGATATTACTATTGGAACGGTTCAGCCTGGGTGAGATTCGAAGACAACACCACGAGCCCGGGAAAATTTCATTGGAACTGGCAACAAGGAAATCCCACTTTAAATAGTTTGGGCGCCACCTATGTAGGAAATGCATCTTGGCAAACAGATTATATTCAATTAACACCTGCTACTCAAAACCAAAACGGTAAAGTCTATTGGTCACAAGCCATAGATTGGAGTCAACCACTTCATATTTCAACACAATTCTATGCCGGAGGAGGTACGGGTGCCGATATAAATTGGCTTTTTATTGGTTGCAATAGTACCATGATTGCTGCTAGTGCTACTCAGGCGGCCAACGCTGGTGGACTTTCAATTTCATATGATGAGCTTAATGAACGCGTTGTTGTTTACAAATCTGGTTCTCAAATTGCGAGTATCAATGTTCATTCAAATTTAGATAACAGCAAATGGCAAGTACATAATATTTACTTTGGCAAAAACGCTGATGGAACGAGATTCTTGGATTTATGGACCAACAATGGTGAATATATTGGAACTGTAGAATTAGGATCATTTACGGCCTCTGGCAATTATTTTGGAGCTGGTGGATGGTCCGGTGCTTCAACAAACATTCATGGATTGAGAAGACTCCTCATTGAAAGTGCGGTTGGAATGCCAAGATAATTAACAACAAGCATACTGTAGATTTTTAAGGATTTCCCGTAAAAATGTTTCTCGCTTTACGGAAAAATGCAAAACCCAATTACGTGATTACCGAGGGAACCTTCACCAATCTATTTATAGGTTATTGACCGTATTAATAAATACGTTCTATTTCAATGGTATTGTTAGAAAATCCATTTCCATAAATGCATGTAACCCGATAACCTTTGTTGTTGGTTTGATCGTTGAGGAAAAACCTTTGGATACTTCCGTAATACAAAAAGTTAGCGGCACTCTGAACATAAGAAAATGTGGTACCAATTGTGGTAGAAGAGTAGGTATTTCCGGTAATACTGCCTTGGGCTCCTGTTGAACCAACATTGGATGTTGCAAACATATTGAAGGAAGATCCAGAAACGGTTATACTACCAGAAACAGTTGCTATTTGCAGCGATCTATTGCCAGAACTTGTTACCCTTACTTTTAAATTATCATATTGCACGGCCACCCCGGCATCTGCTAATGTAGAAATGCCATTCAATGTACACATCCAATTCGACCCATCGTAATAGTACATACAGTTGGCATCGGTGTTATAGACTTGTAATCCCACCACGGGACTTGCAATTGCCAACATTTGGGAATTGGACATCCGGGGAAACAACACACCTTTTGTGGTAGAATTCACATCCAACAAAGCAGCCGCATTGGGGGAATTGGTACCAACTCCAACTTGCGCAGATAGGAGATTCACACAAAGAAAAATAAGGAACAATATGTGTTTGGGTTTCATCATCAATTAAATTCCTCAATTTCTATAGTGGTTTGTGCCGTATTCGATGGACCCGCTACTATATTGATTTTGTAAAACTTAAGATTGGTTTCGTCGGTGAACCATATCTGTTGAATATTGCCTCTTGAATTGAAATTTAATCCACTTTGAAAATAAGAAAATGTTTTACTAAAGTTCTCAGATTGTCGCATATACGCACCAATATTAGACGTTGTAGCTGTTCCAACAGTTACCGAAGTATTGGTATACATACAAACTCCTGTAACTGTTGTTGTACCCGATTTAAAAGCCAACTGAGCACTTGAATTGCCCGTAGTTGGCAATTTCACCATCAAGTTACCAAGAGTCACGGTATCCCCTTTTAACACCATCATACTGATGAATTTCTTTTCGCCAATCCAAGCACTTCCGTTATAGGTATAAATACTATTATAAGTAGTGTTAAAAATTTGTAAGCCAGCAACTGGCGTTGAAATGGCCAACATCTGTGTGTTTGTCATTCGAGGGACCAAAACACCCTTTGAGGTGGAAGTAATATCCAACATAGAAGAAGCCTGCGGACTAGTTGTTCCGATGCCAACTTGTGCCGTTGCCATTATCGGCAGCAAACCCAGAAAAAATGTCCCCCAAAATAACAATTTAGCCTTCATTAATTTAAACGTTTAATTGAAATGAAATTGTTGTTATAGCCTCCGCCCACGGTAAATATGATGTGATAGGCTTTGTTGTTCGTTTCGTCTTGAATGTTGAGCAATTGCGTGGAACCATGATATCCCAAATCTAAACCCGGCCAAAAATTGATAAAAGTGGTTGTCAATGACGTAGATTGGCGCACATAACTATAATAAGCTGCTGAAGAGCCACCTGTAGCTGTAGGTGATGTAACATAAATAATTTCTTGCGTTCCAGACATTGAAATTGTACCCGAAACAGTGGCTATTTGAACTGAATTGGCAGCCGTTGAAATGGGCATTTGAACCCTAATATTATCTAGTTGAACAGGAGATGCGGTATTGACAAATTTTGAAACTTTATTTTCTTTCGACAACCAAGAAGTTCCGTTATAATAATACAATGCACCTGCATCAGTATTAAAAACCATTAAACCATTTGCCGGTGATGAAATGGCCAACATCTGCGTGTTGGTCATTCTGGGATATAACAATCCTTTGGATGTAGAAGTTACATCAAGTGCTGAAGCTGTATTTGCTGAAGTTGTTCCAATGCCTATTTGAGCGAATGACACATTCACACCGAAACCAAAAAACGGGATCAGCATGAAAAACAATCGATACAAAACTAGTTGAGTTGGGTTAAGCATTTTAAGCGTATGGAGTTTTTAAGAATAGCAAAAATACGCAAAAAAAATGACATTTTAAAATAGCTAAATCAGTGTTAACCCCTTTCATTCATAGAAACATGTCGATTTTCCAGAGGAAATGAAACCCTTCATTTCATATTCCAACTCACATATAAATAATTACCTTCACGGCCACCCTATTTTTGTTTGGATCAAACAAATGCAATGTATAATTGCCTTTACTACCCCATTTGGCTGGATGAAATTCTGTGATGTCTGAAACTATTTCCCGCTCCTCAATCAAATTATTCAGGATATCATAAATCTTGACCGAATATCCCTCAAAATACTTGTAATCATACACTTTCAAATACAACAGCCGATTTGTGGGAACCGGGTACAAAGTAAATTCTCCTTGATTTTTATCGGGGACAGTGAACCTCAGGGTATCTTGAACGGTCACATATTGCATGATTCTGTTGGTGTCGTTTTTTACCACACGAATGGTATCATAAATGGAAAATCTCAGCGTATCTGTTTTGGTAAAATACATGGTATCTGTGTAGGTAAAACGGGTAATTACGGTATCTCTAAATGTAAGTTTGGTGGTAATGGTGTCGCGAAACGTGATTTTTGTAACAAATGTATCCCTGGTGATGAAGGTATCTCGATGAATAAAAGTATCATACACGTTGTGGACCACTGTATCAATATGCACAAAGAAACAGGTATCGGCGAGTTTAATTTTATGCAGAATTCCACTGTCTTTGCAGAGATCGTTGTTCCCCACCAAACGGTACGACATTTGATCATGTCCGAAATTCACTTTTGAAATTTTCAACGTCGAATTTGCCAAAACGCTGTACATCTGTCCCTCATAAATTTTACTATAATCTAAATTCGGAGCTTTTCCCAACCAGCGATAAGTGGCTTTTTTGTAATTTTTCACCGTATCGGAAAGCATTAAAACCGTGTCGCCAACTTTTACTGTGTATGTTTTTGGGGGACTTAACTTCGGTATTTTAAAGGAGTCGCAGCATTTCCCATCCACCAGGATATGAATGGTTCTGTAAATCCTGGCCTGATTGGAGCAATTTCGATCATTGGCTTCAATCCTAATTTTATAGGTAACTGAATTGGTATCTGTCAATTTGGTATCCCAATTGAACTGGTATTTTTTGTAATTCACTGTGGATGTTGATTTTTCCGTGATGGTCGCACCGTTAGGGATTCCCCAAAACCTCACTTGCATAGTATCTGGTGCTGATTGATAACCAGCCCATTGACTATCCTTCAATGAAAAATCGAACGATAATTTTCTCCCTGCGCAAATTTTGTAACCTTTCTTCTCCGGCATCAAAGGTGGAAAGTTATTTGACGCAGTGATTGACCAAACAAAATAATCTCTACGGGTATATCCCATGTATTTTAATTTCCCCGTGGAGTCTTTTCTGTATTGACTTGCTTCGACTGCAATATTGTCGTAATCAGTTGACGATTTAGGGGTAAAAATGACATCTCCGGTATTGGTATCGATGTACATTCCTCTAGGCGGATAAACATAAGGCTGAGGCGTGCATTTAATTGTAGTAGTAGGAATACAATAAACTGAAATTGGAAAATCATACGATTTTGGTGATGTGTAAGTAATCCAAGACCCAGAACATGTTCCATACAAACCTCTTGCCAATTTATAGATGATTGAATCATTATCGGGATCTACAATTCCAAACGACAAATAAGTTCCTTGATTTTGAACCACCTTTAAATCTGGCATAGAATAAAATTCTCCACCATTGTTATACGCAATTTTTGTTGAACTCAAATTGCATAAATTAAGTTCACATGCATAAGATCTGCTATCGGATTGCATTAAAATTACAGGTTGAAGAAAACAGCGACCAGCGCTAATTTCAGACTTCACTATTGAGTCGTTCAGATTTAATGTATCAGTATAAGTTTGCCGTTCAATTCCGAATCCTGTATTGTAAGTATTTGACGGAGAACAAGGCGCCTTTTTCCACTGACAAACATTGGAGATATCTTCTATTTTTTGTAATTTGTAGGATCTGGCATACGTTTTTGCACAACCACCGTGAGAGCTGGTTTTGTAGACCCTGTAATAACTAAATCCATTTGTACTCGTATTCGTTAAGGCTACTCCCCTGCAGTCTCTATAAACAATCATGTAGATCACATATTTTTTATTCCCAATATACGAATAGGTCATATCGGCGCCCAAAACATGAGAACCATGAACCTGATTCATGGAAAAAATTAGTAAAATAAAGAAGAGAAATTTATAGTATAGCTTATTCAAAGTTTCAAAATGTAAAAATTTAATCATAAATAGAATAACAGTTATATTTTGACAATTTCAAAACGAGAAATGTTGCCTTCGTGTTGATTCATATTATTTATTTCCAATTTTTTATATATTTACAAAATGAAACGTAAACAATTAATATATATATCTATAATTTTATTGTTAGGAAGTATAACTTCATGTCAAACTACGAAAATGATTGACGGAAATGGCTTTGGAGGATCAGGTTTGTCTAATTCCAAAATGAATCAAAGTCCAAAAAGGCAAACGTATATTGAAAATACGCTTGGTAGTGAAGCATCAGTCGAAAATTCTACGAATCAAAAATCAACAATTGCAGAAATCACAGTTTCCAAAACAGCATTTGTGGAAACTCATAAATCGTATAAAAACACAGCGCATTTATTAAAAAAATGTCCGAAGATTTCAAGATATAAAAATCCAGAAAACATTGTTCTTAAACCAAAGAATTCAGTTGCAAAAGAAAATTCGCAGGGCGGATCAAAATTGGGGATGTGGTTGTTGTTTATTTTGGGTATTCCAATTACAATTGTTGGTTTTCTAATAACGATGGTGGGGATATTCGATTCGTTATTCGGGGGCGCATTACTGACCAATATAGGACTTATTATGTTCGCGTTAGGGGTATTTTTTATCTGGCGCGCTTTTAAAATTAGGAAAAAGCTAAAAAACGGGGAATAGACTTTTGAGGAATTCAAAAATTGCTCAATATTTAGACCGTCAAATACCAAAATTTAAGTACAACCCTAAACGTTTATACCGTTATTTTCGTTTTAACCATAAACGATGAGGTATCATTTATTCTTATTTCTAATTTTCGGATTTTTCAATATTGCTGATGGTCAAATTTCAATCAGCAAGGATGGTGACCAACTACTATTCAAAGGAAAAAACCTTGACAACAGAAAATACTCCAATATTTACATTAATGATAAACAAAAATACGCACTTGTTACTTTTGATAGCGCAAACAAAAGCTATACAGGGTGTTACAACTTCAAAGGCAAATTGATTATTCCTCCAAAATATGGCGAAATTTCAACTTTAAAGGACAATAAAAAACAACTGTACTTTCAGGTTTCGGAAGAAGTCTCACCGGGGAATTATCTATTTGGTTTATTTGATTTTGAAGGTAAGATCATTATTCCTACCCAATTTAGTTCTTTTGAAATCACCTCTTTTGAATCTAATGAAGAGCGTATTTTGGTTAATCGTTTAGATGCATCAGGAAACTATAAATATGGTATATATAGCCTTCAAGGAAAGGAACTTTTACCTGCAATTTATGATGAACTGACCATTAATTTTGATGAAATCCTCAAAATTAATTATGCCACTGTTAAATTAGATGGCAAAATTGGCATATTCAGTATTGACGGACAACAAATTGTCCCTACACTTTACAAATCAATAGATTATGTATTTATTGAAGATGAAAATCAAGGAAAAATAGTTGAAAACATAACCTATTTCCGTGCTTTGAATGACGATTTAACATTTTTGTACGACAACAATGGAAAATTAATTTCAGGTCAAGGTTGGAACAAAATCATGGTGGAAATTTGTGGAGGACGAAGGCTCATGGGGGTTTCCAAGATGGATAAAAATGGCATAATGAAGCATGGATTTGTTGACAGAATATCTGGCGCAATTATCACCCCATGCAAATATGATGAATGGATCTCAATGGGAAATGACGTTTACAAAGTGACCGTAGATGGCAAAATCGGACTTGTAAATGATAAAGGTGAAATTCTTAAACCTGATAGTTTGGAATTGACATTTAGCACCGACAGCGGAAATTGCGTTTTTACCGTTGAATCTATTTTCCAAAAGGTGTATTTATCGTCTGAAGGTCGCTGGCTTGATGGAAAATATGATTTCATTGAGGAACAATGGCCCTATTTGATGCTGCAAAATACCGGAGATAGCAGTAGATTAGGCAAGGTAAAAGTTTACAACTTGCAAACTCGGATTTTTTTTAACGACCCGTTTGATGATTTCATGTTTAGTTATGTCCCTAATTTCCAAGAAAAAAAATCTCAAAATAAGAACTTAACCAAACACGATCAATACTTTGCCACCGCTTCTATTAAGGGACAATGGTATACGTTGAATGGCTTGAACAAAACCTTAATTCCGGGCAATTGGGACAGATGTAAATACAAAACAAAGGATTTACTTGAAGTCACAAAAGACAATAAAATGGGCATAATGAAAACCAATGGAGCGTTTATTTTGAAACCAATTTATCATTCCATTACGGATTTTCCTTCAAAAATATACAACCATTATATTGTAAAACTTGAACATCACGACTCCGCTAAATCTGCCTTATTCAACAACAAAGGAAAACAGTTAACGCCATTTGAATTTGATGACTTTAAGCCATTCTCTTTCCATGACAATATTACTGTTGCTCTGGCAAAAAAAGACAACCGAGTAGGATTAATTGATGTTACAGGTAAAAAAATTGTGGACTGCAAATATGAGAAGATAGATATTCTCAATTCCTCAATAACCTATTCACTTTTTGTATATTCACAAAATGGGAAACAAGGCTTGTTCGATTCAAAAGGTTTAGAAATATTGCCCTCGATTTATGATTATATCTCAATGTCGGAAAATGATGAAATAAAATTAGGAAAAGACAATCTATATGGGATGTGCAATAAAAAAGGCGAAATCTTCATTCCACTTGAATACAGTGATCCATTTTATTTTTACAACGGCAAAGCGAGTGTCAAAAAAGGGTCTGAAAATTTCTACATCAATAAAAAGAATAAACGGATACCGATTTTTTAAGGCTTCGCCGTAAATAAATTTTGTCAATTATGGTATTGCCGTAATTTTATTTTATTTAAGCGTTTTATGTTCCATTACTTTTGAAACATGGTAAAAATCAAACCCTTTGCAATTGCTACATTCAGCATGTGTTTGTCTTTGTTAATCAGCTGTAATAAAGAGGAAAACACTAACAACACAACCAAAAATTTAGACAGCGTTGGTTGTTCTTCTTATACCACTTACAAAGGAAATTCACTAAATGATCTACAAATTGATGAAAAAACAAATTTAACATACAATGATAAAGGCAAACTCGTATTAAAAACAACAGAAATGTATGAAAACAACATTGTGAGAGCAACCTTTTACAGTGAATACTCGTATTTAACCAATCTGGTTAAAGAAAAAACCTACCTTAATTATCAAGGAACAATACTAAATTCTGAAATCATTTTTTATGGGTTAAACAGCAAAAATCTCTTGACATTCGATAGTTCAATTGACCAAACCAACCCTTCAAATGTTCGCGTAACAAGAAGAATGTATGACAATAATAACCATACCATTTTCTTTTACTTAAATGACACTGCCAACGACGGCACAAAATACACTTGGAGCAATCATAATTTAATCAATGAATATTTAGTTGGGGGTGGCCCAAATCCCCTGTTCCTAATCATGTCGCACACTTACGGCAACAAAAAGAACACCATCAATTTAGGTGATTTCTGGAATAACGGTATGAACAGCTACAATCTGCCCGAGAAATCCGTTGAACCCAATTATGAATATAACTACACTTACAAAATTGAAAGTGATGGCTTTGTAAGCGAAAAAATCACAGCCGTTTCAAGTCCTGGGGGTTCTCCTTACCGTTACGAAAAAGTAGTTTACACCCGATAATTCAACGAATCTTCTTTCGTGTTATTAGGAGTGTTTCGATATCTTATATTGTGTTATTTTACTTTTGTCAATAGCAATAAAAAGAAAATCAAATCCGTTTTTGTCTAACCCAAGGATCAAAATCACAATTCAAATGACAATTTTTAAGGGCTTGCCTTAAAAATTTAATAACCATTACGGGTTTGTCATAAAAATAATAACATCTCATTGATTCTATACCTACTATTTTTGTGTTTATATGAAATTCAAATCCATTGTAATAGTATTGTCTGCCCTAATTCTCATTTCATTTGAAAGCTGTTCAAAAGAAGAAACAAGCACCAATCAAACTCCAACCGACCCATTCTTGGTTAAAACCATGACAGTTTACTCAGGCACAAGCTTGGATCAACTTGAACTTGATGAAAAAACCGTCTTTCAATACAACGGACAAAACCAAATCATTTCGCGAAAATTATCGGCTTATCAAAATTCTTATGTGGTTGGAACTAAAACATCTACATTTTCATATTCCCAAAACATGGTAAAGGAAAAATACTCTGCTGAATCAATTGGAAACAATGGAATTTTATTAGACTTTTACTATTATCTCAATTCTCTCAATCGTGTTGTAAAAGATAGTACGGTTGACCTTGTTAGAGGATATGCAAGTGTATACATATATACATACAACAGCAACAATCAACGCATTTATAGTTATGTTGGTGATACTACAAGCGGGTGTAGCATTTTCGAATGGACTGGAGATAACCTAACCAAGGAATTCTCCAAATACGGCACAATGCCTAGAATGTTGAATGTAAGTTATACTTATGGAAATTTGAAAAACCTCAATAAAACAGGTGAATTCTGGTTTGACGGTGAAAAAAGTTACAACCTTCCAGAAAAGTCTGTTGAACAAAATTATGAGTATGCATATTCATACAAAATTGAAAGTGATGGCTTTGTAAGCGAAAAAATCACAACCATTTCAAACATTGGGGGATCGCCTTACCGCTTCGAAAAAACCGTTTACACACGCTAAACGTTTACACTGTGTAAAAACGGAAGATTTTTCCTCTACAACCTTCACTGCAACTGCAAAATCATTATTTTTGCTTTTCGCCTATGCAAAAACAACCTTTTCTTATACTTTTATTTCTTTTCTTTTGGGGGACATTATTCGCGCAGCAATCGAATAAATTCCAAGCCATTTTAATTGTTGGACATCAACAAGATGCCACACAAAACGCCATCAATAAAATGGATGATATTGCAAAAACTTTTCAGGAAAACGGAGTTTTGGTGCATAAATTTTACGACAATAAAGCCAATTGGAATGAGATTATTACTGTTGCAAAAAATTGCAACTTTTTGGTTTACTCCGGTCACGGCAGCAACATGGGTGTTAATGGGAATGTTGGTGGACTGTGTTTAAACACAATGGTTTCAACGTTGGAATTGATTAAAAAGCTCAAACTTAAACCCCATTCATTGGTTTTGTTTCAATCTGTTTGCTATGGTGCTGGAACTTCGGCCGGCGATGAAGGTGATATAGGCGTTGAGGTTGCTAAAAAACGTGTAACCAATTATTCCTATCCCTTTTTCAATACCGGGGCTGAGGGATATTATGCCGATAACTATCAAAACGGGGTTAGTAATTTCCTTAAATTGTTTTTCAAAGGGGCAACCCTAAAAGAAGCCTATACCAAATCTGCCTCTAAATGGTCAACCATAGAATGTGATGAAGATTTTCCGAATTACCCAGGAAAATTCATCAGCGTTGCAAGCGGTTCTGGTGGCGGTGTTGTTACAAGAACAACTTATGTAGATGGGGTAAAAAAGGTTGAAACCTACACCAGCGAAAAAGATTATCCCATGGCCGCTGCGGGAAATGCAACTTTATCAATTGGCAACATGAAATAATTGAGCAAGATTTTACGAAAAATGCTTAGAAACAATGTGCATTTTCTCTTTCTCCAAAAACTTAATGTAAGCATCCATTATTGGGGTGATTTTTTTCCCCGATGGCCAAACCAGCTTCCAATTGCTCACAATTGGCAGTTCTTTGATATGAATGATCTCAAGCTGACCTAAATACAATTCGTTTTTTATTCCAATTAACGGCATAATGGAATATCCTAATCCTGCAATAATTGCTTGTTTCACCGCTTCGTTAGATGTCAATTCTAACTTTTGATTTACAATCAACTTATGTTCCGAAATAAATTCTTCCATCACATACCGTGTGGCTGAACCTTGTTCACGATATATCAATGGCACCCTTTCTAAAAATTTAGGTGTTCCTTTTTCCCAAAGTTTAGATTTTATGGAGGGACTACCCACCAGTACCAATTGATTTTCCAGCAAATCTATATTCTCTAACCTCAAGGTGTCAATTCCGAGAGAAATTAAACCAAAATCAACCTCATTGCGCTCCAAACTCTCTGCAACTTTTTGTCGGTTAGTTACATCCAAAATCAAATTGATACCAGGATTTTGTTTAAGAAATTCACTCAAAAAGTAGGGTAATACATATTTACCAGTAGATACGGTTGACACTTTTAATTTGCCTGTGAGCTTCCCTTTAAACGACATCAATTTATCTTGAATACCATGAGCTTCATCTAAAATTTTCTCTGCGGCTTCGGCAATTTCCATCCCAAAGTCGGTAATGTATATTCTCTTGTTAACCGTTTCAGTTAAAGGGATTTCGAACTGTTTCTGAAAATTTTTCAGCTGTATGGAAACAGCAGGCTGGGTCAAATGCAACTCGTCTGCGGCCTTTGTGATACTCTTAGTTTGAGATAGTTTATGGAAGATTTTCAATTGATTGAGCGTATAGTTCATAACGATTCATTATATCTACAATTACAAAGATATATTATTATTTATAAATATGAAATTTCACATTTGCACTCAAGTAAACTAACATCAACGCTTATGACAAAAAACTACAAATCAACAATCAATTTAAAAAACATCTTACTGACCTTAGTTGGGGGATTGTTTTTTAATGTTGCCCAACTGAGCGGACAGATTTCTGGAACCGTTACTGTTGGAACTGGTGGAACTTACACTACATGGGAATCTTTGGCTACTGCAATTTCCGGCTCAGGAATTGGAGCCGGCGGATTGAACGTCAATGTAATTTCAAATTTAACTTCAACCAACATGGTGAGTTTTTCTCAAAACGCCACCAATCCAACAACCTCTAACAAACTCATTAAGATCAATGGAAATGGATTTACATTTTTCAACTCTAATGCCAGCGCTGCTTTTGATTTCAATGGCATGGATTATGTGACATTGGAAAACTTGACAATCGACAAAACCGGCACATCAGCGGCTCAATCGGTTATAATACTTAGAGCCGGTGCAGATTACAACACCATTCAAAAATGCACGCTGCAATATTCGGCGGTATCAACAGGGTCTACAGCGGGGGGCGCATACATTGCATTCTCCAATTCAACCACCTCTGTTTCAACAAATAACACAACCATGCACAATGGAAGTTACAATACCATCACTGAAAACTTGATGAGAACTACAAATTCTGGTGCACCTGGTCCTACTTTCGGAATCACTGTTCGCGGTGGAACATCCATTTATACCACCACTCCATCTAACAATACCATTTCAAACAACCGCATCCAAAATTTCTTTTTCTATGGTATTTACATGTATTACACCAATGGTGATCAATTTTTAAACAATGATATTTCTAGAGACAATGCAAGTAGCAATACGGCAAACACTTCAATATGGATGGCTCATGCTTACTTCACTTACGGAACAAATAGGGCAACCAAAATAGATGGAAACAATTTTCACGACTTACCTTTCAAAGGAGCAACTGCCGGCTCTTCGGGGGTAGTATATGGATTTTACGGATACTACAATTATGGAAATTCTAGCAATTATTTCTCATTATCTAATAATACCTTCCAAAACATTGTTTGTGGAACTACCAATTACACTACATACATGTGGTATAATTACTGGGTTAACATGAGTGGAAATAAGGTAATCAACTGGAGATCGTTAGGAACCGGAGCTCACTATGGTTTCTACACTTATTACACCTACAACGATTTTATTTTCAACAACAATACTTACAGAAACAATTTCACGAAGGCACTAACCTATATGTCTTATCACTATTTCCCAACAGTTATTACAGCTAAAGGAAATAAATTCAACGCAAACACAACCGCAGACGGTGCAACCTCTACATCTTATGGTTTATTTATTTACAAGTCTAATTCAACTGCTTTTGTTGATGATATCAGTGAGAACTTTATTGATAGCAACAACATTGGGGCTACGGGCTATTTAACCTATTTGTATTACATCAATGGCCGTGTAAACCGCAACCAAATTTCAGCAAATCGTTGGTTTAATGCAAATAACACCTCGGCTTCTGGTTATTTGTATGCCATGTTTACGCCATACTTTTTGAACATGCAATGCAACAACAACCTAATTGTGAACAACGTAGGTAAATCAGGTATTTTCGGCTATTATGGATATTCATATGTTTCAGGAGCATTAAAAGCTGAATTGCGCCAAAACACCATACAAATTGACGCCGCATCTTCAGGAACTACTTTCTATTATTCTTACGGGTTATATTTTTACCCCTACTATCACACAGAATGCGATGTTGCAGGAAACATTATAGACATTCAAAATTGTTATTATGCTTACCCTGCCTACACATACAATATAAACGGAGTTTCTGCATACAAAAGATGGGATTACAACTCTTATTTTGTGAGAAATGTATCTTTCCAAACCTGGTATAGTAATTCTGGAAATGCCTCAGATTTTTCAGCATGGAAATCTCAAGGATTTGCTGGAAACAATGAAATCTTTGTAAATCCTGAATGGGAAAATGCGTCGATTAACAACTTCAGATCTAAAGCTTTCGAAAACCAGAATAATGTTCCACAAGTGGCATCATTGTGGCCAGTTTCACCTAGCACAAACAATTTGGATTTCACTGGCGCAAGTAGAAATCCAATGCGATCAGATAGAGGTGCTATTGAAAGCGTAATGAACATTACTGCGGTAAAAACCGACTACTCTGTAAATAGTGTAATTTGCTCAGGCACTGAATTACCAGCAAACATTTACATAAAAAACATATACACAGATACTGTTTATGGCTTCAATGTAGCCTATAGTGTTAACAATGGTCCTAAAACCACGCAATTGGTGACTACCAAAATTTTACCCGAGGCAACAGAAAAAATTGACTTTAAACTTCCAATTAAAAAGAACCGTGTAGGAACCACAACCATACAAATTTTCTTGGATGCAAATGACGATAATTTAATTGACGACACGCTTACATTTAGAACAAACGTACTTCCTGCTCCAGGAGGAAGCACCATGGCATCTTCTAGTAAGGCCACCAAAGCGCTGTACCAGCCTACAAAACTAAACGACGTTACAGTGATTAACCAACCTGTAATTTATGATTTCTCAGCTCCAAGAGCGTTTAACAACAGTGAATACGACGCTTCTACTGGTGCATCTACGGGTTGGCAAGCTTCCGTAATGGCTTATACAAAAAGTAAACGGAGCATTTCTGGTGCTTCTTTTACCTCGCCAAATAGCTCAACCAACTTGGAAGCTCAATTTGTAAGCTCTGATTCTACATTGGAAGACTCTACCATAACCCTGGCTGTAAAATTCGTCAATAACGCTACAGGTTGCGACACAGTAATTACCCGAAACATCTTGATTTATCCTTCCATCAAACCAAATTTCATCATCCCTTCGAAAATTTGCGATGGCGACAATGTTCTTTTCGAAAACCGTTCTACCGTGCGCTCTGGATCTATGGAATTCCATTGGGAGTTTGGCACAACTAGCAGTGCCGATACGTCAAACGCACCCGAACCGGTTTTTGAATTCCCTAAAAAAGGAACTTATAATGTAAAGCTCATTGCTAAAACATTGCCTTATGGCTTTGCTTTCGCAAAAACTATTTCTGTAGTTGTAAATGAAATTCCATCCATTAAATTCACAAAAGTGAACGCTTGTGAAGGACAAAAAATCAACATACAAAACAACACAACTCCATCGAATGCACAGGTTACATGGAACTTCGGCGATGGATCACAATCATCAGCTTGGGCACCTAGTATTCAATATAAAAAAGCAGGAACTTATTTTGTAACACTCACCGCAAGCTTAAATGGGTGCAACGCTGTGGCTTCCCAAAGGGTTTATCAATTTGAACGTCCAAAATCCAATTTTGTGTTGAAAGCTGGAATTTGCGACAATGAGCAATTTCAATTTGAAAACCTCTCTTTCATAGGCAATGGTTTAGTGGGAAGCTACTGGGATTTTAATGACAATGGCACTGTGTCTACCGAAAGAAATCCTAATCATCGTTTCATTTCTGCTGGAACGAAAAATGTTCAGTTGGTTTCGGTTTCCGAATTTGGTTGTGCCGACACTTTCTTTAAAAAAATTACGGTTAAAGAAAGTCCAAAAGTATCGTTTATCAATACTGCTTTATGCTCCGTGAAACCAACCAACTTTACAAACACTACACCATCAGTCAATGGTACAGTAGCCAAATACAGTTGGAACTTTGGAGATGGAAAAACATCTTCTGAAGAATCACCATTACACAATTGGAACGCAAATCTTGGTCCTAAGAAAATCACACTAACAATTGAATTAGATAATGGTTGTAAAGAAACAACTTTCAAAAACTTAGTGGTAAAAACCCAACCTAAACCAACTTTCTCTGCTCAAGATGTTTGTGCAGGCGATCCAGTAGTTTTTGTAAATAACACCACTTGGGCACAAGGTGAAATTTCTTACAAATGGGATTTCGGAGATGGCACTGGATCAACCAATTCTGACCCAGTAAAACAATACAACACTTCGGTTACCCTAACCCCGAATGTTACTCTTTATGCCTACATCAAAGATGGTTGCGCCGATTCTATTACTCAACAAATTGTAATCAACGAAGCACCTAAAACTTGTGACTTCTTGGTTGAACCAGATTACTCAAATTCATTCTATGGCCTACAAGTTCAACCAATGAACAATAACGGTATTGTGGGTGGCCAAAATCAAGTTGAATATTTGTGGGTGGTGGATCGCGTTGGAAACAAAAAAGCTACCGGAACCGACGCCAAGGCTTCGTTCAGTGTGCAAAATGATGGTTCATACAAAATTACCATGAGAGCCAAAATGACTCAAACAGGTTGCGAATGTATCAAAACCAAAACTTTTGTACTCAACAGGGCAAACAACAAAAAAATTGATCGATTAAGTCCAACTTTTAAACCAAATCCATCAAACGGCGTTTTGTATTTGGAGGGACTTTTACCAGACAACCAAAATGCAGATATCAAATTGTACAATGTAGCTGGTCAAATTATTTGGGAAGGCTCAGTAGTTGCAACAGAAAATATTGCATTAAACTTCAACAACATTGCTGATGGAATTTATACCATTGCAGTGTCTCACAATCAACAAATATTTACTGAAAGGATTGTTATCACGAACCAGTAAGTTTTCATCATACTTTTACAGTTGTCAAAAAATGGAGTTGCAAATGCAACTCCATTTTTTTATATCGCTGCCATCAAAAATACTTTTACGGCTTTCCGCAACTCAAAAATTACGATTTTACGGGAAATCCTTAAACCCGAAATCCCACCCCCTACTTTCATTCATTTAAATTTGTTAAATTTAATGAAAAACTACAAACTAATTCTAACGGCTTTCATATCCCTCGTGATTTTTTCTTGCGAAAAATAAAGCACCAACAATACGAATATCAATTCAACCCCAAGAATTGTGCTAAACGACTCCCAAATATTGTATCAATATTCCGCAGAGTCGAGCATCGACCTTACAACCAAAGCCGATTCAACCGGCAAAATAATAGGATATTACAAAGTAATTTACAAATAAAACTTAATACAATCATGATTCAAAAGAAAAGGGCCCGCATGCGGGCCCTTTTCTTTATTTCAAACCAAACCTATTGTTATTTCAAATCATAACGATCTAATTCCATTACTTTTACCCATGCATTCACAAAATCTTTAACAAATTTCTCTTTTGCATCATCACTTGCATAAACTTCTGCCAAAGCACGTAACTCCGAGTTAGATCCGAAAATCAAATCTGCTCTACTAGCTGTCCATTTAACAGCACCTGTTTTTCTGTCTTTACCTTCGAAAACTTCTTTTTTGTCATCAATTGCGCTCCAAGACGTATTGATATCCAACAAATTCACAAAGTATTCATTCGATAATGTGCCAATGTTGTTGCTCAACAAACCATGTTTTGAACCATCATAATTGGCACCCAACATTCTCATTCCACCCACCAAAACGGTCATTTCTGGCGCAGTTAAATTCAACATTTGCGCTTTATCAACCAACAATGCTTCTGTTGGCAAGGTATATTGCGATTTTGTATAGTTTCTAAATCCATCGGCCATTGGCTCTAACACTTCCATAGACTTAACATCTGTTTGTTCTTGAGTTGCATCTACTCTACCAGCTGAGAATTTAACAGCTACCGGATATCCCGCTTTCTTTGCTGCTTCTTCAACGGCAACAGTACCACCCAATACAATCAAATCAGCCATCGAAACTTTTTTATCTTTGCTTGCCGCATTGAATTTTGTTTGAATCTCTTTCAATTTTGCCAAAACCTTTTTCAATTGATTCGGATTGTTCACAGCCCATCTTACTTGTGGTTCCAATTGAATTCTTGCACCGTTTGCACCACCTTTAAAATCTGTTCCACGGAAAGTAGACGCTGAAGCCCAAGCTGTAGATGCCAATTCGCTCATGCTTAAGCCAGATGCCAAAATTTGTGATTTCAAACTTTGAATATCTCCAGATTCAATCATTTTATAGTTCGCCACAGGCAATGGATCTTGCCAAATAAAGTCTTCTTTGGGAACCTCTGGACCAATGTGCAATGATTTGGGACCCATGTCTCTATGAGTTAATTTATACCAAGCTTTTGCAAATGCTTTTGTAAATTCCTCAGGATTGTCTGCAAAACGACGAGAAATCTTTTCATATACAGGATCAAATCTTAACGACAAATCCGTGGTTAACATCGTTGGTGCATGCTTTTTAGTAGAATCAAAAGCATCAGGCACCATCACTTTTGAATCAACAGCCACCCATTGATGTGCACCTGCTGGACTCTTTGTTAATTTCCATTCAGTAGCAAACAAACTCTTGAAAAATCCTTGGCTCCATTTGGTTGGTGTAGTTGTCCAAGTAACTTCTAAGCCAGAGGTAATAGCATCAGCTCCTTTTCCTGATTTATAAGAACTTTTCCATCCAAATCCTTGCTCTTCAATTGGTGCTGCCTCTGGTTCTGGTCCTACATGAGAAGCAGGTCCCGCGCCATGTGTCTTTCCGAAAGTATGTCCACCTGCAATTAATGCAACAGTTTCTTCGTCATTCATACCCATTCTTCCAAAAGTTTCACGGATGTCTTTGGCTGCCAAGATTGGATCAGGGTTACCATTTGGACCTTCCGGATTCACGTAAATCAATCCCATCTGCACTG
>CAZBMF010000016.1:0-8725 GCA_964492925.1 uncultured Rhizobium sp. | reverse complement strand
TACACATTGCTCTCTGGTTCCCAAACATCTACCCTACCCGCACTGAATCCAATTGTAGGAAAACCCATAGATTCCATGGCCACATTTCCTGTTAAAACCATCAAATCTGCCCAAGAAATTTTGGCACCATATTTCTGCTTAATTGGCCACAACAATCTGCGCGCCTTGTCTAAGTTTCCATTATCAGGCCAGCTATTCAAAGGGGCAAAACGTTGTTGTCCATCTCTTGAACCACCTCTTCCATCACCGGTTCTGTAAGTTCCCGCACTGTGCCAAGCCATACGAATAAACAAAGGTCCATAGTGACCATAATCTGCTGGCCACCAGTCTTGTGACTGTGTCATCAATTTTTTCAAATCCGACTTTAATGCTGCATAATCTAAAGTAGCAAATGCCTTTCTATAATCAAATCCAGGTCCCATAGGGTCGCTCAAATTTGAATTTTGGCGCAATACACTCAAATCCAACTGATTTGGCCACCAATCTCTATTAGTTGGTCCTTTTTTGGGGGACATTTCTGCCGTTGGTGCTGGTTTTGCAGCTTCCACATCTGGAGCCGCCGAAGAATGAAACGGACATTTACCTTTTGGTTTTACCTCCGCATTAGGTTGTGCATTCAACTTAAACAAGCTGAGCATCATTGCAACAATAATCGCTTTTTTCATATAGTATGTGGTTGTTGTTTGATATGTCAAAATTACTCGCGTAATTTGTTTCACAAAAACTATATTTTCTATATTATTATTGACAAAATCGATGAATATTCACCAATTCCATTACATACAAACACTTGCAGAAGTAAGGCATTTTGAAACAGCTGCCGAAAAATGCCACATCACACAATCTACACTTAGTACCATGATTTCTAAATTCGAAGATGAGATTGGAGTGAAAATATTTGATCGCAAGAAAAAACCCGTTGAGATCACTGCCGAAGGGCAAATCTTACTCGAGCAATTGAAAAAAATCAACAAAGAAATTGAACAACTATCTGAAATTTCAAAAGAAATAAAAGGCGAAATAAAGGGTGATTTAACTATTGCCGTTATCCCTACCATTGCGCCGAGTTTACTGCCCTTATTTATCACAAAATTTGCTAAAAAATTCCCCGAATTAAACATCGACATAGTGGAGCAGCCAACTGCAGAAATCATGAAACGACTCAAATCTCGCGACTTGGACATTGGCATATTGTCGATACCACTTAACGATCCTTACATCAAAGAATTACATTGTTATGACGAGCCATTTGTATTTTTCGACACCAATTCAAACCATCAAAAAGACGTTGACGCCAATCAGTTGGATGTATCAAATTTGTGTTTGTTAGATGAGGGACATTGCATGCGCGCACAGATACTAGAGCTTTGCAAGATGAATCAAAAACGCTTAAATCATACACACAATTTCAAATACAACGCAGGATCTATAGACAGCCTCATGAAATTTGTAAAAGCCAACAACGGTTCTACACTACTGCCCTTATTATCAACCTTTGATTTAGCACCAAACGAAAAAAAACACATTCAACATTTCAATGATCCTCAACCTTTTAGATCTATAGGATTGGCTGTACACCGACATTTTGTAAAAAACAAAATACTCGACCTTCTAAAAATAGAAATCCAAGAAAACATCAAACCTTTTATACCACAAATGCAATTAACGGGCTCTATGTTGAACCCATTATAAAAAACAAAACCCGCTATCGCGGGTTTTGTTTATATCTAAAAAATAAAATCAAATTATTTTATCAAGGTAACTATCCCAATTTTGGTTTCGTTATCGGCATACACCACAACTTGAGACAATACTGAGTCTTTATAGCCATTAGATGGGTTAAATTTGATGTTATAAACTCCTGGTACAAGTCCAGTAATTTTAAATTTACCATCATCTTCAGGTTTTGCATAGGCAGTATCTTTGTCATTGTAGGCCATTGGAAGTGCCATGGCTTCTTTTGGTGCTACTTGACCTTCAATTTTACCACAATTCTTTTCACTATATGAATGCACTACAGGTTTCAAGCAGTATTTTCCATTGTCTTCTTTAATTGATGAAGCCAAATCAAAATCCAATTGAATTTTAGAATGATTGGTATTGATTTTGTCTAGATGTTCATTTTTAATAATCACATAGACATAAGGTTTACCTGAGCAAATATCCAAAGGCAACTGGGTTAATCCTTTATCTTTAGACACCTTAGAACCATTACCCAAAGTAACCCTCACTTTATGAATTCTACCTTTCGGCAAAGTTCCAGTGGCAAGAACAGTGTCCAGGCCATTTCTAAATTTCAATAAATCATACAAACCTGGGGTAAATCCTATTGAAATCCATTTACCAAACTTATCAGCTTTTTTGTCTTTGTCATCATCATCTGAATCATCTTTATAATGATCATCAGACATTCCTTCTTGAGTGGATGTATCCACTTTCACCTCCACCACGGCAATATCCAACCAAACGTTTGTCAAGTCTTTAACAGGGTTATCATTCATCATGATAGTGAGTTGTTGAGTTCCAGAATCTGAAACGGGATTATCTTTTGAACATCCAGACACAAGATAACCTACAACAAACAATCCAAGTGCTGCTGCGAACACAGATTGTTTAAACTTTGGTAAAATTAAACTTTTCATAACAATGATAATTTTTCTTACAGAATCACAAATGCCGTGCCAAACTAAAAAAAACTAAAACAATTCTATATAATGAGATTATAAAATTGAACCAATAAAATTGTGTATTTTTGCACGAACAAACATGTTCAGACTTTCAATATTCATTCTCTTTTTTACCTTATTCAGCTCCAAATCTATCGCTCAGGTTAGCATTGGAAATAGTGCGCCAAACGCATCTGCCATGTTAGAAGTCAATTCCAGTTCTAAAGGTTTTTTGCCTCCCCGGGTTGCACTCAGCAGCATTAACGACGTTTCTACCATTGCATCACCGGCCACTGGATTATTGGTCATCAATACTGCAACCGCAGGCACCGCCCCGAACAACGTATTCCCCGGATATTACTATTACGACGGTTCAAAATGGCAACACATTTTCAATCCAAGCACCACCTTCATTAAAAAATCAATTTTGGTTAATTCGGGTGCCCCATCTACAGTTATCAATGGCCCCAATACCGTATCTGCATGGTCAGGATCATACACTTCTTCTGGAGGGACCGTTGAAATCAGGGCAAATTTCACCGCTTACAATGGAAGCACAACTTCCTACACCACATTCAAATTATTGAGAGATGGCACTGAGATTGACAACGTTACTTACTTCTTCAATTCATTTAATGTGCATTGTACGATGCCAGATTTATATGCTATAATTCCCAATGAATCTGGATCTCATACTTACGCCATTCAAATTGGCTCAAACACCACTATTGACTATTACGATGTTGCCACAATATCGGTAACAGAAACCAAATTCAATTAACATGAAAAATTTCACAATTCTGCTCACCCTTTGTTTTTTCTTCTCATCCAAAACCTCAGCACAAGTTGGTATTGGAACTACAACACCATCTTCATCGGCACAATTGGAAGTAGCTTCAAGTTCTAAGGGATTTTTACCCCCAAGAGTTGCACTCTCTAGCATCAATGACGCATCTACAATTAGCTCACCTGCATCAGGACTTACCATATATAATACAGCTACTGCAGGAACTTCACCAAATGATGTTACCCCCGGATATTACTATTACAACGGAACCAATTGGCAGCGACTCCTTAATCCCTCAGGAATTATTTTCAAAAAATCAATCCTTATTAATTCAGCATCACCAACATCAAGCATTTCCGGGCAATCTACCATTAGTGCATGGTCAGGAAGCTACACTGCTTCAGGTGGCACGGTTGAAGTAAGGGCAAATTTCACAGCATGGACTACATCTGGACCAGCCTTAAAAACATTTAAATTATTGAGAGATGGTACAGAAGTTGACAATACCAGCTTCTATTTCAACCAAAATAGTGTGCACACCACAATGCCGGAATTGGTTGCAATCATCAACAATGAATCTGGATCACACACTTATGCTGTACAAATTGGTTCAGGAACAATTGTAGACACAGGAGACAATTGCACCATCGTTGTTTACGAAACAAAAATTCAATAATTACAATTTCCAACCTATAGTCACCGCATAATATGCAGGGTAAACCACCCCTGGTCCATTGTTGTAAAAATGTAAGCCACCCACCAATTGTGCAGTGAAATGCGGGGTTAGTTTATTGAGATTGATATCTATACCAGTTTCAACCGACGACATAATTCCCCATTGAGGCAAATCTTGAAACAAATCGGCATCTTCCCCGAATCTAACTGCAACAACACCTGCATTTAATCGAATGAGAGGCCTAACAACCTTGTTTATTCTATATAACTTGGTTGCTACAAGCTCTGTTTCCCAGGTTGTTAAAGCATTTGAATTAAAGGCTGATCCCAACAATGTAGTTCCAACATTTAAACCATAATATACGCTTCCATTCTTAGAAAAGGGTGATTTCATTTGTGCTTGAATTCCATTTACATAATAAAATCCGGCATATTTCTTCATCCTCAATCCTACTTGAAAACGATTTTCATTCTTATCCGTTTGTGCATTTAGCGAGTTGCATAAAATGCAAAAAATAAAAAGCATTTTTTTCATGGCATTATCAAAGATTTCATTTCAGAGAACACACGTTGTTGATTGGAAACATCTTCAGACTTCACTGTATTTCTTGCTCTAAGTCTCGTAAACACATGTAAATCTGAGGATACAATTTGCACAGTTATTGGATTTCCATCAGCTCGTTTCAATCCTTTCTTCAACAAAACTGCACTTAGAGGGTCAGCTGTACCGTCTTTTACAGACTTATAAACCACCAAATTGGTATTTTGGGGCAATACCATACCATCTTCTAATTCTGCTCTAGCTGTACGTGTAATTTCATCCAATTGCTCCAATGCTTGATAAGGTCTGTATTTATACCAAAACCCATCTTCTCCAGATTCCATTGGCGTTTCAACATAATCTAATGCAGGGCCAATGGCAGGAACCAACGACAAGGTTTTAGTAGTTGGAATCACCACTGGATCAATGAAAACAATGGTCATTTTATTTTGAGGGACAATTTGTCCTGAGTGAATGGCATCCAACAATAGCGGACAACCAGTTGAGGAAGCGGCAAAATGGATGTTTTTGTAGCCCAAATTCACCAATTTATGATATTCCTCAAGTATTGGTTGTTGCCAATTTCTCCAGGTTCCATTTCTAAAATCAAGGTAATCACGACCATGCGACCCCAATAAAACTTGTGATGTGAAAAATTCATTTTGTTTTTTGGCAAAATCCCTAAACTCACTCCATTCAAATGTAGTTGCCGAAAATCCGTGAATTAATATGTAAACAGGTTTTTCCAAATCGGCAACACTTGGAGATTGAATAGCCGCCGACAATAAAAACAACTGCGGGTGAGTTAAACTGCTGTCGTTGATTAATTTACCATCCAAATCAACACTATCATTGATTGGAGGCATGGTTCCTTCTTTGGAGCAACCCATCATAAATATACTGGTTGACATAACAGAAAACAGTAGTATCGCGATTCGGGATGAATTCAACATCTCTCAAAGATAGCAATAAATCAAAACTCTATTTCATGAAACCTTTCATATTAAAAATTTTATGATTAGAATTGAACAAAAAAGCTTTGAAAAAAATATTATTTGCACTTTTCATAAACTTTATGGGAATATTATTTGCAAATGCCGCAAACGATATTCCGCCAGCCAACGGGTACATGCATGATTTTGCAGGAAAACTTTCACAAGAGCAGGTTGACTCAATGAACAGCATGCTGAAAATGTATTTCTTGAGAACCAAAGCAAAAATTGCAGTGGTTATTGAACAAGATTCTGATGATGAACCATTCGACAGATCTTTGAATTTCGCTAGAACTTGGCGCGTTGGAACAAAAGACTCAAATAACGGATTGGTATTTTACATAAACGTAAACAAAAGAAAGGCTTTTATACAAGTTGCGAACAAACGACAAGGCAAATTAAACGATGGTAAAGTTGGTGAAATTCTCAGGTCATATTGGGTGCCTTCTGCCAAGGAAGATCAATATTACCAAGGTATTTATAGAACGGTATTTGCTTTAATGTGCGAAATTGAAGGTAAAAACCCTCCCCCAATTGATATGACGGTAAAAATCAACCAAAATACAGTTTCCTCAGACTGGGAAATTCCTTTTATTGTGCTTCTTATTTTACTTATTGTAATAGCTGTTCAAATTTATTCTCTCAAATTCGATATCAAATGTGCTCAGAAATTAACCATGGTTGAGAAAGGAGATCTTATTATATGAGCTTCTCAGTAATGATGTTAATCGGTGAAATCCTTAGTATTGTGATTATGGGATTTTGGGCAACTAGCCTTAGAAAAAAGAACAAAGCCCGATTTATCAGACTCAACCTTCATAACGCAAAAAACCTAAAAGAAAAAGACATCCATCTTTATGCAATTAACAACATGTTGAGATTGGATGAAAATGACCCAGCGTTAATGGCTGAGGCTCAAAAAGAAATGCTAAAAACACTTGGAATTGACTTAGAAGCAATGCAGCTTGAAGCCAATCGTGTCAAACTAGAACAAGAAGCCTACGACAATGACCCAAATATTAGCGAGGAGGAACGTCTTGACAGAAAACGGGCAAGATTAGAAGAACGCGAACGCAAATTAGAAGATAGAGAAAGAAGATCTAGAACAGAAAATAACGATACTTCATCAAATTCAAGCAGTGAATCTGATTCAAGTTCCGGTGATGGCGGTGGATTTGACGGAGGCGGCGCGGGAGCTAGTTGGTAAGAATATCATCACAAATTTTTAATATTTACTTTATAGTGGTAATTTTACTGAGTGAATAAATCAAACATTCTCTCTGCCCTATTTTTGAGTGTTATTTTTAATACAAATGCTCAATCCACCCAAACTTTAAAACCCATCAACTTTGAAGAAAATAAAAAAGGAACAATCTTTTTTTACTGGGGATGGAATGAAGAAACCTACACCAATTCAGACATCCATTTTTGGGGAAACAATTACGACTTCACGTTGCTAGATGTTGCTGCAAAAGACAAACAATCTAATTTCGATCCAAACTTATATTTTGGTATTTCAAATATCACCATTCCGCAATACAATTGGAGAGTTGGGTACTATCTTTCTAATAAATATCAAATTTCAGTTGGATTTGACCACATGAAATATGTGATGATCAATGATCAACCTTCCACCATCAATGGGTACATCCACAAGGGAACTGAATTTGACGGTGATTTCCAAAATCAACAGTTCAATATATCTCAAAATTTCCTATTGTTTGAACATACAGATGGATTGAATTATATCAATACAGAAATCAGAAGAGCACATCATCTGTATTCCAACAAGTATATAGCCCTAAACATCAATGGAGGAATTGGCGCAGGAATCTTATTCCCTAAAACCAATGCAACATTGATGCACAATGATAGAAATGACGAATGGCATTTATCTGGTTTTGGCGTTGCGGGAGTTGTATCGGCACAGTTAAAAATCAAGAACCGTTTGTTCATTCAAACAGAATATAAACTTGGCTATATCAACATGCCAGATATTAAAACCACGAGGTTTGCCTCAGATAAGGCCTCTCAGCAATTTGGTTTTTCACAATACAACATTGTTTTTGGGGCAGAATTCCCCCTTATAAAACAATAATTCATCCATTGGAATTGTAAAATACCTAAAAATAGGTATTCCATTATCATTCAAATGATTGTAATTCGCTTCCATGAAAAAAATAATCAACCTCATTTCCTTTGTTGTTCTTATTACTGGAACTATTTTCAAATTAGAATCTTGGCCAGGGGCCAATGTTTTAATTCTTTTAGGCACTTTGGCGCTCATACTTGGAATTATCCTGGTTGGATATTCAGAAAATAAAGAAAAAGGACTCAACACAGTTCAGAATTTCCTAGCTACCTTAACCTTATTGGCTGTTACTATTGGCAGTGCATTTAAATTTATGCATTGGCCAGGAGGAAATATCATGATGGTATTGGCCGCATTATTATGTTTGGCAATTGTATTAAATTCTTTGCAAGACAGCGAATTTATTCAGAAATTATCTTCACAATTTATTATTACTTTGCTCATGGTTACCTTTTTGGCCACTGCTTTGGGAACAAAATACAGCACCAAGCATTCAGAGAGCAAGGCAAAATGCAACAATTGTGAAACCAACAAAGATTCAACCGATCATTCAAAAACAGCAATTGACACAACCAAAAAGTAAATGGTTCATTTACATTTCATAACAAAATGATAGGCAGCAAAAGCTGCCTTTTTTATTTTCTCAAATAATATAAAATCTGAACCTTCAATCCCGCACTCATGGGCATTTGACGATAATCTACATCACCGAATTTCTTGTCAAAATACATCATGCTTTGAAAGGCAAATCCTTTCCATAGCTTTTGAACTCCCATTGTGAAAACCGCATTTTCAAATTTAAACGTTGAAGTACGGATTAAATCCATTTCGTGATTCATGATTATATTCCCAGGCTCTATCCTGGCTTTATAAGTAATATTCTCCTTTGTACGCAGTGAAAAATCAGTCCCTAATCCCACAATAAATGAAAAATCATTTTTCATAGGCATCAAATACGACACCGAAATAGGC